>CAYSIX010000008.1:0-27171 GCA_964431205.1 uncultured Phycisphaeraceae bacterium
GCTCGCGGCGGCGCAGGCCGAGCCCGCACCCGCCGGACCGCCGCCCCTGACCGGCATCGTCACCGCCGAGCGACTCCGCGAAGCGATCGCCGGCGCACCCGACGGCGTCGCCCGCCTCGCACCCGACGCCCGCCTGACACCCTTGGCCAACGACTTCGCCCGTGAACACCCGGACAAGGTCAGCCGACACGCCGCGTCCCCGATCGGCCATCGACAATCGGCAATCGGCAAGCCTCCCTGGCTCTGGTGGTCCGACGACCACTGCCCGGCGGTGCAGAACCTGACGCACGCGCTGCGGTCGCGGCTGCGGCCGTCGGCGGCGCCGCGGTCGCAGAGCGGCCTGACGCAGGTGCTTGGGGACCTCGGCCGGGACGTGTCCCGAGGGACGGTGCGTGGCGGGCTGCTGTTCGTGCGACACGCGAGCGAGGCCGTCTGCCTGGCCAACCACGTCAGCGGACTGCGGGCGGTGGTGGGCACGACGGGGCAAGCCGTGAGCACAGCGTCCGGTCTGGGCGTGAACGTGTTGGTGATCGAGTACCCGCAGCTCAGCCCGCCGGCGATGCGCGAGGTGGTCGAACGGGCGATGTCGCTGCCGCCGCGGCCGGGGCCGCAGGTGGCCAGGGCGTTGCAGGAGCTGAGCGAGGGGAAACGAGGCGAATGAGCACGAGGTGGCGCGATGCAGGGCGGGTGCCACGCTTGCTTGCAAGCGTGCGTTTCGAGCGCTCGGCACGGTCGCAAGCGACCGTGGCACCCGCGGACGGGCTGTGGTGAAGCTGGCAACGGAGCAGAACGCACGATGCGGATCGCACGGGTGATGGGCACGGTGACGCTGAACCGACGGCTGACAGAGCTGCCGCCGGGGCGTTGGCTGATCGCCGAGGCGCTGGACGCCGAGGCGATGGGCAGCGCAGGGATGGGGGGGCGGCGTGCGACGCCGATGCCCGAGTCGCTGGTGGTCTACGACGAACTGGGCGCGGGTGTCGGGCAGTTGATCGCGGTGAGCGAGGGGCGCGAGGCGAGCATGCCGTTCTACCCCCGGCACGTGCCGATCGACGCGTACAACGCCGCGATCCTCGACGCGATCGAGGTGGACGACAACGCCTGGACGACGAACGCTGCCTAAGGCGTCAAGACTGGAAAGCGTGCGAGACATGAGCGAGTCCATCACAGAGCTGAAACAGCAGATGTGCGAGGTCGGCCGGCGGATCTGGCAGCGCGGCTTCTGCGCCGGCAACGAGGGCAACCACTCCGCCCGGATCGGTGACGACCGGTTCCTCTGCACGCCCACGGGGTTGAGCAAGGGGTTCCTCGAGCCGGCGGATCTGATCGTCGTGGACGGCCAGGGCCGGCAGGTCGAGCCCAACTCGCGGGGACGCAAACCCACCAGCGAGATCAAGGTCCACCTGGCGATCTACCGCGTCCGCCCCGACGTGCGGGCCGTCATTCACAGCCACCCGCCGCACGCCACGGCTTTTGCCATCGCCAACGTTCCCTTGCCCGAAGGCGTGCACCCCGAGGCGGAGGTCTTTCTCGGCAAGGTCCGCACCGCGCGGTTCGCGATGCCGTCGACCCAGGCTTTGCCCGAGAGTCTGCTGCCGCTGATCAAGCCCGACACGAACACCCTGCTGATGGGCAACCACGGGTCGGTCAGCTTTTCGAACTCGCTGATCGACGCGTACTACAAGCTCGAGATCCTCGACGCGTACTGCCGCATCCTGATCCTGTGCAAGCAGATCGGGCGGGTGAACGTGCTCAGCCGGGACGAGATGGCGGGGCTGCTGAAGGTCAAGCAGCAGTTCGGCCTTTCGGACGAGCGGCTGGCGTGCGTGGACCGCGGGTGTGTGGGCGAGGAGAACGACGCGTTTCTCGCGCTGTTCGAGGACGCGCACCCGCAGAGCGCGACGTGCGCGTGCGACGGCGGGCCGGTCCAGTGCCGCTGCTCGGACCACGCCGGCGCGGTCGCGGACACCCGGGCGGCGGCAGGCGGTCGCGAAGCACCGTCCATCGGCGAGGATGTGTTTGAGCAGATGGTCCAGACGATCACGGACCAGATCATGGCGGCGGCGTGACGCGGCGCGCCGCGCGGCGTCACCGGGTTGTTTAGCGCCGGGGCAACGCCCCGCGCTGGGATGGAGGCGGGGCAACGCCCACGCGAACGACGAAAGGAAGCGATGAGCATCAAGGTAGCAATCATCGGAGGCGGCGGGCGTGTCGGATCGAACGCGGCCTACGCCCTGCAGTGCGCCGGCATCGTGCGCCAGATCCTGCTGGTGGACGTCAACGCCGAGCTGGCCGCCGGCGAGGCCCTCGACCTGCTGCACGGCAGCGCGCTGGCCGCGGACCAGGACATCGCCTCGGGAACCGCCGCCGATGCCGCCGACGCCGACGTCGTCTGCATCACCGCCGGCTCGCGACGCAAGCCCGACGAGTCCCGCCTCGACCTGATCAACCGCAACGTCTCGATCTTCAAGGGCATCCTCGACGAGCTGGCCGCGGCCAGTCTCCGCCGCGATGCCATCCTCTTCGTCGTCTCCAACCCCGTCGACGTCCTGACCCGCCTGGCCATCGAGCACCTGGGCTGGCCCGCCACCCGTGTGATGGGCCTGGGCACCGTCCTCGACACCGCCCGCTTCTGCTCCATGATCGCCCAGGCCAAGCGCCTGCCCCCGACCCAGGTCCGCGCCCTGATCCTCGGCGAGCACGGCGACACCATGACCCCCATCTGGTCCTCCGCCGAGGTCGGCGGCGTCCCGCTCACCAGGCTCCTGTCCGTCCACGAGCAGAACGAGTTGTTCAAACGCACGCAGGGCTCCGGCGCCGAGGTCATCCGACGCAAGGGCGGTGCGGGATACGCCGTCGGCATCGGCATCGCTGAGGTCATCCACGCCATCGCCCTCGACCGACGACGCATCCTCCCCGTCAGCACGCGCATGGCCGGGCAGTACGGCATCCGTGACGTCTGCCTCAGCCTGCCCACCGTCGTCGGTCGCGACGGCGCGCTCGAAACTCACGAGGTCGAGCTGTGGCCCAAGGAAATCGCCGGCATCCAGAACAGCGGCAAGGCACTCGACGAAACCTGGACGAAACTCGCATGAACTCATCACAGACCCCCATCCTCCTCCTGTGGCCTCTGCTCTGCCTCCTGCTCTTGACGTCCGCTCCATCGGGCTGCGCCACCACCCCCAGCCCGCCCGAAGACCCGCGACGCGGTGTCGAGTACCAGGCCTACGACCTCGACACCGTCAAGCGAAACCTCAAGGACCTCCAGCCCGGCGCGCCCAAGCTCGAGGTCCTCTCCCGCCTCGGCTCCCCCGCCGTCCAGCAGCCCGACTACTGGGAATACTGGCCCAAGGACCGCCCCGGCGTGATCCTGCCCGCCGAGGCCATCCGCATCGAGTTCGAGCGCGGCCGTTACCTGCGCCATCGTTCCGTCCCCATCATCCTGGGAGAACGCCTGCCATGACCGCCGCGAACGTGACCGCCGAAAAATCCCTCGACCGCAAGCTCGCGCGTATCCTCGCCGATCCGTCTTGCGCCGACTTTATCCTCGCCGACGCCAAGGACGCCGACATGGCCTACGGCCTGGCGGCGCCCGGCCAGAGCCCCGAGCACCACGGCGCCGAGGGCCGCTTCCGCTCGCTCGAGCAATACCGCGACCTGATCCGCACCAACGTCCGCCAGGGACTGGTCGACATCATGCTCATGAGCGTCAGCACCAGCGAACTGCTGACCATCCACGAACGGCTCTTCGACGGCAGCGCCGTCACCCCCGCCATCCGCGCCAACGACACGACCGACATCCACCTCGCCGCCGGCTCCCGCTACGCCGCCGAGCCCTCCCGCCCCTTCCGCTCCGCCACCATCGACCACGCCATGTGCGGCAAGGTCGCCTGCGCCCCCGCCGAGCGCCGCCTCGGCGCGGACCTGGGCCTCTACTCGCTGACGTTCAACAACGACGTCGAGCTCGACCTGGACACCCTCGAGCACTACAAGGCCTTCCGCCTCGAGGCCGAGGCCAAGGGGTTTCGCCACTTCCTCGAGCTGTTCAACCCCAACGCCCCGCGCGCCCCGATCCCCGACGTCGCCCGCTTCCTCAACGATCAGATCGCCCGCACGCTGGCCGGCGTCCCCCGCCGCGGCCGACCCATCTTCCTCAAGATCCCCTACCACGGCCCCGCCGCCATGGAAGCCCTCGCCTCCTACGATCGAACCCTGATCCCCGGCATCCTCGGCGGGTCCGCCGGCACCACCTTCGACGCCTTCCACCAGCTCTGGGAGGCCCGCCGACACGGCGCCCGCGCCGCGCTCTACGGCCGCATGATCAACCACAGCGAGCACCAGCCCACCTTCATCCAGCACCTGCGCTGGCTGGCCGACGGCGACCTCGACGACCCCGCCGAGGCCGTCCGCTCCTACCACGCCGCGCTCGAAAAGCTCGGCCTCCGCCCCTACCGGGCCCTCGACGAAGACCTGCGCCCCACCGGCCGCGGCAGCGGCTACGGCGAATCCGGCGGCAACAGCAAACCCAAGCCCGTCGCCACGACCGTGACCGCCTCGGGCACCGAACGGCGAGCCGACGCCACCGCGCCGCGCCGCGAGCCGGACTTCGCCTCGATGTCCCCCGCCGAACGCGTCGCCTGGAACCTCAACCGCTGGCGCCGCGTGCTGGACTGAACGGCCGCCACCGCCGCCCACCGACGACCCCGACTTACCGCCATGCTCATCATCGAACGCCAGAAGCAGTTGATCGAGATCCTCCGCCAGCGCCAGGCCGCCGAGCTGGACGAGCTGGCCGCCGAGCTGGGCGTCTCGACGTCCACCGTCCGGCGCGACCTCGAGGCCCTGGAGCAGCGCGGGCTGGTCCAGCGCACCCACGGCGGGGCCGTGTTCAACGCCGAGTCCACGCCCGCCCAGCCCGGCGTCGCCCTGGCCACCCGCATGACCGAGCACGTCGCCGCCAAACGCGCCATCGGCCGATACGCCGCCTCCCTCGTCCGCCCTCAGATGACCCTCCTGCTCGACGGCGGGTCCACCGTCGTCTTCGCCGCCCAGCAGATCACGGCCCGGCCCATCCAGGTCGTCACCACCAGCCTCTCCATCGCCCAGCTCTTCAAGGACGACGACCGGGTCGAGACCCTGCTCGTCGGCGGGACCCTCTACCCCCGCACCGAGGTCACCGTCGGGCCCATCACCACCGGCACCCTCGCCGACCTCCACGCCGACCTGCTCCTGTTCAGCCTCGCCGGCGTCTACCACGACGCCGCCTTCAACCTCAACTTCCAGCTCGCCTCCGTCGAGCAGGTCATGATGCAGCAGGCCACCCGGTCCGTCCTGCTCATGGACTCGAGCAAGTTTGGCCGCAAGAGCCTGGTCCGCGTCTGCGGCCTCGACGACGTCGACCAGATCGTCACCGACGCCTCGATCGACGACGCCTGGCGCGCGCACGTCGGCGACCGCCTGGTCATCGCGGCTGAATAACAACGCCTGGCCGGCCGACAGCCGTACGCCAAGCGGCGAAGACGCCGAGTCGCCAAGGTGGAAGACGTGGGCACCTCGCGTCTCTTGACGCCGTCGTATCCCGGCACTGAGGCGTCTCCATGCCCTGACATTCTCAACTCCTGACCCCCGCCGTTCTTCCCTCCTCGCCGGAAACTGGTCTCGAACTGGTCTGGTATTGGTCTGGAAACTGGTCTGCTTTCGCCGGCGCGCTTCATCAAACCCGACCAGTCTGGGACAAATCGCCGGCAATCGACTGGCCGAGCGGCCCAGCCACGAAGTGACGTAGAAGTACGGCATGTCCAGCTTTCCAGTTTGCCTGCTCTTGAGCTTCGATCTCCTGTCCCTGCCCTCCCGACTCCTGCCCCCTGACTCCTGCCCTCCTGACTCCTGCCCTCCTGACTCCTTCACGCCAGAATGTTCTTCCCCCTATAGATGGGCGTATCGGCGGGTTTGTGCGCGCGCCGGCGACGAAATCCCCTTGTGTGCCGGCATGTCGGTCAGAAAACTGTTGCAATTCAAGCTGATTTGGGTAGATTAGTTTGGGTAGTCTAGAGGATCGGCAAGTGATCCCGCCTGAGTCCCGGAGGGCCAAAATCATGCTCAGTCGTCGTTTCGTCCGCTGGCTGCCCTGGTCGGCGTGTATCGCGGTCTGTGTAGCCGTCGCTCCCACCGCCTCAGCCGGCCTGCCGATCACGTATGAGGTCGTGGCGATGACCGGCGACGCCGCGCCCGACGTCGAGTCCGGCGTGCAGTTCGACCGGTTCGAGGCACCCATCATCAACAATCGCGGCGACGTGCTCTTCCACGCGTCCCTGGCCGGCGAGGGCATCACGATCGACAACGACTCCGGCCTGTGGCTCTACGATCAGGAAGGCCCGCGCCTGATCCGGCGCGAGCGCGAACCGGAGCCGCTGCTGGGCGAAAACCTTCGTGTAAAGGTTGGATCACCGGGTTCCAACCGGCTGAACGACGCGGGCGACGTTCTTTATTTCACGTCCGTCAGCAAGGATGTCAAGATCGGCGATGCGCTCTGGCGTACGACAAATGGGGCCGACTCGCTCCTCGCCACCACGCACGTGCCTATGTCATCCCCGACGGGCATGATTCAGTTCGACAGCCTCAACGCATCCGCCGATTTCACGCTCGGCCCCACAACCGGTGCAGCGTTCGTAGCCAGCGCACAGGCACTCGAGAACGGCCAGCCCACCGGCCAGACGCTCTCCGGCATATGGATCGAGACCGAGCAGGGCCCGGAACTGATCGTGCCGACGGGTCAAACGGCGCCCGGCGCCCCGCCGGGCACGACCTTCAAAGCCTTCGATGGGCTGAACGTGGACGACTCGGGCACGATCCGCTTCTGGGCTGAACTGGTCCACGAGGACACGTCAAGTGACGCCGGCGAGGGAATCTGGGCCTACCGGGATGGCGTGCTCACACCGATCGTCGCGCCTGATCAGCAGGCACCGGGCTTGCAAGAAGGCGTGGTGTTTCGACAGGACTTTCCCAATGAGCGTGTTGTCAGCGAGCTCGAAGCGGTGAAGAACGGCACACTCGCGTTCGTGGCGGGTGTCAACCGCGAGACCGATCCTCTTCCCTGGGCAGACCGCGACACCCTCTGGGTGGCGCAGGACGATCAGCTCACCCTCGTCGCGCGGAGTAACGAGACTTTACCCACGCCGGACGGGCCTGGTGTGATTTCAGACAGAGGACAAGCACTCGCCTTTGGAGGCGAGTCCGTTAACCAACACGGTGACGTAGCGTTCGGCACGCACGTGTACGTGTCAGACCGCCTGCTCGATGGGATCTGGAAGTACGAAGACGATGGATACGAACTGATCGCGATGCGCGGGCAGGAGGCCCCGGGGCTTGCCCCGGGCGCCGTTTTCGGAGCTGGTCGTGTCGACGTCGGACACGCGACGATCAACGATCGCGGCGATGTGGTTTTCCAAGCCGTGGTCGACCCGGACGCGGACGGACCCGAGCAATCCGGCTTCACCTGGTGGGTTCACGCCAACGGCCAGCTTCAGCTCATTCTGCGCGAAGGCGGTGTGATCGACCTGGACCCGACGGCGGGCACGGATTTTCGAATCGTCGAAGGATTCGAGACCGTGCTCGACGGTCGGCGGTCGTATCAGGACCCGATGTACCGCGGTCTGAACGATCACGGAACCATGGTGTTTCATGTAGGCTTCACCGACGGCACGTCGGCCGTAGTCAAGGCGCAGCTCCAGGTTCCCGGCGACTTCGACCTCGACGGCGACGTGGACGCGTTCGACCTGGGCGTGTGGCAGAACGGCTTCGGCACCGCGTCGATGGCGACGCCGAACGACGGCGATGCGGACGGCGACGGCGACGTGGACGCGTTCGACCTCGGTCTGTGGCAGTTGACCTTCGGCAGCGGCGTGAGCGCGGCGGTGCCGGAGCCGGGGACGGTGCTGACCCTGGGCCTGATCGGGCTGGTCGGGCTACAGCGCCCGCGCCGGATGCGGTTCTGTCGCTGACTCGCCGTTCACAGGCGGCCTGTGCGTTACGCCGCGCCGACCGGCTGCCGCTGGGCGTTGTAGCTGGTGATCAGGTTGCGGTAGCTGGGCAGGTGGTTGGAGAACAGGGTGCCCAGGCCCTCGACGTCGTTGCGCCAGTCGCGGTGCAGCTCGCAGGCGACGGCGAACCAGGTCATCATCTGGGCGCCGGCGGCCTGCATGCGAAGCCAGGCGGTCTCGCGCGTGGTGTGATTGAACGTGCCCGACGCGTCGGTCACGACGAACACCTCGTAGCCCTCCTCCAGGGCCGACAGCGCCGGGAACGCCACGCAGACCTCCGTCACGACGCCGGCGATGATGAGCTGCTTCTTGCCCGTGTCCTTCACGGCCTTGACGAAGTCGTCGTTGTCCCAGGCGTTGATCTGCCCGGGCCGGGCGATGTAGGGCGCGTCGGGGAACATCTGCTTGAGCTCGGGCACGAGCGGGCCGTTGGGGCCGTCCTCGAAGCTGGTGGTCAGGATGGTCGGCAGGCCGAAGTACTTCGCCGCCTCGGCCAGCGCCAGGACGTTGTTCTTGAAGTCGTCGGGCGAGAAGTCGCCGACGATGTTGCACAGGCCGGACTGGTGATCGACCAGCAGGACGGCGGCGTTGTCTTTCTCGAGTCGACGGTAGGTGAAGGCGGTGCTCATCGGAAGTCTCCTGCGGTGGGCAAAGGCGGCGGCCCGGAAACGAAGCGACTGGCTCCGACGAGCCCGCGCTGGATCAGAAGGTTTTTGTAATGGTCCGATTCTCGGGCAGGGCCATGGCATGCCAAACCGAGAGGTGCCCTGCGCGGCCGATGGTCAGATGCAAGAGAGGGGCGCCGCCGAAAGACCCGTCGAGGCGGCCTTGGATGCGGGAGCCGGTCATCGCGGGGATGAGATGGTTGCAGAGTCGCAGTGCTCAACTTGCCTCGTGTTTGGAACCACGCTAGAAACACTAATATGGATTCTAGGCGTCTGTTCATTTCTTACGCACTGCTTGTCGGCGTCCTTTTCTCAGCGATCTGGCCGCCCATGGGGCGATGGCTTGGCTATCCACTCTCCGATCCAAGCGCCGTGGCACCGGGTGGCGCTTCGTTCCCTTGCGCCGCGCACCGGTGCGGATGTGTCTCGGCGGAGATGTGCCTGACCGCGTGCTGCTGCGTCAAGCCCGCGGCGCCGGCACGGCGTGTCGAGTCCCCCGCCGTCGCGGCGGACGGTTGTTCATCGCACGCGCCGGTGACCGAGAGCCACCACGGCCCGCCAAACGGTGACGAGGTGTTGGTGCGCTTCGTGCTTCGATCGGCCGAGTGCTCGGGGGCCGACACCTCGTGTTGGGCCGGACGTGTGCTTCACTTCATTGAGGCGAACGAAAACCTAGCGGGGACTGCGGAGACCGTGCACGTGACGAGGGCGCCTCATCGCGTACTTCAGGACCTGGCGTCGCGCGCCCCCGATCCGCCGCCGCCCCGCGGACCGACCATCTGACATCGACCAGGCGTTCGATCACTCCATCAACCCCCACGAAGGAGCTGGCTCATGGTGCGCTCCGGGTGGACGCTCATCGAACTATTGGTCACCGTGGCCCTGATCGCGGTGTTGATCGGACTGCTGCTGCCAACTCTAGGCAGGGCGCGACAGGTGGCACAACAGGCCGCGTGCCTGTCGAACCTGCGCAGTCTGGAACAGGCTCATTGGCTGTACATGGCCGAGAGCGACGGCCGGATGCTCGGTACCAGTCACGGCGGCTCGTGGATTCAGGTGCTCCGCGGATACAACCCGGACCTGCTGCTGCGCTCGCCGCTGGATACGAGCCCGCACTTCGAGGGCGGGACGCCGATCCGTGGCGCGTATCGTCGGACGAGCTACGCGCTCAACTACTCGCTCTCGCCCGACAACCCGTCGGGGTACGCCAGCGTGGACGCGATCTTACGCGCATCCGACACGGTCCATTACGTGATCAAGGCTTTCGAGGGCCCCAACGCGACGGCCGACCACTTCCATCCCCACCTCTGGCGCAGCCCGATCCCCGGCGCCACGCCGGGCAAGGCCGCCCTCGAGGTGCAGACCCACGCCTACGAGGGGCGGGTCGGGACGTGGGACGCGGTCAGCGGCTACGGGTTCTTGGACGGACACGCGGAGCCGTTGCGCTTCCGCGACGTATATCAAGACGCTCAACACAATCGGTTCGATCCCGGCGCGTCGCCCTGAGTGATCGTGAAGGGGTCGACCCAAACGACTTGGAGTTTGTAATGCAAAAGATGATTCTGTGGATGCTTGCCGCTGCTCTGGCCACCCCCGCGTGGGCGCACGACGGCAGACGGTTCGAGGTCAAGATCGTGAACGACCAACTCGTCGCGCACGGTTACATCAGCGATGGCGAGGACGACGGCGGCGGGGTCGTTCGCCCCTACTTCAACGCGATCCACGACCACTGGGCTAACAACCCGGTCGCGGACGCAGCGTCGGCCGATCTGCCCGGCTTCGACGTTCTGGACGACGCCGACGCCCTGATCGGCCACGACCTCATATGGACACTCACGGGCGTGCGCAAGTGGAACACGCCGGCGACCAGCGGGCCCGTCGTGCTCGACGATCTCGCGCCGGGCGAGGAACTGTTCGTCCGCTTCGGGGCCTCGACCGTCTCCGCCACCGCCCCCGGCCCGCTCACCCTCGTGAACGGGTTTACCGGCAGCAATGGCGTGGACCTCGACCTGGCGTACGACATCGGCGTCAGACCCGCCGGCGCGATCTACGTGCTCGAAGGTACGCTCTCAACCACCGCGACCGGCGTCGCCGACAGCAGCACGGTCTACACGATCCTCTCGCCCGATGGGGCGACGCCGATGGAGAGACTGCACCACCCGTCGCTCTACCTGGAAACCCAGCTCGGCGTCCCGGTCCCCGAACCGGCAGCGCTGGCGCCGTTGGCCGGGTGTCTGGCTCTGCTCAGACGACGGTAGCCCTCCGCTCGTGAGAGTGAGGGTCGCGGGGGCGGTTCGACCGGAACCGCCCCCGTTTCTTATGCGCCCGGGCAAACGCCGTCGCCTCGCCCGCTTCTCGGGCCAGCGTCCGGGTGCAACCGTGGGTCCGGGCCGGTCGATATGGGGTTAGATGGCGAGGAAGCGGAATCTTCTGATTATCCTTACGCAGGGGCTGCGGAGCGACGCGTTGGCGGAGGAGCGGGCCTGGCCGCTGAAGACGCCGCGATTATCGGCGCTGGCGTCGCGCGGGGTGAGGCTGGTGGCGATCTCGGCGTGCCCGGCGGCGGACGGCGGGATGGCGAGCGTGCTGAGCGGGCTGCACGCGCGTCAGCACGGGCTCACGGGCCCGCGGGCGGGTGGCTACGAGCTGCGGGACGCCTTGCCGGGGTGGCTGGCGGAGGCGGGGCACCACGTGGCGGGGGCGGGGTGCGTGCGTCCGATCGCGTCGATGCTGGACGAGGCGGTGGTGGTGGACGGGCCGGGGGTGCTGGACCCAGTGGATTGCGCGTACTGGCGTGCGATGGGGGCCAAGGGGCTGACCGGGGCGTTGGCGGCGCAGCGTCGTCAGCGGCAGCGTGGCGGGCCGTTCGAGCCGGACCGGCTGCTGCTGGAACCGGGCGACGACATCGACGGGTTCATCGCGTCGGAGGCGTCGCGGTTGTTGGAGCGGATGCCGGCGGATCGGCCGTGGGCGCTGGTGGTGGTGTTCAGCGGGCCGGGCAACGACCTGCCGCCGCCGGCGATGTACGACGGGGTGGTGGAGCCGGGGGTGCTGCAGGACGGGTTTGTGCCGGCGGACTTCACGACGCTGGACGCGTTGGCCGAGCCGGTGTACCCGCGGATCATGCTGCAACGGTTGGAGCCGTACTTTCTCGGGCGGATCCGCGCGGACTACCTGGGTCGGGTGAGCCTGATCGACCACGGGGTGGGTCGGCTGTGGCAGGCGTTGGAGGGGCGTGCGGACGCGGGCCGGACGTGGGCGCTGCTGGGCTCGGACCACGGGTACGTCCTGGGCGAGCGGGGCTTGATCGGGTCGCAGAGCTTTCTGAGCGGGGCGGTGGAGGTGCCGTTGGTGCTGGTGCCGCCGCCGGGCAAGCCGGCGGCGAGGCGTCGGGACGACGAGGGCTTGTACAGCACGGTGGACCTGGCGGCGACGGCGGCGGCGGTGGCCGGCTGCGACGCGCCCGCGGCGACGATGGGTCGGTCGATCCTGCCGCTGTATCGGGACGAGCCGGTGGGTGCCGCGGTGCCGGGCGGGGTGCTGAGCGAGTTCAACGATCGGCTGATGCTCGAGACCGAGCGGTACCGCGTGGTGTTCCACCGCGGGCATCGGCGATGCCTGGGGCTGTACGACCTGATCAACGACCCGGACGAACGGAACAACCTGGTGCAGCACGCGATGGGGCGGAACCTGGTGGACTCGATGCGTCAGCACCTCGCGGAAGCGTTGTTGCCGTTGCGGGCCGAGCGGGTGGTGGGTTGAGTTGGTCGGTGGCGGGTTGGGGTGTGGCGGTCTGACGCTTGTCGCGTGGATCGCTGAAGCGACCACGCCAGCGACCACGCCGGGGGGAAGACGTCGCGGGTTTGATTCCTGTCGCGTGGATCGCTGAAGCGACCACGCCGGCGACCACGCCAGCGACCACGCCGGGGGGGCGGGTTCCGAGAAAAGAGCGACGCTTCCGCATCCAGCGCGGTCGGTCCGGCGAAGTACTGGGCAGAAGCAAGCCGGTCAGGGTGATCGGTCGTGGGGGTACATGTTCAGCACAGGAGACGCAGGCATGAGGACGTGGATACAAGGATCGATGCTGGCAACGGCGCTGCTCGCGATCGGAACGTGGTCGGTGACGACGGCGGGGCAGACGGGCTACGGTGACGAGGCGCAGGAGCAAGAGCCGGAACAGGTGGACATCATCGAGACGGCGCGAGCGGCCGGACAGTTCGGCACGCTGCTGCGGGCGATCGAGGCGGCGGGTCTGACCGATGCGCTCCAGGGCGAGGGCCCGTTCACCGTGTTCGCGCCGACGGATGAGGCGTTCGCGAAGCTGCCGGAGGGCAAGCTGGACGAGCTGCTGCAGCCGGAGAACAAGGAACAACTGGCGGAGCTGCTGAAGTTCCACGTGGTGCCGGAAGAGATCACGGCGTCGTACGCCGCGGCGTTGGGCCAGGCGAATACGATGTTGGAAGGCCGGGTGCTGACGTTCGAGATGGTCGAGCCGAAGGAGCCCTCGGAGACGGAAGCTGGCGCTGAAGCGAAGTCGGCGGACATGCGTAATCTGAAGGTCAACGGCGAGGCGAAGGTGATCCAGAAGGACATCGAGGCATCGAACGGACTGATTCAGGCGATCGACACGGTGCTCGTCCCGTAGTCGGGAACGGGACGGCCCGAGATCTTCCCCTCCCGGCCACGGGCCTAGTCGGCTCGGGTCGGGATTCTGGTCGGAGCAAGGACCGCTTTGAGGCCGAGGAACGCACGGAGGGCCGATGAGTTTGCAACCGACGTGCCTGCAGCGTGTGGCCGCCGGTGATCGCGAGTCGATGTCGGCGTGCATCGAGCGGTACGGCCGGCTGGTATGGTCGCTGGCGTTGCGGATGCTGCCGACGCGAGAGTCAGCGGAGGATGCCGTGCAGGAGACGTTCTTCGAGCTGTGGCAGACGGCGGATCGGTTCGACCCGCGGATCGCGTCAGAGGCGACGTTCGTGACGATGATCGCCAGGCGTCGGCTGATCGACTGCCGGCGTCGGCTGCAGCGAGAGCTGCGGTTGGCGTCGCTCGAGGGCGTGCGCGAGCCGGCGACGCCGACGATGGCGGACCGGCTGGTGCGTCGCGAGGAGCTGATCCGGGCGCGGCAGGCGTTGGCGATGCTCAGGCCGGCGCAGCGTCAGGCGTTGCAGATGTCGCTGTGCGACGGGCTGACGCATCAACAGATTGCCGAGCGGATGGAGATTCCGCTGGGGACGGTCAAGAGCCACATCCGTCGTGGCCTGAGCCAGGTGCGGCAGTTGGTCGCAAGCGACGGGACGAGGGCTGAAGAGAGCGCCAAGCCATGAGACAGGAGAACCCCCGAACAGAGCGCGAGCGGTGCATGGAGCTGCTGGCCGAGCGGGCGACGCAGGGGTTGTCGCCGGCGGACGAGGCGGAGCTGGCGCGGCTGCTGCGGCGTCATCCCCAGATCGACGCGGACGGGTTTGATTACGCGGCGGCGCTGGCGATGCTGGCGTTGTGGGATCAGAGCGAGCCGGGGATGCCGGCGACGCTGAGCGATCGGCTCGAGGCGGGTGCGGACCGGTTCGTGGACTCGCTCTCGCCGGGCATGGCGGGTGCGGGCGATGGGGGCGGCCGTGCCGCGGCGCGGCGAGCGCGGTGGTGGAGGCGTGGGCTGGGTGGCGGGCTGGCAGCGGCCGCGACGCTGGCGGTCGCGGCGCTGGCGTGGTGGGGTGCCGATGCGCCGCCGGAGCCGACGGCACCGGCGCCCGAGCCCCCGATGGCGCAGCAGGAACGCGATCAGGACGAGCGGTCGCCGTCACCGTCCACGGGTTCGGCCGGGATTGAGAAGCCGTTGGAAGACTTCGCGTCGATGCTGGCCGGCTACGCCGATCGCGTCGTGCTGACCTTCCGGGCGATCGAGGAGGCGGTGGCGAGCATGGATGCCCAGGGCCAGGTGATCTGGAGCAACGAGGCGCAGCACGGGTACGCGCGACTGCACGGGCTGCCGCCCAACGACCCGAAGCAGCAGCAGTACCAGCTCTGGATTTACGATCAGGCGCGGCAGGAGCAACTGCCGATCAGCGGCGGGGTCTTTGACGTCAGCGCCGATCCGACGCGACCGGGCGAGGTGATCATCCCGATCGATCCGACGCTGCGGGTGTTCGAGCCGACGCACTTCGCGGTCACGCTGGAGCCGCGAGGCGGGAGCGTGGTGTCTCACGGCCAACCGCTGCTGGCGACGAACGAACCCGAGGCCGAAACCCCCTCGCCCTGACGGCAACGGCGGCTTCTGACGACACGGCGGCGAGTCGGGCCGGGGCACGACCACCGCGGACGCGCGTCACGAGGAATCGCGCCGCGCACAACCGGTTCGTGGCGTCTGACCGCCGACGATCGGTCGCTCAGGACTTGCCTTCGAGCAGTTGCTTGGCGATGTTGTCCGGGACCGGGCGGTAGGTCAGCGGCTCCATGGCGTAGCTGGCGCGGCCCTGACTCATGCCGCGAAGCGACGTCGCGTAGCCGAACATCTCCGACAGCGGCGCCTCGGCGGTCACGACGATCGTCGTCCCACGCTGCGCCTGCTCCACGATCATGCCTCGCCGCGAGCTGAGGTCGCCGGTCACGTTGCCCAGGAACTCCTCCGGCGTGGTGACGACGACCTTCATGATCGGCTCGAGCAGAACGAGCTTGGCCTTGCGGCAGGCCTCCTTGAACGCGAGCGAGCCCGCCATCTCGAAGGCGACCTGCGACGAGTCCACCTCGTGGTACGACCCGTCGAGGAGCGTGACCTTCACGCCCTGGACCGGGTAGCCGGCGAGCACGCCCGTGCGCGCCGTCTCGCGGCAGCCCTGCTCGACCGAGGGGATGTACTCGCGCGGGATCGCCCCGCCGACGATCTTGTTCTCGAACGCGATCTCGTTGTCGAACTTGAGCTCGGCCTCGACGGCCTGCTCCTTGGTGAACGGCTCGACCGTGATCGTCGCGTCGCCGAACTGCCCGCGACCGCCGGTCTGCTTCTTGTGCAGCCCGCGCGCCTCGGCCTTGCCCACGATCGACTCACGGTACGCGACGCGCGGCTTGCCGACGTTCACGCCGACCTTCATGTCCCGCGTCAGCTTCGTCTTGATGATGTCCAGGTGCAGCTCGCCCATCCCGGCGATGATCGTCTGGCCCGTCTCCTCGTCGAAGTGGCTTCGGAACGAGGGGTCCTCGCGGCGGATCACCCCCAGCGCGTTGGCCAGCTTCTCCTTGTCCGCCTGGCTGATCGGCTCGATGCTCATCGAGATGACCGGCTCGGGGAAGTCCATCCGCTCGAGCACGATCGGGTCCGACGGGTCGCACAGCGTGTCGCCGGTCACCGAGTTCTTCAGCCCCACCAGGGCCACGATCTCGCCGGCGAAGGCACTGTCGCGGGCGATGCGGTCCTTGGCGTGCATCTCGAAGATGCGGCTGACGATCTCGCGCTTGCCGTTGGTCGGGTTCAGCACGCGGCTGCCTTTTTCCAGCGTGCCGGAGTAGATGCGGACGTAAGTCAGGTCGCCGTGGGCGTCGTTGACGATCTTGAAGACCAGCGCCGAGAACGGCGCCTCGTGGTCGTGCGGGCGGGTGAGCTTCCTGGTCGGGTCCTTGATGTCGGTGCCCTCGACCTGGGGCACCTCGGTGGGGTTGGGCAGGTAGTCGATGACGCCGTCGAGCAGCCGCTGCACGCCGATGTACTTCAGCGCCGAGCCGGTGAACACCGGGATCACCTTCCGCGCCAGCACGCCCTTGCGCAGGGCCGCGCGGATCTCGTCGGGCGCGATCTCCTGCTCCATGATGAACTTCTCGGTCAGCTCGTCGTCGAGCTCGGCGGCCTTCTCGACCAGGTCGTGCCGCCAGACGTCGGCCTCTTCGCGCAGCTCGTCGGGGATATCGCGCTCCTCGACCTTCGCGCCCAGCTCCTCGGCCGAGAAGTAGTACGCCTTCATCTTCAGCAGGTCGATGATGCCCTGGAACTTGTCGGCGGCGCCGATGGGAAGCTGGACGGCCACGGCGTTGGCGCCCAGCCGCTCCTTGATGGTCCCGAAGCTGTAGGAGAAGTCGGCGCCCATCTTGTCCATCTTGTTGATGAAGCAGATGCGCGGGACCTTGTAGCGGTCGGCCTGGCGCCAGACGGTTTCGGACTGGGCCTCGACGCCCTCCTTGCCGTCGAATACGACCACGGCGCCGTCCAGCACGCGCATGGAGCGTTCGACCTCGATGGTGAAGTCGACGTGCCCGGGGGTGTCGATCAGGTTCAGGACGTAGTCGACGCCGTCCTTGGGCCAGGGGCAGGTGGTCGCGGCGGACTGGATGGTGATGCCGCGGGACTGCTCGTCCTCGAGGAAGTCCATGGTGGCGGTGCCCTCGTGGACCTCACCCATCTTGTAGGTCTTGCCGGTGTAGTAGAGGACGCGCTCGGTGACGGTGGTCTTGCCCGCGTCGATGTGGGCACAGATGCCGAAGTTGCGCGTTCGCGCGAGCCGGGTCAGCTTGCGGTCCTGGGTGGCGGGAGTCGTGGCCGTGGTCATGTCTGTCAACCTCACATTCGCTGATCGCCGACGGCAGGGCAACCGCCGCCTGCACGCGCTTCGGGCGACCGCTCGGGAAAAACAGCCGGGCGACGCCCGACCATCGTTGGATTAATCGGGTGTGCCGACCCGGAACTTCCATAATCGGCGTGTCTTGTCGAACATTCACCATCCCCCCCGGCCCGTTGCGGACCGTGGACGAATCGAAAAAGGATATCGGCTCCACGGCCCGCGTCAAGCGCAACTTATCAGACAAGCGCGTGAAAATCGCGCAAGTGCGTCTTTTTCGCCCCACGTCCCGGCGCCCCGGGCCTTTGCCTCACCCACCCCGGCCGACGCGCCAGCCCGGCCCTCAGTCCGCCTGAGGCTCGACCTGCGTCACCGCCGCACGCATGAATCCATCCAGGTAGTGGTGGATGAAGTGGTGCAGCCCCCGCGACGTCAACTCGTGGTCCGAGCCCCAGATACACGCCCGCAGGTCCGTGAACTCCGGGTCGATCTGGATGATCACCTGCCGCTGAGGCAGGGTTGAGCGGCCGAGCTGATTCGCGAAGAAGGCCGAGAGGTGATTCACCCCCGGCCCGCCGATGCTGATCGTCGGCCGCCTCTGCAGGTCCCCGTGGTTCAGGTACCACACGTCGGAGCAGACGATGGGGCTGAGCGTGACGTTGAGCCGGTCGGCGTGCCCCTCGAGCCACTCGATCATGCTCTGCTGGAGCTGGTAGGCCAACGGCCGGTCGGCGACCTCGGCGCGCAGGTGAGCGCCGACGACCAGCAGGATCGCCGAATCCGGATCGATCGGCCGCGGCTCGTCGTGCTGGGCCTTTGATTTCGGATCGCCGGCTCGTTTCTTGGCCATGAGGTCGCCTTTCGAGTGCCGCCCGGGACGGCCGGGTCGCTCGACCCGAACCGACGCATTCTAGGCGATCGGACCGGCCGTTACCTGCCGCCCATGAGCACCGCCAGGAGCCCCTTCTGGGCGTGCAGGCGGTTGTGAGCCTCGGGAAACACCCGGCTGCGGGGCCCGTCCATCACCTCATCGGTGATCTCCTCGCCGCGGTACGCCGGCAGGCAGTGCAGCACGATCGCGTGGGCCGGGGCCCGTTCCAGCAGCGCCTCGTTGAGCTGGTAGCCCTCGAACGCCCGCTTGCGGCGGGCTCGCTCGGCCTCCTGGCCCATCGACACGAACGTGTCGGTCACCACCACGTCCGCGTCCCGCACCGACTCGACCGGGTCGGCCATGACGCGGGGGTCGGCCCCGGCCGCCTTCGCCTTGGCGATGAACGCCGAATCGAACGCGAATCCCTGCGGAGCCGCGAGCGTGAACCGCATCCCGAACCGGGCCGCCAGCAGCGCCAGGCTCCGCGCCACGTTGTTGCCATCTCCCACGAACGCGACGTGCCGGCCGCTCAGGTCCCGCCCGAACTCATCCATGATCGTCATGACGTCCGCCAGCGCCTGGCACGGGTGGGCCTCGTCGCTGAGCATGTTGATCACCGGCACGGGGCTGTGGGCGGCCATCTCCTCGAGGTGTCGGTGCTCGAACACCCGGGCCGCGATCCCGTGCACCATCCCGGCCAGGACGCGCGTGGCGTCGGCGACGCTCTCACGCTTGCCCAGGCCCACCTCGTGCTGGCCGAGCACGATCGCGTGGCCGCCCAGCTCGATCATCGCCTGCTCGAAGCTCACCCGCGTACGCAGGCTCGGCTTCTCGAACAGCATCGCCAGCGTCTGACCCTCGAGCAGCGGCGGGTTCGCCTCGCCCGCTTCACGCTGACCCCGCAGCTCGTACGCCGCATCAAACACACGCGTCAGCTCCGCGTCGCTCGCGTCCGGGATCGTCAGAAATTGCTTCATGGTCGGCGCCACGATTTGGCGGTCCACACGACAGGTCATCCGACGCCGTATCGCAGGGGGCACTTCGTGCCGCCCGCTAAGCGTCGGGACATGTCTCCTGTCTGCTGTATTGCCACTTCTTGCTCATCCCATCTCCTGCATCGTCGGCGGGGTCGGCGTCTGCGGCTCGGGCGCCGGGCTTTCCATGACGATCTCCGTCCCGATCCCCTGGTCCGTGTAAACCTCCAGCAGCAGCGAGTGCGGGATCCGCCCGTCGATGATGTGCGTCTTGCTCACCCCGCCGCGGATCGCCGTCAGCGCCGCCTCGACCTTCGGCAGCATCCCCGCCGAGATCACCCCCTGCTCGATCAACCCGTCGATCTGGCGGTCGGACAGGTGGCTGGCCAGGTCGTCCACGTCGTGCGACTTGCGGATGCCGTGCGTGTCCGAGACGAGCACGAGCTTGTCCGCGCTGACCGCGGCGGCGACGTGCCCGGCCACGCTGTCGGCGTTGACGTTCAGCTTGCCCCCCGCCGCGTCCCGGCCGATCGGCGCGATCACCGGCAGGTGCCCCGCGTCGGTCAACGCGTGCAGCAGGTTCCCGTTGATCCAGTCCACCTCGCCGACGTAACCGATGTCGATCTTCCGCCCACCGTCGTTCAGGAACAGCCGCTTGGCGAACACCACGCAGCTCGCCAGGCTGTGCAGACCCATCGGCCGGTGCCCGGCTTCCGAGACCATCTGACAGATCTGCGCGTTGACGTCGTTGACCAGCACGTGCTCGGCGATCGCCAGCGTCCGCTCGTCCGTGTACCGCCGGCCCTGCACGAACTGCGCCTCCAGCCCCGCTCCACGCATCGCCTCGGTGATGCTCTTGCCCCCGCCGTGCACGATGATCGGCCGCATCCCCACCGCCGCGAGGAAGCACACGTCGTTCACCACCCGACGCAGCGCCTCGGGCGCGTCCATGATCGACCCGCCGACCTTGACCACGACGATCCGGCCGGCGAATCGGCGGATGTACGCGTGCGCCTCCACCAGCGCCGCCGCCTTGTCGATCGCTTCCTGCATCGCGCGTCTACCGTTCACCCTCGCGCATCGGCCCCGAGGCCGTCGGATCGGTCCGCGACGCGACGCCGCGACCACCCCATCCGCACGGTGGCAAACCGCGCAATCTACCGGGCCTGACCGATCGCGACAAGCTCCCCATCCGTCCCGACGGGCTCGCCGTGTTCGCCCTCACACGCCGGTGGTGGCCACGATCGGCCGATCAGGCGGAGCCGGAGGGGGGCTGGTTCGATATGGTCGCGGGGCACGGGTGGAACGGGTAGCGCCGGTGGCCCGGGCCACGGGCCGGAGAACGTCGCTCACCGCGGTTCGAGCCGCTCGAAAGGGATCACCCGCTTCTCGATCCCCGGCCCACGGTAAAACACGCTGAGCTCTTCGCCGCCGCCGGCCTCGAAGTACTCGACGCGGATGGGATGCCGCCCCGCCTCCAGCTCGATCGAGCCGCTCTTCTCGATCACGCCGTGGTCCCCATCGTTGTCCACGACGAGCCGATCGCCCAGGTACAGCCGGCTGCCGTCGTCGCTGGCGGTGAAGAAGGTATACCGACCGGGCGTCTCGACCAGCAGCACGCCCTCGAAGCACAGGCCGAACGCGTCGCCTGCGTGGTCGATCCCCTCGAGCGTGAACTCCAGCGCGTGGCCCCGGCGCACGGGCGTCATCGCGTCGAAGTCCGGCAGGCGATCCCACTGACCCTCGAAGTAGCGGTAGCGCACGCCGCGACCGTCCACCCGGTCCGTCAGCCGATACGCCTGCTCGCTCACGCGGCTGGCGGCCTCGCCGCCGAAGGCGCGGGCCTTGACCGTCGCCGATTCGTTCAGCATGAACGGCCGGGTGTAGCGTGGCGAGGCGAGCGTCGGGGTCGAGCCGTCGAGCGTGTAGTGCACGGCCAGGCGATCGAGCTTGGGGTCGATGCGGACCACGGGTTTTTCCGCGACGAAGAGGCGACCCTCTGGGTGGATGGTCGGTCGCGGCACGTAAGGGGCCGGGGCGGCGGCGTGTTCGTCGCCGTCGGTCGAGGCCGGCGGCGTGAACGCCTCGGTGACGGGCCGGCCGCGCCAGGCCTGCGGCGGGTTCAGCCCCAGCGCCCAGGCGGCGGTCGCGGCGGTGTCGGTCAGGCAGATGGCCGAGGCGAGCCGCCGCCCCGCCGCCACACCCGGCCCGCGGATGATCCACGGGACCTCGAGCTCGTCCATCGACTCGCCGCCGTGGCCGTTGCCGATCCCCCCGTGGTCGGAGGTGACGATGACCAGGGTCTGCTCGGCCATGCCGGCCCGGTCGAGGCCCTCGAGGACGCGGCCGATCAGCACGTCGGCGTGGGCCACGGACTCGTAGTACTGGATCGTCCCGTGACCGTGCGCGTGCCCGGCGTGATCGACGTGGTCGAGGTGGATGAACGTGAACGTCGGCCGGCGGGAGGCGAACTGCTCGACGGCGCCGCGGACCGCGTCGTCGGGGCCGGCGGCGTCGCGGTCGAAGTCCACCGCCTCGCGCTCGTACAGCCGCCCGAACCCGCTCCAGTCGTAAATGCTGGCGATGTACGCGTCGGGGCGCTGCTGGCGGAGCACGCCGAAGATCGTCGGAAACAGAGCCGGGTCCAGCCCCGTCTGCTGGGGCTCGATGCTGCGCTGATCGCGACGCCAGTCGTTGGACGTGACCCCGTGCTGCTCGGGTTGGGCGGCCATGATCATTGACGCCCAGTTCGGCCCGCTGGAGGTCGGCAGCACCGCCCGGGCGCGCATGGAGTAAGCGCCCTGCCGCATCAGGCGATCGAGGTGAGGGGTGCGGGCGACGACGACGCCGTCGGGGCTCATGCCGTCTACGCCGACGATTACGACGTGCCTGACGCCCGGCGGGGGCGTAGCCGCGAGGGCGCTGAAGCACCCGAGCGCGACGGGGGCGAGCCAGGCGACGCATGTCAGCAGAGCGATCCAGTCCGAGCCGATGCGGGTCATGTCGGTGCTCCTGAAAGCGGCCAAGCGGTCACCGGGGCGCGTCTGCCGCGCCGCCGGCCGATGTTCGAGCCGATCACGCTACCGCCGGCCGGTTACGCGAGGATGAGCAAGACGGGCCCCAGGCGGGTCGCCGACGGGCGCGTGGCGGGACAAAATGATCGGTTGCCGACGCGTTGCGCAGCCCGCTCAGACCCCGCGGGACCGCGCGGCGTGAGACCGAACGGCCCGGTGTGACGGGTCCGGGCTGAACGGTATTCTTGCGCAGACGCGCCGAGACCCGCGCGGTCTTGTGGTAGTGTCTGCGCCGGGCCGGGTGAAACCGCAACCGACGGAGCAACACAACGATGAGTCTCAAGCGACTGCGAAGCGTATGGGTCGGCGCGCTGGCCGCCGGCCTGGGGCTGCTCGGATGCACCGCCGGCTCACACGCCGCGGACTGGCCCGCCGACACCCACGTCAGCGACCGGCCGATCACGCGCATCGCCTTCGGCTCGTGCGCCCGCGAGGATCGACCCCAACCGATCTGGAACGCGATCGCTGAGACCGAGCCCGACCTGTTCCTTTTCATCGGCGACAACGTCTACGCCGACATCCCCGAGCGGCCCAAGACAGCCGACGACATCCGCGCCACGTGGGACCAGCTCGCCGACCGCCCGGAGTGGCAGGCCTTCCGCGACAACGTGCCCATCCTGGCCACGTGGGACGACCACGACTACGGGCTCAACGACTCGGGCAAGGAGTTCCCGCTCAAGCGACCGTCGCAACAATTGTTTCTCGAGTTTTTCGGGGAGCCCGCCGACTCGCCTCGATGGGACCGCGAAGGCATCTACGCCGCGTGGACCTTCGGGCCCGAGGGCCGACGCGTGCAGATCATCCTGCTCGACACCCGCTACCACCGCGACCCGCTCATCCGCAATCCCAAGGGCCGGGAGGGCGGCCTCGGACCCTACCTGCCCCGCACCGACGGCACGGGTGAGCTGCTCGGCGAGTCGCAGTGGCGCTGGCTCGAGGCGCAGCTCCGCCAACCGGCCGACCTGCGCATCATCGGCTCGAGCATCCAGGTCGTCCCCTTCGAGCACCGCTGGGAGGGATGGGGCAACTTCCCACACGAACGCGAACGCCTGTACCGGCTCATCGATCGCTCCGGCGCGAACGGCGTCGTCTTCATCAGCGGCGACCGCCACCTGACCGAGGTCAGCCGCGACACCGACCCGCCGGCCCCCTACCCGCTCTACGACTTCACCTCCTCGGGCATGAACCAGGGCAAGGGCAACCCCCGCGAGCCCAACCGCTTCCGCGTCACCGACGTCCGACGCGAGT
Organism: uncultured Phycisphaeraceae bacterium; assembly: GCA_964431205.1. Classification (GTDB taxonomy): domain Bacteria; phylum Planctomycetota; class Phycisphaerae; order Phycisphaerales; family Phycisphaeraceae; genus CAYSIX01. Next base: position 23,415 of record CAYSIX010000008.1, read on the forward strand.
CCACCTTCGGCTTGATCCGCATCGACTGGGAAGCCCCCACCCCGACCGTCACGTTCGAGGCCCGCGGCGGCGAGGGCGAGCTGCTGTTCGATCACCGGGTTCCGCTCTCTGACCTACGGCAGCCGTAGCACGCTGCGTCATCCGAACGCGACACCGTGTGGACCCCGCCGAAGCCGGCTCGCTGGGGCTCGCCGCCATCACCGGGCGTCCGGTTCGCGTGCCGTGACGCGCGATCCGTACGTCACCGCCGCATCCACGGCACCTCGGCGGGCGGGCCGGCCTCCAGCTCCACCCGGTTCTGCTTGGCGTTGCGGCCCTGGCGGACGGTCACCTCGTAAAGAAGGTCGGCCGTCTCCGCCGGCTCGACGCCCGCCTCGAACTGCACCGTCTGGAAGTCGTGCGCCTTGGCGTCCAGCTCACTGCGGAACACCACGTCCCCCGGGAACATGCGGCGAACTTCCACGTCGATCGGCTTGTCCGTGTAGTTGCGGATCTGCTGGCTGTAGATCGTGTGCTCGTCCCAGCCGACGACGCGGCTGCGCGGATCGATCCGCAGGCCCGGCTCGTCCGCGCGGTGCAGCACGTCCGCGCCGTGCAGTTGCAGCCAGACCTCGTCGCGGTACACCCGCAGCGTGCGCAGCTCGAAGACCACATTCGGATCCGGGCCGAGGTTCAGCTCGATCTCGTCGCCCACGGGGATGTACCTGATCGGCTGCTCACCGAGGTACGCGAGGCTGTCGGCGTCGGTGTCGCGGAAGATGCGCACCACGCCGTCGGGCAGCGGCGACTCGCCCAGGCCCGCCTCGCTGTCGTTGGTCAGCAGGAACATGCGTACAAGCTGGTCGCCGTACTCTCGCGGACGGTAGCGGTATTGCACGCGCACCGGGGCCTCGGCCGCCTCGAAGCTGCGCATGCGCTTGGCCCACTGGTTGGGGATGGTCTCCGTGCCCTCGATCGTGAAGATGAAGTATTCGCTGAGGCCCTCCTTGACGATCTGCTTCTCCTCATCCATAAACGTCTGCACCGCGGCGCCCGCGAATCCGCCATACGGATCGGCCCGTTCAACCATCTCGCGCATGGCTCGCGAACGCGCGGCCGGCGTGCCGCGTCGGACCGCGTCCTGCGACACCAGCCCCCGCCGCGCCAGCTCCGCGATCTTCTCCACCAGGTTGATCGTGCCCACCACCAGCCGCACCTGCGCGTCCTCGTAATCCTCGCCGCTTTGGTTGCGGACGGTCACGTAGCCCTCCAGCCGCATGTGCGACTCGTCCGGCGACGCGACGCCCACGTAGTCGGCCGTCCACGTGATCCCGCTGGTGAAGTAGCTGATCTCGACCCTCGCCTCCCCCGCCCGCTCGCTGTGCACGTTCCAGTAGAGCATCTGCGGCTTGTCGTGCGGGAAGGTCGTGTCCAGCAGGCTGAGCGTCTCCGGTCGATCCAGAAACCGCAGCTCCACCGACGTCGGGTCGATCAGCGTGTTCGCCCACGAGAACTGCAGGCGATTCGCCCCGGCGTTGAAGCTGACCACCCGCGTCTCCCGCACGAGCGTCAGGTCCTCGGCGTTGTAGATCGTCAACTGCACGGTCTCCCGGTCGGGGACCGTCGCCAGGTCGATGTTCTTGCCCACGGCGGCGGCCGCGTACAACATCGTCGTCGCAAGACACATCATCACGTATCGCATGACATCACTCCTCATCCGCGGCGCAGGTCGCCCGCGGCGACGCGTCGGTTCACCACTCGTTTCGGAAGATCACGTGCAGATAACGGGTGAGCTTGCCGGCCTCGTCACCCTGACGCGCGGGCAGGTCCACCCGGTACGCGATCCGCTCGTGCGTCGTCTCGTCACGATCGGGGTGCTCGCTCAGGTCCGTCCGGTCGCCGAGCTCCCACTCGGCCGGCCGAGCCGTGCTGATGCCCGCCTCGCGGCGGACGTGATCGATCGCCTCGACGACGTTCAACGAGACCGGCTGATCCTTGAAGTTTTCAATCTCGTACTTGATCACGACCTCGTAGTCGGCCAGGTCGCCCGAACGGCGGACGCGCTCACGCTTGTCGATCGTGCGCTTGACCACAACGTCCTGCGCCACGCCGAGGTACAGCTTCATCTCGTCATCGATGGGCGTGAAGGCCCCCCAGTCTTCGCCGAGGAACGCCGTCGTTCCGCCGCTGTCCTTCTGAAAGATGCGCACCTTGCCGTCCGGCAGCGCGGTCTGACCGAGGCGATGGGCCCGGTCGTTCCTGAGCACGTAGTGCATCGGCACGCGGAGCTTGTGCTGCGGTTGATCGAGGTAGCCGTGCTGGGCCGGATCGCAGGTGTACGTCTTGCGGATCGGCACGCCGTCGAAGCGTTCGACGAGCATCTCCTTGGTCTCGTCGATGCCGATCGGCTTGGCGAAGCGCCCGCCGTAGCCCGCGTAGATGCTCGTGTCGTCGAACGCCTCGTTGGCGAAGTTGCGCACGCGCAGGTACTGCGCGAGCGTCAGCGTCTTCTCATCGTGCTCGGCAACCGCGCGGTAGTTGAAGCTCTTGTCCAGCCCGTCGAGCAGGTAGCTGATCCGCACGCGCGCCGGCCCGTCATCGCTGGCCGCGACCTGCCAGACCAGCGCGTGCTCGCCCGGCGGGTAGCTCACCGACAGCACGTTGACCGTCTCGGGCCCGCCCGCGCCCGGCTCGGCCAGGACACGAAACACGATCGTGCCCGGGTCGATCCGCGTGTTGGCCCACGAGAAGTCGATCTGGTTGATCCCGCGGGTCAGCGGCACGACCCGCTCCTCCTCGACCAGCGTCGCGTCGGGATGGTCGAGCTGCACCTCGACACGTTCACGGACCGGCAGCGTGGTCAGCTTGACCCGTGCCGCCACAGGCGTCGCCGCGATCGACACCATCGTCACGATCATCAGGCCAACCGCGAACGATCGGCCCCTCGGTCCTGGCTTCATCGGATCACCCTTTCGTTGTTCACCTCGTTCACGACCCCGTTGGACGCGGGCGGCCCCCGCCCGGTTCCCGGCCACTGAAGAATCGCGACACCCGGCCGCCCGACCCTGCCTGCCCCTGCGACTCACACCGGGCAGGGCACGGTCTCGAGCACCTGCTGCATGATCCGCTGGGTCGCGACGCCGTCGGCGTCGTGCATGTACGTCTTGCTGATCGCCCGGTGCGCGAAGACGGGCAGGACGTTGGTGATCACGTCGTCGGGAACGACGTAGTCGCGGTCGTGGTAGAGGGCGGTGGCCTTGGCGGCGTGGGTCAGCGCCAGCGACCCGCGGGGCGAGACGCCGATCTCGAGCTGGTCGTTGTGCCGGGTCGCCTCGGCGATGCGGACGATGTAGTCGAGCAGGGCCCGATCGATGCGGACCCGCTCGACCTGCTTCTGAAGGCTGACCAGCTCCTGGGAGGTCATGGCCGGCCTGAGGCTGTTCAGGGCGGTGCGGGACGGATCGACGTCGAGCACGCGGGCCTCGTCCTCGGGGCTGGGGTAGCCCAGGCGGATTCGCATGAGGAAGCGGTCGAGCTGCGACTCGGGCAGGAAGTAGGTGCCCTCGAACTCGAAGGGGTTCTGGGTGGCGATGACGATGAACGGCTCGACGAGCTTGCGGGTGTGGCCGTCGATCGAGACCTGGCCCTCGTTCATGGCCTCGAGCAGGGCGGACTGGGTGCGGGGGGTGGTGCGATTGATCTCGTCAGCGAGGACGATGTTAGAGAAGATGGGCCCGGGCTTGAAGACGAACTCGCGGGCCTGCTGGTCCCAGACGGT
>CAYSIX010000008.1:27181-34619 GCA_964431205.1 uncultured Phycisphaeraceae bacterium
TTTGAAGAACGAGCTTGAGAAGGAAATATGCTGGTCCCAGACGGTGACGCCCAGGACGTCGGCCGGGAGCATGTCGGGGGTGAGCTGGACGCGGGACATGGAGCAGTCGAGGCTGCGGGCCAGGGCGGAGGCGAGCATGGTCTTGCCGACGCCGGGCACGTCCTCGATGAGCAGGTGACCGCGGGCCAGGAGACAGATGATCAGGCGGTCGATGGCCTGCTGGTTGCCGAAGAAGCACTGCTGGATGTTGGCGCGCAGGCGCTGGAGTTGTTGCATGCGGACGGTTCCAAAGCCGATGCGGCTGCGCGTAGTATAAGGTGGGCAAGGCGGTGGACCGCGTGAGGGGTGTCGGGTGTTCGGCGGGCGCGCGTGCTGCCGGGGGTTACCGGACGGGACGGGCGTGGGGCGCCGATCGAGCGGGCATTATCGGGGCAGGGCGACGGTCTCGCGGGGTGAGCGGGGTTTGCGGTCCGCGGGGCCGTTCGCGGCCGATAGTTTAGAATCGGCAGTGGTCGAACCATGAGGCGGCGAGCCGGACGCCGCCGACCCGCGGGATACGCTGAGGGCGCGTGTGAACTTCGAGAAGCTGTACCAGCTCGTCGATCGACTCGAGTTCTACCTGCGTACCCAGCCGCACGTCGTGCTCATCGAGCTGGCGGTGATCTGGGTGGTGGTGTACATCATCGTGCGCTTCCTCCGTGGGACGCGCGGCGCCGGGGTGATCAAGGGCGTGTTCCTGCTGCTGTTCATCGGGACGCTGGCGATCCTGATCTTCGGGCAGGAGACGACGTTCGAGCGGCTGAACTTCCTGTACAGCAACTTCCTGGCCTTTGCGTCGTTCGTGCTGGTGGTGGTGTTTCAGCCGGAGCTGAGGCGGGCGCTGGTGCGGCTGGGCGAGGCGCGGCTGTTCCGGGGTGGGGGGCTCCGCAAGGCCCGCGTGATCGACGAGATCCTCAACGCCGTCGATTACCTGTCCACGAACAAGGTCGGCGCGCTGATCGCGATCGAGCGACAGGTCGGCCTGCGCGGCATCGTGGACCTGGGCACGCTGCTGGACGCCGAGGTCAGCAGCAACCTGCTCAAGACGATCTTCTGGCCCGGCTCGGCGCTGCACGACATGGGCGTGGTCGTCCGCGGTGACCGCCTGGTCGCCGCCGGTGTCCAGTTCCCCCTGGCTGAGGGCGAGGACATCCCCCAGGAGCTGGGCTCGAGGCACCGCGCGGCCATCGGCCTGTCGCAGGAGGCCGACGCCCTGGTCGTCGTGGTCAGCGAGGAGACCGGCACCATCAGCATCGCCGAACGCGGGGAGCTGACCCGCGGCTTGACGATCGACGAGCTGCGCGACAGCCTCTCCAAGGCGGTGGGCAGCGTCAGCATCGGCCCCCGCGCCGAAAACGACTCGAGCACGGCCGTCAGCGCCGGCTCGCTGAGCAAGTCCACGTGAACGCCATGGCACGCATCACCCGCACATCCTGGGTTCAGCGGCTGGAGACCGGCGCGGTCGTCACGCTCATCACCGTGCTGATCTGGCTGTATGCCGAGAACAAGAACACCCACACGTTCGAGCAACAGATTCACTATCGGTTCGTCCCCGCTGCCGAATACGCCATGGCGATCGAACCGGACAACCGTCGGGTCGCCACGATCACGTTCCGTGCCTCGACGGCGCAGAACGCGCTGCTGAATCAGCTCGCCGACGAACGCTCGGCGTTCGACGTGCCGATCCGCGACCGCGCCGCGGGGGAAGCGGCCAGCCAGGAGGTGGACCTGCGCGAGAAGTTCAGTGAGCTGTTCGCGGACCTGGGCATCGCGGTGGACAGCGTGTACCCGCCGACGGAAGCCGTCCGGGCCGAACGGCTCGAGAGCGTCAGCGTGCCGGTCCGTGTGACGTTCGAGGCCGACGTGGCCGTGCGCAACACGCCGACGGTCGATCCGGGCGAAATCCCGCTGAGCGTGCCCAGCAGCTTCGTGACCACGGCGTCGGAGCTGTGGGTCGAGGCGGTGGTGCCCGACAGCGCGTTGGCCGAGGCGGAGGTGAACGTCGCGACCACGCGGGAGGTGGAGCTGCGTGTGCCCGAGGCGATGCTGCAGCAGGCGGACTCGTTCCAGCGTCGGCACCTGAACCTGATCAAGAAGACGGTGCGGGTGACGTTCACCGTCAGCGACGAACGCGAACAGTACACGCTCGAGCGCGTGAAGCTGTTGATCCAGGACTCGCCGCTGGTCCGCCGCAAGTACGAGCTGGACGTGCCGGACGACCAGCTCGTGCTGCCGCCGATTCAGATCTCGGGCCCCCGTGAGGTGATCGAGCGGATCCGCGACCGGGAGGTCGAGATCGAGGCGGTGCTCAAGCCGACGCTCGCGGAGCTGGACGAGGGCGTGCGTTCGTTCACGCCCCGGCTGACCCTGCCCCCCGGGGTGATTCGGCTGTCGAATCTGGATCCGGTGGAGCTGGTCGTCATCGAGAAACAGTAGCGGCCGACGGCACGCGGGTCGGCCGGGTGTGGGGCCGCCGCGGCGGTGGTGCGGGCGGCGGGGTTGGCCTACGATGGTGGTTGAGGAGGCTTGCGTGACGACCGAGACGATCAACCGGATGGCCGCGGGCTCGGCGCCGACGGACGAGTGGGCGGGGTACTGCGACGAGCTGGCGGACCGTGCGGCGGCCGCGAGCCGGTCGCTGCGCACGGTCCCGGGCGTGCGGCGTGACGAGGCGCTGCGTCGGCTGGCCCAGCGGCTGCTCGATGCGCGGGCGGCGCTGCGGGAGGCGAACGAGAAGGACCTGGCGGCCGGCCGCGAGATGGGCCTGGGCGCCGCGATGCTCGAGCGCCTGACGCTGAACGAGAAGCGGATCGAGGCGATGGCCGATTCGGTCCGGCAGATCGCCGATCAGATCGACCCCGTCGGGCGGGTGATCGAGGGGTACATCCGGCCGAACGGGCTGCGGCTGGCCAAGGTGCGCGTGCCCATCGGCGTGATCCTGTTCATCTACGAGAGCCGGCCGAACGTCACCACGGACGCCGCGGCCCTGTGCCTCAAGAGCGGCAACGCCGTGATCCTGCGCGGCGGCAAGGAGGCGGTGCACAGCAACACGCTGGTGACCGCGCTGGTGCGCGAGGCGCTGACCGAGTCGGGCATGCCCGAGCACGCCGTCCAGCTCGTCGGCACGACCGACCGGGCCGTCGTCGGCCGCCTGCTTCAGATGGAGGGGCGGATCGACCTGTGCATCCCGCGCGGCGGCGAGTCGCTGATCCGCGCCGTTGTCGAGCAGGCCCGCATCCCGGTCATCAAGCACTATCAGGGCAACTGCCACGTGTACGTCGACGCCGACTGCGACGACCGAATGGCCATCGACATCTGCGTCAACGCCAAAACCCAGCGGCCCAGCGTCTGCAACGCCGTCGAGACCATCCTGGTCCACCGCGCCGCGGCGGACCGCGGCCTGCTCAAGCTCATCGCCGACGCGCTGACCGAGCGCGGCGTCGAGCTGCGCGGCGACGCCGACGTCTGCCGCACCCTCGCGGCGGCCCGTCCCGCCAGCGAAGACGACTGGAAGACCGAGTTCCTCGACCTGATCGTCGCGGTCAAGGTCGTCGACAGCCTCGACGACGCGGTCGACCACATCGCCCGCTACGGCTCGCAGCACACCGACGCGATCGTCACTCGCGACATCGACGCCGCCGACCGGTTCGTCCAGCGCGTCGATTCGGCCAACGTCCTGGTTAACTGCTCCACCCGCTTCAGCGACGGGGGCGAGTACGGCCTGGGCGCTGAGATCGGCATCAGCACCGACAAGCTCCACGCCCGCGGACCCATGGGCGCCGCCGACCTGACCACCTACAAGTGGGTCGCTCATGGCAGCGGCCAGATCCGCACCTGATGACCACCGCCGACCTTCCCGACCTCGACGCGTCCCTCACCCGCTTTGCGCACCCGACCTACCTGCTGCGCCGCAAGGTCCTGACCCTCGTCGGCGCCAAGTTCCACATCTTCGACCCCGAGGGCAACCTCGCCCTCTACGCCAAGCTCAAGGGATTCCGGCTTCGCGAAGACATCCGGCTGTACCCCGACGAGGCGATGTCGCAGGAGCTGCTGCGCATATCGACCACCAGCGTCTTCGACGTCGCCGGCACGTACGACGTGATCGACACGACGGTTGACGCCCGCGTCGGGTCGTTGCAGCGCAGGGCCCTGCGCTCGTTCCTGCGTGACGAGTGGGCGCTGCTGGGCCCCGACGGCGAGCCGTTCGGAAGGATCTACGAAGAATCAGCGTGGAAGGCGCTGGTCCGCCGCGGCGTCGAGCTCGCCTCAGTGCTCATGCCCCAGACTTTTCACGCGGAGGTGGGCGGACAGGTCGTCGCCACGTTCCGCCAGCAGTTCAACCCGTTCGTGCAGAAGCTCGCGATCGACTTCACGGCGGACCGTGAGGGTCGGCTGGACCCGCGGCTGGGGCTGGCGGCGGCGGTGCTGCTGTGCGCGATCGAGGGCCGCCAGCACTCGTAGGGGGGGACGGCTGCTAGACTGCGCACGAAGATGTCTCGGGAGCCGATCGAGCTTGTGGTGTTCGACCTCGGCCGCGTGCTGGTGGGCGTGGCGGACGACTGGTTGGACGCGTGCCGGCGTGCGGGGGTGACGCCCCGCGAGCCGTTGGCCGACGGTCGGCTCGAAGCCCTGGCGGCGCTCGCCCACCGCTACGAGCTGGGGCAGCACGCCACCGAAGCCTTCATGCGGGAGGCGGCGGAGCTGGCCGACCTGTCCCCCGCCGAGATGCAGCGCGTCTCGGACGCCTGGCTCACCGGCACGCTTCCCGGCGCGTGCGAGCTGCTCGAGGCGCTCGACGACGCGGGCATCGCCACCGCCTGCCTCTCGAACACGAACGACAACCACTGGCGGATGATGGCAACGCCCGGCGGCGCGAACCACCTGCCGCTGGGGCGCATGCGTCACCGCTTCGCCAGCCACCTGCTGGGCCTGGCCAAGCCGGACGAGGCGATCTATCGCCACGTCGAACGGGCGACGGGCACGCCGCCGCCACGGATCCTTTTCTTCGACGACCTGGAGCCGAACGTCGCCGGCGCCCGGGCGTGCGGTTGGCGGGCCGAACGCGTCCTGCCCCAGCAGGACCCCATCGCCCAGCTCCGGGCTCATCTGGCCGCGTATGATCTGCTGCGATGAGTGGCACACCCAAAGATGAGCGACGCGGCCTGATCGACGGGCGATACGTGATCGCGATGCTGTTCCTGACGGTCGTGGTCCTGCCGGCGATCGTGTGGGGCACCCTGCAATGGGTGCGCACGGAGCTGGCGATCGAGCAGCCGCCGCTGTCCTGGGCCCAGCGGGCCGACTGGCCGTCGCCTCCGATCTCGCGCACGTCGCTGGAGCGGCCGGCCTCCACGATGGGCTACAGCCACGACAAGGGCAAGTGGGAGGACCTGGCGTTCCAGGTCTCCACACGCGAGGAGCAGGTCATCAAGCGCTGTGCCGCGATCGCCGGGACGGTGCCCGACGCGCACGCGACCGGTGATGGTCAGGTCCCGACGTTCTCCTCTGCTGCGGCACGGGACGAACTCGAGTCGTTCGTCCAGCAGCACCCGCAGATGTTCTACCCGCGGTACCTGCTGGGCACGTGGCATCGGCTCTTCGGCGACGCCGAGGCCGCCGCACCACACTACGAGCAGGCGTTCGCCCACGCCCCCGCCGTCGTCAAGCAGCGATACGTGGACCCGGCGGACGAGCCGCTCGGCAGTTTCTATGTCGGAACCTGGGAGCTGGCCTGCGACCGCGTCATCGACGGGGAGCTGGATCAGACGCTCAAGCTGCTTTACCCGGAGCTGGAGACGGACGCGAGCGGGTGGGTCTATCTGCCGGTGTACGACACGGTGTACCGGGCCACGAAGCTGCCCGAGCCGCCGGGCTACCGCGTGCGCTACCAGATCTCCGGCTGGTTCCGATTCCCGGGCCGGCTGGGCACGCTCAAGCGGGCGGTGGTGCTCGAGGACGAGCGCGGCACGGCGTCGCGTTGATCGCTCGTGAACGTACGGCGCTGTGGCCTCGCGCGGCAAGCCGAGATCATTCCCTCGCGGTCGGCGCCGACGCGAGACGGGCTTATGATCGGGGCCCACCGAAAGGAGCGCCCCGAGCATGAGCCAAACCGCTGTCGCGACACCGCCCGCCGAGTCCGCGCCGCCCGTGGCCCGGGTCGAGGTCTGGCCGCGCCACGCCGACGCCGGCCCCGACGACCTGCTCCGCGAGGCCGATGCGCGTTTCGGCTCCGTCCACGCCGTCGAACGCGCCACCGTCTACCTCATTCAGGCCCCGCTGGATGACGAGCGTGTCCGACGCGTCGCCGCCGAGCTGCTCGCCGATCCCATCGCTCAGCACGCCGAGCTCGGCGCTCGCCCGCCCGCCGATCACGCCGCGACGATCGAGGCCCATTACCTGCCCGGCGTGATGGACCCGGTCGCCCAGTCAACCCGCGAGGCCATCGCCGAGATGTTCGACGACCTCGAGCCCGACCAGATCGAGGTGCGCACCGCCGCGCGCTACGACCTGCGGCTCGGGCCCGACACCCCCCGCCCCGCCGACGACGCCCTGCTCGACTTCGCCCGCCGCTTCCTGGCCAACACCGTCATCCAGTCGATCTATCTCGAACCCGTCCACCCGCGGGCGTTCGTGCGCGGCCGACCGCACGAGTTCCGACTCGTCCACGTGCCGATCCGTGACCTCGACGACGACGGCCTGACCCGCCTCTCGCGCCAGGGACACCTGTTCCTCTCGCTCGACGAGATGCGCACCATCCGCGACCACTACCGCGCCCTGCAACGCGACCCGACCGACATCGAGCTCGAGACGCTGGCGCAAACCTGGTCCGAGCACTGCGTGCACAAGACGCTCAAGTCCACGATCCACTACCGCCCGGCCGACGACGCCGACCGCCGGCTCGACTTCACCGACCGCCCCGGCCACACCGTGCACGACGACGGCTCGGTCACCATCGAGAACCTGCTCAAGAGCACCGTCGCCGCCGCCACACGCGAGCTTTGCCAACGCCAGCCCCACCGCGACTGGTGCGTCAGCGTCTTCGAGGACAACGCCGGCATCGTCCGCTTCGACGACCGCGACGGCGTGTGCATCAAGGTCGAAACCCACAACCACCCCTCGGCGATCGAGCCGTACGGCGGCGCGGCGACCGGCATCGGCGGTTGCATCCGCGACATCCTCGGCACCGGCCTGGCGGCGCGACCCGTCGCCAACACCGACGTCTTCTGCGTCGCCCCGCCCACCCTCGCCGACGACGACGTGCCCCGAGGCGTCATCCACCCCAGACGCATCCTCCAGCAGGTCGTCGCCGGCGTCCGCGACTACGGCAACCGCATGGGCATCCCCACCATCAACGGCGCCGTCGCCTTCGACGACGACTACCTCGGCAACCCCCTGGTCT
>CAYSIX010000009.1:0-32506 GCA_964431205.1 uncultured Phycisphaeraceae bacterium
ACACCCCGGGCCGACGCGTCCCGCGCCGGCCCGCTTCCCATCCATTCGTCGCCGCCCCACCCCGTCGATGCAGCGCCCGCGACCGACGGCCCCCGTCGCTCGTCGCTCAGAGCACCACCTGCACCAGCAGCATCAGGCAGAACCCGCCGGTGAACGCCCAGGCGATCCGCGTCGGCCGCTCGTCGTGCAACGCCTCGGGGATCAGCTCCAGCACGATCAGGAAGATCATCGCGCCGGCGGCGAAGCCCATCAGCAGCGGCATCAGCGGCTGGAAGAACCAGGCCAGCAGCACCGCGGGGATCGCCGCCAGCGGCTGCGGCAGGCTGGTGAACACCGCCGCCCCGAAGCAGCGCCACAGGCTCACCCCGGCGCTGCGCAGCGGGATGCCCACCGCCAGGCCCTCGGGGATGTTGTGAATCGCGATCGCCAGCGCCAGCGTCGGGCCCAGGTTCGCCCCGAGCTCGCCCACCGCGTCCGACGTGTACCCCACGCCCACCGCCACGCCCTCGGGGATGCTGTGCACCGTCATCGCCAGGAACACCAGCAGGCCGATGCGCCCGCCCCAGGCGGCGAACGGCGCCGCCGCGGCCAGGCCCGCGACCGGATTCGAGCTCGCGTTCGAACCGCCCGCCCGCGCGTCCCGCCGACGCTCCCAGTTCGCCAGCCGACCCTCCGTCGCCGACAGAAACCACGCCCCCAGCAGGATCCCGGCCAGGATTGGCACGATGCTCCGCAGCGACCAGCTCCCGCCCCCCATGTTCAGCCCCGGCAGAATCAGGTTGTACACCGACGCGGCGAACATCAGACCGCCCGCCACCGCGTATCCCAGGCCCCGGTGACGCGCCGGGTCCAGACGACGGATCAGCAGCGGCAACACCCCCAGCCCGCACGCCAGGCTCGCCAGCAACCCCGCGACCACCGCCTCGAGCAGCACACGACCCATGGCCCGAGCATAGCGACGTCCCCGCGACGCGACCCGTCCACGCCCTCACGCGCCGCCCCTTGGGTTACGATGCCGGTGCGTTCAACAACGGTTTGCGAGTGACCACGAGCGATCACGGCACGCGAGGCACGACCATGAAACACCTGCGCGAAGAGCTCTGGTTCGAGACGTCCACCCGACGCGATTACATCAACATCACCCCGACGGTCGAGAAGCTGGTCCAGCGCAGCGGCGTCGAGCACGGCCTGTGCCTGGTCAACGCCATGCACATCACCGCCAGCGTGTACATCAACGACGCCGAGTCCGGCCTGCTTCAGGACTACGACGACTGGCTCGAGCAGCTCGCCCCGCACGAGCCGATCAGCCGGTACCGTCACAACCAGACGGGCGAAGACAACGGCGATGCGCACCTGAAGCGCCAGATCATGGGCCGCGAGGTCGTCGTCGCGATCACCGACGGCAAGCTCGACTTCGGCCCGTGGGAGCAGATCTTCTACGCCGAGTTCGACGGCCGCCGCCGCAAGCGCGTCCTGGTCAAGATCATCGGGGAGTAGGCGACCGGCCGGCCGCGTCGCTCGGCGCGGCCGCGTCGCTTGCGCCCGGCGCGGTCGTCGCGTCCGCGTTGTTCGAGCTCGCCTCCGTGTCGCTGGGTCGTTCGATCAGCCACGCCAACGCGTAGTCCCACGCCTCGTCCAGCCCGTCGTCCCGCCGCGTCACTTCCAGGACGTATCGGCCCGGCTCCAACGCCGGCAGGTGCAGCAGCTCCACGTTGTCGATTTCACTGGCGCTTTCGGCCGCCACGTGACGCCGCCCCGCCTCGTCGAGCTGGATCAGCCGCAGATCCAGGTTTGCCAGTCGCGGCATGTCCAGCCACAGCCGCCGACCGTCCACCGGGCTCGTGCCCGTGCGCCCGTCGATGCGGCGGTGCCAGGTCAACACCGCCTGCGTCGGGCCGAGCGGTTCGAGCGTCTCAAAGCGGTACCGCGCCGTCTCGCCGACCCCGATCGTCGCGAAGTCCCAGCCGGCCCGCCGCGACAGCCGCCCCGCCGCCTCGCGACCCGCCTGCATCACCAGCAGGGATCGGTCGATGTTCAGCACGCCCGCGCCCAGAAACTCATCGAGCGGTCGGCCCGGCTCGGGCCGCCAGCCCGCACCGCGCACGGCACCGGCCAGCAGCGCCGCCTTGACCACCTCGGCACGCGACGCGAGGCGGCCCGACCCGCGCCCCGCGCTCGACGACTCGGCGCCGTTCCCGCCCGCGCCGCCGCCGCCGCTCGCCTCGCTCTCAGGCGCTTGCGCCAGGCGCGGCGTGTCGAGCGTGTCGGCGGCCTCGAGCAGAATCGCGCACGCGCCGGTGACCATCGGCGTGGTGAAGCTGGTCAGGCCGCGCGGCCCGACGATGTCCGGCTTGCAGCGGCCCGGCTCCTCGATGCGCGTGTACCCGCCGGAGGACGCGCCGCCGTTTTTCGCCGTGCCCACGGCGATGACGTTGTACGCCGAGGCGAGCAGCTCGGGGACGCTGGAGTTCGAGCCGTTGTCCACGCCGACGCACATGACCACGTCGTAGGCGTCGATGGCGTAGTCGACGCGGCGGAGGACGTTGGTGGCGTAGGGGGCCGAGCGGCCGATCCAGGAGTGGTTGAAGAGGCGCGGGGCGTCGCGGGCCGGGGGCTGAGCCTGGCCGAGCTTGAGGTAACCGTCGGTGAGCCAGTCATCGGACTGGAAGCAGTGGACGACGCGGACGCCGGTGGCCAGCCCGCCGGAGCCGTAGGCGAGCCGTGCGGTGGCGGTGGCGTGGCCGAACTTGTCGGACGGGCCGGATCGGGCGAGGAACCGGACGCGTCGGAACGAGCCCTGCTCGGCGTCGGGCAGGTACGGGCCCTTGCCGCCCTCGACGTGGCCGACGACGACGTCGCGGCCGACGGGCATGTCCCGCCCGAGGCGTTCGAAGGCGGCCTGCCAGCCGGTGAGCCGGCGGTCGGAGGGCCGCGGCGCGGATCGCGACCGCGAGGCGTCGTCGTCAGGCGGTTCGGTTTCGGGGGGTTCGGTCTCGACGGCTTGTCGGTCGGGCGGAGCGGCGTCGGGCGTCGCTGCGCGATCCTGCGCGGTGGTGCGCGTCGGGCCCACGGACAGCGCCAGCACGGACATCGCCGCGAGGATCGCGAGCCCAGGCATGAGGCGGGGGCGTGTGGCTTGTCGGGCCGTTTGAAGCATGAGCGATTGTAGGGGCGTGGCCAGGGCGTCAGCCTCCGCCGTAGGCCGCGATCAGCACGACCCCGACCATCAGCGCGCCGATCAGCCACGTGACGCGATCGGTCAGGGCGAAGAACACCGGGTCGTCGATCAGGTCGCCGCGATAGGCCAGCAGCCACAGCCGGGTGATCCAGTAGACTAACAGCGGCACGACCAGCCAAAGCGACTGCGGCAGCCCGTTCTTGTACAGCTCGAGCATCTGCTCGCTGTTGATGTACAGGCAGAACACGAGCACGGCCAGGTACCCGCTGACGAGCCCGGCGCTGCCGATCAGCGAAAGGTCCTCCACGCGGTACCCGCGCCCCAGCGCGGCGTCGCCGTGCGCCGTCTGGACCCCCTTCAGCTCGGCGTGCCGCTTGCCGAACGCGAGGCTCAGGAAGATGAACAGCGCGAACGCCAGCAGCCAAGGCGAGGGCGGCACGTCCGTCGCCACCCCGCCGGCGATGATCCGCAGCACGTACAGCCCCGCCAGCAGCAGCACGTCCAGCACCGCCTGACCCTTGGCCCACAGCGAGTACACCCCCGCCAGCAGCAGGTACGCCAGCACGTCCTCGGCAAAACCCGGCGGCAGCGGCGGCGCCAGCGACAACGCCGCCGCGCCGACCAGCAGCGCCGCGATCAGCGCCAGCCCGTTGGGCACCGTCAGCCGGCCCGACGCGAACGGCCGACGACGCTTGCTCGGGTGCGAACGGTCCGCCGCCATGTCGAACAGGTCGTTGAGCACGTACACCGCCGACGACGCCAGGCAGAACGCCGCGATCGCCAGCAGCAGCGGCGGCCAGCGGTCGGCGTCGCCGAAGCGCAGCCCCACGAACAGCGGCACCGCCAGCAGCAGGTTCTTCACCCACTGGTGCGGCCGCATCGCCCGCCACATCGCCGCCGCCTTCGAACGCGACGGCTCGTCACGCTCGAACACCCGACCCACGTTCCCCGCCGCCATCGCCCGCTCACGCACCCGCGGCGAGGGGCTGACCAGATAAGCCGTGTGCGCCTCGGCCCAGATCGGCAGGTCCCGGTGCGAGTCGCCCATGTAGTCGAACGCGTCCGTGTTCCGCCATTGACGCATCGCCCGCGTCTTGGCCTCGCTGCGCAGGTTCTCGACACGGTCGGTGGCGATCACGTCGTCGAACAGCCCGTCGAGGTGCTCGTACACCGCCCGGGCCATCTGCATGTCCGACGCCGTGGCCAGCACCACCGGCCGGCCCTCCGCCTTCTGCTCACGGATGAACGCCAGCACGTCCTCGCGGAACGGCAGCTCCTGCATGTTCAGCCGACCGTGCGACGCCACGTGCCACTTGAGCATCGGGATGCCCCGCATCGCCCAGATCGGCAGCATCAGCAGCAGCCACGGCCTCGACCGCGCGATCTGCAGGATCGACTCCCACATCGTGTCGGTCGCGACCAGCGTCGCGTCCAGGTCCACGAACAGAGGACGGGCGGACGGCGGGGCGGATTGGTCCTCGGCGGCGTGCGTCATCAGGGGCCGTTACTGTATCGTCGGCGTCGCCCGCTGCACGACTCGACCGTCCCGCAAGCGCCCGGCCGGACCATGCCCGACACGAACGCTCCACGCTGGGTTCGACCGCTGCTGACGCTGCTGCTCGTGGCGTCGGCGTTGCTGCTGCTGGTTCGCGGGCCGGTGCGTGCCCCGGACCGCTCGTTCGACTTCGGGCTGGTGTACATCGCGACGCGGGCCTGGCTTCAGGGCGAGAACCCCTACCGTTACGAGTCGCTGCTGCGGACCTGGCAGGCCGCGCCCGGCGTGCCCGAGGAGGATTGGACGCCCGACCGGCTGTTCGCGGTGTACCCGCCCTCGACGTTCGTGGTGATGGCGCCGTGGGCGGCGATGCCGTACCCGGCGGCGAAGGTGGGCTGGGCGGTGTTCAACGCGGCCCTGGTGCCGGCGTTGATCCTGGCCGCGGTAGCGCTGGCCGGGCTTTCGTGGCGGGACCCGCGAGCGCTGGTGCTGGCGATCGGGGTGTGCCTGCTCGCGCCGTTGCAGACGGGGTTCGCGGTGGGTCAGGTGGCGTTGATGGCGACGACGCTGATCGTCGCGGCGCTGGCGGCCGAGCGTGTGGGTCGATGGCCGGCCGCGGCGGTGGCGCTGGGGCTGGCCACGGCGTTGAAGCCGCAGATGGGCCTGGTGTTCGTGGGGTACCTGATCTGGCGGCTGCGTGGCCGGGCCGCCGCCGGGGCCTTGGGCGCGGCGGGGCTTTGCCTGCTGCTCGGCGTCTGGCAGCTTCAGCGAGGCGGGCACGACTGGCTGAACGACATGCGGGCGGCGTTGCACGCGTTCACGACGACCGGGCCGGGCGACCCCACGCCGGCGAACCCCAACGGCTGGCAACTGATCAACCTGCACCACCCGCTGCACCAGCTCGGCCTGGGGCGCGACGCCGCCGGGCTGGTCACGTGGGCCGTCGTGGGCGCAGCGGGCGTGAGCTCGTTGCTGCTCGCCACACGCCGACGACACCGCTGCCACGAGCTGGCGTTTCTGGGCTGCATCGCGACGCTGAGCCTGCTGCTGGTCTATCACCGGCTGTACGACGCGGCACTTTTGGTTCTGCCGTGGGCGTGGGTGGTGCGGTGCGCCGATCTTCGCCGCGTCGGGTTGGGCTGGGTGACGGCGGCGACGCTGCTGGCGTTCGTGGTCTCGGGGCCGGCCGCGTTGAACCAGCTCGTGGTGCGCGGCTACGTCGGCGAGGCGGTGGCCGAGACGTGGTGGTGGCGCCTGGTGCTGATGCCGCACCACGTCTGGGCGTTGTGCGTGCTCGCCGGGGCGATGCTGCTCGCCCAGCGGCGGGCGGATCGTGACGAGCCGGCCGCGCCGGGCCAAGCCTGACGCGGGCAGGCGCCCGGCGATACACTGGTCCGCGGAGGCATGTTCTTTTCGGGAGTGGCCCATGATGAAGGTGATGCGAAGCGTGATGCGCGCCCTGACGGCGTGCGCGATCCTCGTGACCGGCTGCGGTGAGTCCGACGCCCAGCCGATCACGATCGACCCGGACACGCGTTATCAGACGATCGAGGGCTTCGGCACGTGCCTCGTGAGCTGGGTGGACGAGATGGCGGCGCTGTACCGCACCGAGGCGTTCCAGCGCGTCTACGTCGAGGACCTGGGGTTCAACATGCTCCGCGTCAGCGTCTGGGGCCCGGTGATGCCCGAGCCGGTCGAGGACTGGCGCGAGATCCGCTACGAAGACTTCGACCTCAGCGGCTTCGCCCGCCGGGCGCAGGTATTCCTCGACTTCGGCGCCGCGATCAAGCGGCTGAACCCACAGGTGAAGATCATCGGCAGCGTCTGGACGCCCCCGCCGTGGATGAAGGTCGACGGCACGTGGAACGACGAGTCGTCGGGCGCGATCCACGGCGACCGCTACGTCCGCGACGGCCGGGAGTTTCGCAACCGCGTCAAGCCGCAGTACTACCCGCACTTCGCCATGTGGATGGTGGAGATGGCGAAGATGCACGCCGCGGCCGGCGCCCCGTTCGACGCGTTGAGCCCCGGCAACGAGGTGATGTTCACGCAGACGTTCGGGAGCTGCGTGTGGACCGCCGAGGACTACGCGACGATCGTCCGCACGCTGGGCGAGATGCTCGAGCGCGAGGGCCTGGGCCACATCCGCATCTTCGGGCCCGAGACGATGACCGGGCACAACTGGTCGCTGGCGAACCCGCTGTACATCGAGAAGCTGATGAGCGATCCGGCGGTGGCCCGACACTTCGACGTCTTCGCGACGCACGGCTACACCGACGGCTTCGAGGCCGACGGGTCGAAACACTCCGCCGTCGAGTTCCGCGAGCTGATCAAGGCGTACGGCCGGCCTTACTGGATGACCGAGGGCGGCACGGGCGACCACGACTGGCCCGCGCCGGTGACCCGCGGCGTCGCGACGATGGTCCACAACTCGTTCGTCGGCGGCCACGCCTCGGCGTTCGTCCCCTGGCAGGTCGCCGGCCGGCGCCCCACCGAGCACAACCTCATGGTCATGGACCGCATGACCCCCAAGACCCACGCGATGCGGCACTTCTCGAAGTTCATACGGCCGGGCGCGGTGCGCGTCGCCGCCGACCCGGCGTACGGCGACGTCCTGGCCAGCGCTTACCTTCACGACGGCGACGCGACGCTGACGGTCGTGCTGATCAACCCGCACGACGCGCCGCGGTCGGTGACGCTGGGGGTGCCGGCCACGAGCGGGATCGATTCGTTCGCGGTCACGCGGACGAGCGCGGCCGAATCGTTCGCGGCGGTCGATCCCGTGGCGATCGAGAGTGGGCGTGCGGAGCTGACGATGCCGGCGCACAGCATCGCGACGCTGGTCGGGCGGATGGCGCGGTAAGGGGCGCGGGTGGGGGCGCGGGGCGTGCAGAAAGAAAGCCCGCCTCGCTAATAGCGAGGCGGGCCATGGGCATCACTCAAGCGTGTCCGGATCGATTCCGCGCGTTCACTTGGCGGCGGCGTAGTTCTTGGCGACCTGATCCCAGTTGACCACGTCCCACCACGCGGAGATGTAGTCCGGCCGGCGGTTCTGGTACTTGAGGTAGTAGGCGTGCTCCCAGACGTCGAGGCCGAGGATCGGCTTGCACGGGCAGTCGACGTAGTCCTTACCCATCAGCGGGCTGTCCTGGTTGGGGGTGGAGCAGACGCAGAGCTTGCCGTCGCGGACGCCCAGCCAGGCCCACCCGGAGCCGAAGCGGCCCGCCGCCGCGGCGCTGAACTGCTCCTTGAACTTGTCGAAACCGCCCAGGTCCTTGTCGATGGCGCTGGCCAGCTCGCCCGACGGGGTCCCCCCGCCGCCCTTGCCGTTGGGGGCCAGGCACGGCCAGAAGAGGCTGTGATTGGCGTGACCGCCGCCGTTGTTCCGCACCGCCGTGCGCTTGTCGGCCGGGATCTTGCCCAGGTCCGCGATCAGCGCGTTGACGTCGTCGGGCACGCTGAGGCCCGAGACGGCGTCGTTCAGCTTGGTCACGTAGCCGTTGTGGTGCTTGCCGTGATGGATCTCCATCGTCTTGGCATCGATGACCGGCTCGAGGGCGTCGTGGGGGTAAGGCAGGTCGGGCAGCTTGAAAGCCATGAGGATCTCCCTGTTCTGGGCCCCGGCGGCGTCGCGAGCGGCCGCGCCGCCGCGCCGGGGCGATGCTCGTGTGAACTTGCCGGTTCGGGGTCCGTGTCGGCCTGCGCCGCGGCGCAAGCCCGAGACAAGCCCCTGACCGCTTCCGATGCGCTACTCTAGGGGCGGCCAAGGGGGTGTCAAGACAGGCACACGGCAGGCGGGGCGTCGCGCCGCGGGCATCGACCGGCGAGGCGGGTCCAGACGGGGGGGCAAAAAAATCATTGACGCGGACACTATCTTTGAATTATTCTAACGTAACAATGAACCCGCGAGGCGGACTGCAGTAGTAAGTAGTGCCGGGTCGCCGACGGGCCAGCGCGTCACAACGAGGCCAGTTCCGCGACCCGTATAAGGCGGCGGGTCATCCATGCCGGCGTGAAGGGGTTTGCCGGTCGATCGGCCGCGACATCCAGGGCCCCGCGGGGGAGAGTGAGGTCGTTGTGATGACCGAACTGACGCACGCCGAATCGCCTCTGGCACAGGTCCGCCGACAGGCCACGCCCGGGGGCGCCGTCGCCGCGGGTCTGCCCCGCGGGCTCAGCGCCCGCGATCAGGCCACCCTCAGCGAGGTGCTGCACGAGAAGTACGAGTACGTCGACCACGAGCTGTTCCACCAGCCCGAGGCCAGGGCCGTTGCCGCCATCTTCGACGAGGCCCCCGACATCCAGAAGCCCGACACGAGCTGGTACCACCCCGTGATGGACAGCTCCAGCGAGGACAAGTCCGGCCGCCGCGTCGGCGCCGTGCTCCTGACCGCCAAGCAGGAGCGGGCGCTGTTCCTCCAGTTCAACTACTGCCGCTTCCGCGTCCGCACGCTTCGCGACCAGCTCCGCAAGCAGCGGCGCATCCGCCTGGCCGACGCCCGCGAGCTGCTGAGCTGGCACGCCCGCGCCTCGGCCTACCGCGACCAGATCGCCCAGACCAACCTCGCCCTCGTCCTGGCCATGGCCAAGCGCACCCGCATGAGCGACCTGGACTTCGCCGACCTGGTCAGCGAGGGGAACATGGCCCTGCTCCGCGCCGTGGACAAGTTCGACGCCGCCCGCGGGTTCAAGTTCTCCACCTACGCCTGCCGCGCGATCCTCAAGGCCTTCTCCCGCGCCGGGATCAAGCTCAGCAAGTACCGTCAGATGTTCCCCACCGACTTCGACCCCGCCATGGAACGCTCCAACTTCATGCAGACCAAGCGGCAGGAGCAGGAGGGCGACTGCGCCGACGAGATCCGACGCATCATCCGACAGAACCGCGCCGCGCTCAGCGAGATCGAGCAGGAGGTCATCGAGCACCGCTTCGCGATCGGCCGCGAGCCCCACGCCGACGATCGGCCGCTCACCCTCGAGCAGGTCGGCAAGATCATCGGCGTGACCAAGGAACGCGTCCGCCAGATCCAGAACAAGGCGCTCGAAAAGATCCGCCTGACCCTCGAGGACGAGTTCCTCGTCTGACGCTGTTGGCGTGACCCCACTGCCAAGCCGAACCGTGAGCCCGAGCGGAGGGTCGGATCCGGCCCTTCGCTTGCGCTCGGGGCCCGGCTTTCACGCGCGATTCCGTAGTTCCCGGTCGCCACGCCGCGATCGTCACGCCGCCGCCGGCACCCGCGCCATCAGCTCGATCAGCGACCGGCAGAAGTCGGGCAGGTCGTCCGGCCGACGGCTGCTCACCCGCGCGTGCTGCTCGTCCACCACCACCGAGCGGTCCTCCCACGTCGCGCCCGCGTTGGTCAGGTCGTCGCGGATGCCCGGCGTGCTCGTGTATTTCACGCCCTTGACGATCCCCGCCGAGATGTCGATCCACGGGCCGTGACAGATCGACGCGATCGGCTTGCCCGCCTCGGCGATCTCCCGCGTGATCCGCTTGACCGCGTCCTGCCGCCGCAGCTTGTCCGGCATCCACCCGCCGGGGATCACCAGCGCGTCGAAGTCGCTGCCGCTCAGGTCCCACACCCCCGCCTCGGACTTCTGAGGGTACCCGTGCTTGCCGCGGCACACGACGTTCGCCTCCAGGCCGGCCACCATCACCTTCGCCCCCGCCTCCCGGAGCCGGTACTTGGGGTACTGCAGCTCCATGTCCTCGTACTCGTCACCCACAAAGATCAGCACCCGCTTTCCGCTCAGTTCGCTCATCGCTTATCATCTCCACACGTTTAACCCAGGGAGTTCAGGCACGACCGGACGACCGGGCCGTGCGTGGGTCGAGCCGCTTCGAACGCCCGGCGACACCGCGCCCGACCCGCCGACTGTCTTCTCAAAAGAGCCTAGCACGTCACGCGCACCGCCGTCGACCAGGAGACCACCGATGAAGGATGGGACGATCCGTCGGATTCACGAGGCGCTGGATGACTTTCGCATCGAGCTGCCGAGCTGGGGCTTTGCCGACACGGGCACGCGGTTCGGCAAGTTCTTCCAGCCGGCGGCCGCGTCCACCGTCGAGGAGAAGTTCCACGACGCCGGGCTCGTCCATCGACTCACCGGCGCCTGCCCCACCGTCGCCGTCCACGTCCTCTGGGACTTCCAGCCCGATGAGCAGCCCAAGGCCGTCGCCAGGCTCGCCAAACGCCACGGCGTGCGCATCGGCTCGATCAACCCCAACGTCTTCCAGGACTCGCAGTACAAGCTCGGCTCGTTCTGCTCGCCGATCAAGGCCGCCCGCGAGTCCGCCATGCAGCACACGCTCGACTCGATCGCCATCGGCAAGGCCGTCGGCTCCAGGTCGCTGGTGCTCTGGCTCGCCGACGGGACCAACTACCCCGGCCAGGACAGCTTCTACCGCCGCAAACGCGACCTCGAGAACGCCTACCGCCGCATCCACCGCACGATCCAGAACAAGTGGCCCGGCGCCACCATGCTCGTCGAGTACAAGCCCTTCGAGCCCGCCTTCTACCACAGCGACGTCCCCGACTGGGGCACCGCCTACCTGCTCGCCAGGCACGCCGGCAAACGCGCCAAGGTCCTCGTCGACACCGGCCACCACCTGCCCGGATGCAACATCGAGCAGATCGTCGCCGTCCTGCTCAGCGAGGGCATGCTCGGCGGGTTCCACTTCAACGACCGCAAGTACGCCGACGACGACCTGACCCTCGGCTCCATCGACCCCTACGCCGCCTTCCGCATCTTCGATCAGATCGCCCAGTTCACCTTCGAGACCGGCAAAAAACCGAGGATCGACTACATGGTCGATCAGTCGCACAACCTCAAGCCCAAGCTCGAGGCGATGGTCCAGACCGTCATGGAGGCGCAGAAGCTGTTCGCCAAGGCCCGGCTCGTGGACCGCAAGGCGCTGAGCCGGGCGCAGAAGCGCGGCGACATCGTCGAGGCCGAGACCCTGCTGAAAACCGCGTACGAGACGGACGTCACGGACGCGATCGAGCGGTGGCGCAAGGACCGCGATCTGCCGGCGAACCCGCTGACGGAGCTGCGCGACAGCGGCGTGATCGAGAAGCTCGGCAGGGAGCGGGCCGCCGCCCGGCGCGAGCGCGGCGAGGTGCAGACGGCGAGCTACGCGTGAACGCACGGTCGCGAGGGACCGTGACACCCGCCGGGCACAGACGCTCGGCCCGGCGCGACGCCGAAGCGCACGACCGACACCGCCGCATCACAGCTTGACTTCAAGCCAAGCCGTGGCATCTTCCAGAGGGCGAGCGCGCGTCGGACCAATACGTCCGAACGTCGGGTCCGATGCCACGGCTTGACCGGTAGGTCAAGCCGTGCCCACCGGCGTGGCGTCACCGGATCGTATCACGCGCTCGCTCGACCGACACCGCCGCATCACGGCTTGACTTCAAGCCAAGCCGTGGGATCCAGGGGTGAATCGAGTCATGCGGAGACGCATCCCTTCAATCAGCGCCTACGATCTAACATGGCAAAGACCGACACCACGATCCGCCGCGAGGTGCTGGAGCTGCTGCGCGGCGGAAGCGCCCACACCACGTTCGACCACGCCATCGACGGCCTGCGGCCCGAGCTGCGCGGGCGCAAGCCCGTCGGCCAGCCCCACACCGTCTGGCGGCAGCTCGAGCACATGCGACTCGCCCAGCGCGACATCCTCGACTTCATCCGCAGCGAGGACTACCGCGAGCGCGCCTGGCCCGACGACTACTGGCCCGACGGCGACGCCCCGCCGAGCGACGCCGCGTGGGACGAGGCCGTCGAGGCGTTCCGCGAAGACGCCGCCACGCTCGAGAGGCTCGTCCACTCGCTCGACGACCTGACCGGGCGCGTGCCGGCGGGCGACGGGCAGACGTACCTGCGCGAGTTCCTGCTCGTGGCCGACCACAACGCCTACCACATCGGCCAAGTCGTGCTGCTGCGCCGCCTGCTGGGCGATTGGTCTGACTGAGTTTCCACTTTCATCGGCCGGGGCAAGCGATTACGCTGTCGCCGGTTCACAGGAGACGCGGTCATGGCGCACCTGCTCGGCATCGACATCGGCACGTCCGGCACCAAGGCCCTGATCTGTGACGACGCGGGCACCGTCCTCGCCACGGCGACGGCCGCGCACGCCGACCCGAGCGGCGACAGGCCCGGCTGGTCCGAGCAGGACCCGCGCGACTGGTGGAACGCCACCTGCCGGGCGACGCGCGACGTGCTCGGCAAGGCCGGGATCCGCGGCCGCGAGGTCGGTGCCATCGGCCTGTCGGGGCAGATGCACGGCTCGGTCTTCCTGGCCGACGGCGACGAGCCCCTGCGCCCCGCGCTGCTGTGGAACGACCAGCGCACCGCCGAACAGTGCGACGAGATCGAGCGCCGCGTTGGCGGGCGGCGCAAGCTGATCCGCATGGTCGGCAACCCGGCGCTGACGGGTTTCACCGCGCCGAAGATCCTCTGGGTCCGCGAGCACGAGCCGCGGGTGTACGACAAGACCCGTCACATCCTGCTGCCCAAGGACTACATCCGTTACCGCATGACCGGCGAGTACGCGACGGAGGTCGGCGACGCGTCGGGCACGCTGCTGCTGGACGTCAAGAAGCGGGCGTGGAACCGCCGGGTGCTGTCGCTGCTGGAGATCGACGGGGACCTGCTGCCGGCGTGCCACGAATCGCACGAGGTGACGGGGACGCTGCACGCCGCGGCGGCCGAGGCGCTGGGCCTGGCCGAGGGGACGGCGGTGGTCGGCGGCAGCGGGGACCAGCCGGCCGGCGCGGTGGGCAACGGGATCGTGCGTAAGGGCATCGTCTCGGCGACGCTGGGCACGTCGGGCGTGGTGTTCGCGCACAGCGACGAGCCGACGTACGACCCGAAGGGCCGGGTACACACGATGTGCGCGGCGGTGAAGGGCAAGTGGTGCGTGTTCGGGTGCATGCTCAGCGCGGGCGGGTCGTTCCAGTGGTTCCGCAACCGGCTGGGTCAGGCGGAGGTCGCCGAGGCCGAGCGTCGCGGCGTGGACCCGTACGAGCTGCTGATCGCCGAGGCGGAGCGGGCCGCGCCGGGCAGCGGCGGTCTGTTCTTTCTGCCGTACCTGACCGGCGAGCGGTGCCCGCACCCGGACCCGTCGGCGCGGGGCGGGTGGATCGGGCTGACGGCGCGACACGATCGGCCGGCGATGATCCGTGCCCTGCTCGAGGGCGTGACCTTCGGCATGGCCGATGCGCTTCGGATCATGCAGGACATGGGCATCCGCCCCAGCGTCGTGCGCCTCTCCGGCGGCGGGGCGCGCAGCGCGTTCTGGCGGCAGCTCCAGGCCGACATCTACCACCGCCCCGTGGCGACGATCAACAGCGAGGAAGGGCCGGCGTACGGCGTGGCGCTGCTGGCCGGGGTCGGCACCGGCGTGTGGAAGTCGGTGCCCGAGGCCTGCCGCGCGTGCATCGAGGAGACGCAGCGTCTGCGGCCCGACCGCCGCCGCGCCCGTGACTACGCCGCACGCCACGGCCAGTACCAGCGGCTGTACGAGGCGCTCAAGGGCGAGTTCCCCCGCATCGCCGAACTCGACCGTTAGCTACAAAACGACGGATCAAGAACCAATCTCGATCTGACAGGATGCCACGGCTTGGCTTCAAGCCAAGCCGTGAAAAACGGCGTCGCTCGTCCGTTGGGCGCCGAGCGCCGGTCCGTCACGCGTCGCGTAACGGCACGGCTTGACCTACTGGTCAAGCCGTGTCATCGAGCCGGCCGGTCGTCTCATTCAGCCGGCATGAACGCCCCAAGAGGGTTTACCACTTGCCGGCGAGCATCTGCTCGATCGCGTGGGCGACGCCGTGCTCGCGGTTCGAGAGGGTGACGCGGTCGGCGGCGGCCTTGGCGGACTCGACGGCGTTACCCATCGCGATGCCGCACCCGGCGCCCAGCAGCATCGGCACGTCGTTGATCTCGTCGCCGATCGTCGCGACCTCGCCCGGCTCGATGCCGTAGTGCCTCGCCGCCCAGGTCAGCCCCCGCCACTTGTCCACGCCGGGCGCGAACACCTCCAGCACGTGCACGCTGCGGCGCGGGTCCGGCTTCTGCACCGCCGCGATGCTGTGCATCAACACCCGGTTGCCCAGCGCCTGCTCGACCTTGCGCATCGTGCCCGGCAGGCGATCGCCCGTGACGATCATGCCCACACGCAGCGTGTGCCGCAGGTCGTCCACGCTCACGTGCGACTGCTCGTGCACCCGCGCCCCGGTCAGCTCGAACCACTCGCGGGTCGTCGGCGTCATCTGCCCGCCGGTGACCAGGTAATCGTGGCCCGTCTCGGTCGCCTCACGAAACACCAGCACGGCGTCGGGCTCGTCGCGGAGGCACTCGACCAGCGCCGCCGCCACTCGCGGGTCCAGCATCACCGCGTCCACCGGGTTGCCGCTGGTGACGTCCACCACCGCCGCCCCGCAGACGAACACGCCCAGGTCGATCCCCGGCACGTGCTCGAGCACCCGGCGCGACTCCTGCCAGCCCCGGCCCGTGCAGGGCACCACCCGCACGCCCGCGTCCACCGCGCCGCGGATCGCCTCCAGCTCCGGCTCGCCCGGCAGCCCCAGACCGTCCAGCAGCGTGCCGTCCAGGTCGATCCCGATCATCCGGTAACGCATCGATCGCAGTGTACGATCGCCTCGCGACGCCCGCCACGGCGTGACGAGTCGCCCCGCTTCGAGCGGCTTCCCAAGCCGAGGCGGAGCGAGGCACGAGCGCAGCCTTGGGTAGCGGGCCGGCCGGTGCCGTCACTCAACGACGCGCATCACTGCCGTCGGCGGCCGTTGGCTCGGCCGCGCCCTCGGCGAGCGCCACCATCTGCCGCACTCGATCCCGGATCGGCTCCGGTACGCGCTCGATCCAGCCCTCGCCGCTGAGCGTCAGCTCGTACTCCAGCCACCCGTCGCCCTCCCGGTGCTTCGTGTCCAGGTGGTATGCGCCGTCAGCCAATCGCTTGAGCGTGATGATCGCGTCGTCGCCGGTGTAGCGCAGGACCATCGGGGCGACTTGCTTGCGAGCGGAGTCGCGGGCGCGGCCGCCAGCATCACGATCGCGGTCGGCGGCGTCGCCGTCCTTGAACAGCTCGACCTCGCGCCGTCGCTCACGGGCTTGCTCCAGCGCCTCCTTCGCCGCACCCCGGCCGTGCCGCAGCGCCTCGCGCACGCGATCCAGCGCCTCGGCGACCTCCTCGGGCGCCTCGATCCCGAACAGATCGCGGCCTTCGTCGCTCGGCCGTTCGCCGCCGCCGAACTCGCCGCGTCCAAAAACCCGCGCCCGCGGAAACACGCGCACCTCTGCTTCCTGCACGGGCAGCATCTTCTCGGCCAGCGTGATCTCCATGGTCGTCGACTCACCCTTGCGGATGATCTCGAACGGCACCGTCCACCCCTTCGTCTTCGTGCGGACGAGCACGCGCAGTTGATCGGGGTTCACCAGCAGTTGGTCGTCGAAGCGGTAGAGCAGGTCGCGGACGCTGACGCCGGCTCGGGCCGCGGGGCTGTCCGGATCGACGTGGGTGACCTCGAGCCCGACGCCCGGCGGCAGGCCGAGTTGTTCGCCGAGTGTGCGCGAGATCGGGACGGCGGTGACGCCGAGGTACGTCTGCGGCTCGCGTCGCGGAGCGGCGTAGCCGAACATGCCGTCCGGCGGCATGTACCCGCGCTCCATGCCGCCGTAGGGGCCGAAGTCGCTCGTGCGGCCGTAGCCACCCATCTGGCCGCCGTAGCCGTCTTCTCCACGCATCCCACCGTAACCGCCGCCGTACGTCTCGCCCATTGGCGCGGGCGGGCGCTCGGCCTCTTCGGCTTGCCGCGCGGCCGGCGCGTCTGGCCGAGTCGGTGGCGGGGTCGTGCTCTTGTCCTGCGCGTACACGGCCGGCGTCGCGAGCAGGCATGCCGTCGTGGTCAGTATCGCGATGCGTCGTCTCATGGCTGACTCCTTGAGCAATGGTGTAAAGCAAAGACGATGAGCTCACCACAGAGAACACCGAGGGCACGGAGAAAGCCACAGGCCCCTAAATGCTCGGCCGGGTTTCCTCTCTGTGTCCTCCGTGTCCTCAGTGGTTCAATCTGATTCTCTTGTGCTCAGTTCGGCTGGGCCCGCACGAGCGTGGTCCGTTCGTCGGGGAGGATCATCTCGAAGACCCGGTCGCCGGTCGGATCGAACCAGCGCGTGGTGTGCACGACCTGGCGTCGGCCGGCGTACACCGGCGGGCCGTCGTCGATCCGCAGCATCGCCTCGGGAAGAAACCGGCTCTGGGTGAACCGCACGGTCTCGAGGCCCGGCGGGATCGCACGGTCCGGCGAGGGCGTCGGCCCGGCGGCGTCGGCCGAGACCATAGGCGCGTCGGCCCGGGCGCGATCGATTGCGTCCGAGGGCGACGCCGACGGTGCGACACCCGCTCCCGGCGCGTCGCCCGTCCGCACGCTCAGCCCCAGGCCGAACCCGATCGCCAGGCACGCCGCCGCCAGCAGCGCCCGCCCCGCCCACGCGGCGCGGGCTCCGCCCGGGCCCGCGCCCCGGCGCAGCACCCTCCGATCGAGCGCCGCCGACGGCGCTCGCCACGGCAAGTCCCGTAACCGCTGCTCCAGTCGTTCATCGGTCCGCATCGTCTTGCTCCATCTGTTGGCGAAGCCTCGCCACCGTTCGCTGATACCGGCAGGTCACGGTCCCGAGCGGCTCGCCCAGCGCCCGGGCGATCTGCTCAAACGTCAGTTGCCCGAACACCCGCATGACGATCACGTCGCGTGCCGGGCCGGGCAGCGCGTCGATCGCGTCGCGCAGGCGGCGCTGAGTCTCGGCGTCGGCGGCGTGGTCGGCGGGGTCCGTGGCTTCGGCCGCCGGACTCGCCGACCGGCCGTTGAACAGCGACGCCGGGTCGCCCGACCGCGGCCCGCGCTTTCGCCGCCGGTCGATCGCCGCGTGCCGCACCGCTGCGTGGGCGTAGGCCACGCCGTCGTCGGGCGACGGGCCCGACCGCCGGCAGAGCTTGACGAACGCGTCGTGGACCGCGTCCTCGGCGAGGCCGGGCTCGCCGGTGACCGACAGCGCGAGGCTGAACAGCCCCTGCCGGTGCTCGCGGTAGATCGTCTCCAGTCGCGGGCCCACACGATCCTCTCCACATGCCGCCGTCTCTGTATAGACGGATGCACGGCCCGTTCTTGTGCGGGGCGGTGAAAAAAAGCGCGGCGAGGCGCGCCGTCACAGCAGCGGCGAGACCAGTGCCGCGGCCCCCTCGGCGTACTGGCTCAGCTTCGGGCGCTGGCTCCACCGCTCGGCGTCGAGCGGCTCGGACTCGGCCATGTACCGACGCTGGGCAAAGCGCAGCGTGCTGGTGATCTGGGGGCCGTACAGCAGCACGTTGATCTCGAAGTTCAGGTGGAACGAGCGGATATCGATGTTCGCCGAGCCGAGCAGCGCGAACGAGTCGTCGATCGTGGCGGTCTTGGCGTGCAGCATGCCGTTGCGGTAGCGGTGGATGACGACGCCGGTGTCCATCAGGGCCTGGAAGTAGAAGCGTGAGGCGGCGCTGACCAGGGGGTGGTCGGATCGGGCGGGGACGACCAGCTCGACCTTGGCGCCGCGATCGACGGCCATCGAGAGGGCGAGGAGGGTCGGCTCGTCGGGCACGAGGTAGGGGGTGGTGATGATGATGTGGCGTTGGGCGGCGTTGAGGGCGGCGACCAGGACGCGGCGGAACGTCTCGCCCTCGTGGTTGGGACCGGTGGGCACGGCCTGGGCGGGGACCTCGCCGGTCGGCTCCAGCGACGGGAACAGCGACTCATCCTCGAGCGACCGATCGGTGGTGAACAGCCAGTCCTCGAGGAAGACCTGCTGGAGCTGGGCGACGACCGGGCCGGTGAAGCGGCCGCTGAGGTCGACCCACTTGCCGGCACGGCGGTGGCCGTAGGTCTCCAGCACGATGTTGTGGCTGCCGGTGTAGGCGACGCGGCCGTCGATGACGGCGACCTTGCGGTGGTTGCGCAGGTCCATGCGTGCGAGCTTGCGCCGCCAAGGCGCGACGGGCAGCATCTCGTGCACCTCGACGCCGGCGGCACGCAGCCGCCTCGCCGAGGCGTCGCGCAGGAACGGGCGCGAGCCGACGGCGTCGACCAGCACGCGGCAGGCCACGCCCCGCTTCGCCGCGCCGAGCAGCGTCTCGGTCACCTTCGCGCCCGTCTCGTCCGGCCGGTAGATGTAGTAGAGCAGGTGCACGTGGTCGGCGGCGGCGTCGATGTCCTCGCACAGGCGACGGATCTTCTCACTCGTGTCCATGAGCAGCTCGACGTCGTTGCCACCCATGATCGGGTTGCCGCTGATGCGCTCGGCCTGGATGATCATGGGCTCCTGCTGCGGCTCGATGTCCGGGCGCATGGCGTGGGCGCGCAGCGCGGTGAGCCGGTCCGGGCGGCGCATCGGGCCCACCAGCCGCCGGTGCGAGCGCGCCCGCCGCTTGCCCAGGTAGCTCACGCCCACCAGCAGGTACAGCACCAGCCCCACCGCCGGGAACAGGAAGATCAGCATCAGCCACGCCAGCGCGGTGGGCGGGTCGAACCGGCGGCGCAGGACTACCCCGGCCATGACCAGCCGGATCGTCCACTCCGTGATCGAGATGAGCAGGATCCAGGACATGCGTGTCCCGCGGCCGACGCGCCGAACGCGGCCCCGATCGATCAGGCGGGCGTCAGCGCGCCGGCCCGCCGCGCCGCCGCGGCAAAACCCGCGCACGACAACGCCAGGTTCACGTTCGACCCCAGCAGACGCTCGGTCTCCCGCGCCGCGTCGATCACCTCCAGCCACGGCCCGACGCGTGCCTCGGCCTGCCACGCCTCGCCCGACGCCTGCCCCGCCGCCTCACGCATCCGACCCGACGCGTGCGCCTGCACCATCGACCACATCAGCCCCGCCGCGAAGTGGGTCGCCGCGTCCTTCGACGCGTTGGCGTGCCGGTCGACCCAAGCCTTGGCGAACCCGTCGATCCGCTGCCCGATCGCCTCGCCGAGCTGCGACGCCGGCTCGCCCCCGACCGCCGCGTCCAGCAGCGGCAGCACCGTCCCCACCCACTCCGTCAGCCCGTACTCGATCGCCAGCAACGCCTGCCCCGGGCTGCCCCGCCCGAAACGCACCGCCGCCTCACGCTCCGCCTGCCCCGCGCCCGGCGCATGCCGCGCCACCAGCTCCGCCACCTCCGTGTCGCCCAGCGGGCCGAACCCGATCCGCTGACACCGGCTGCGGATCGTCGGCAGCAGCCGGTGCTCGCTCGCCGTCACGAGAATGAGCGTCGTGCCCGGCGTCGGCTCCTCCAGCGTCTTGAGCATCGCGTTCTGGCCCGCCTCGGCCAGCAGCTCCGCCTCGTCCACGATGAACACCTTGCCGTGTCCCAGCCGCGGCGCGTGGTGCGCCGGCTCGAGCACCCGCGCACGCACCAGGTCGACCGGGATCGACCGCAGCTTCCGCTCGCGGACCTTCCGCTCCTCGTGGTACCGCGCCAGCTCCTTGGTGACCACGTGCAGGTCCGGGTGGCCGATCGACAGCGCGCCCTCCGGCGCGTCCGCCCGATCCGGCGCGGTGGGCGGGTCGGCGGGCAGCCGCACGCACGACGGGCATCGGCCGCAGGCACGAACCGTTTCGCCGGCGACCTGCCGGTCGTGACACAGCAGCACCCGCGCGAAGGCCATCGCCGTGGTAAACTTGCCCACGCCGACCGGCCCGTGGAAGATGAACGCGTGGTGCGGCCGCTCGCAGCGCAGTTGGGCGGCGAGCGTCCGCGTGGCGCGGGATTGGCCGAGCACGTGCTCCATCGCGCGCATGGTACCACGGGCGGCGTGGGCGTCGCGGCCGACGTGGCGGACCGTGAGGCCGACGCGCATCGTGGGGTCTCGTCCAAAAGTGGGGCATCCCCGACGGCGAGCGCACCCGGCTTTTTCTTCGGTGGGGCGGTCATCTCGCCCCACTTTTGGACGACACCCGCACCGTGAGGCCGACGCGGACCACGCGACAGGCCGGCCACGGTCGAATAGAATCGAGAGCCGGCCCGGGGGCGTCGGGGCGGCGGCCGCGCGTGACGGGTATTCCCGGATAAGCCGCCCCGCCTCCAGCCGCGGCGCCACGCCGCGACGCAGCTCAGGAGCCTCGCCGTGTCTGTCGGAACCGACGCCAATCCGTTGCGTGTGGCCATCGTCGGCGCCGGGCCCGCCGGCTTCTACGTCGCCGACCACCTGTTCAAGCAGGACTTCACCGTTGAGGTCGACATGTTCGACCGCCTGCCCACGCCGTTCGGACTCGTGCGGCACGGCGTGGCACCCGACCACCAGAAGATCAAGCTCGTCACCCGCGTCTTCGAGAAGGTCGCCGCTCACGAGCGCTTCCGCTTCTTCGGCAACGTCGAGCTGGGCCGGCACCTGCGCCCCTCCGAGCTGCGCGACCACTACCACCAGATCGTCTACACCGTCGGGGCCCAGACCGACCGCAACCTGGGGATCCCGGGCGAGGAGCTGGCCGGCTCGCACTCGGCCACCGAGTTCGTCGCCTGGTACAACGGGCACCCGGACTACCGCGACCGTTCGTTCGACCTGACGCAGGAGAAGGTCGCGATCGTGGGGGTGGGCAACGTGGCGGTGGACGTGGCGCGGATCCTGTGCCGGCAGCCGGACGAGCTGGCCGAGACCGACATCGCCGACGACGCGCTGGACGCCCTGAGCCGCAGCCGCGTGCGCGAGGTGTACATGCTCGGGCGGCGGGGCCCGGCGCAGGCGGCGTTCTCGACGCAGGAAGTCAAGGAGCTGGGCAAGCTGCCCAATGCGCAGGTACGGGTCCTGCCGGAGGAGGCGGAGCTGGACCCGCTGACGCGCGCCGAGCTGGAGAGGAACCCGGACCGGCTGGTGCAGCAGAAGGTCGAGGTGATCCAGAAGTTCGCGCAGGAGCCGCCGCGCGACACGCCGCGCAAGCTGATCATCCGGTTCCTCGTCTCGCCGACGGAGCTGATCGGCGACGAGCGCGGGCGGGTGCGGGCGATGAAGCTGGTCAAGAACGAGCTGTACGCGGCGGAGAACGGGACGCTTCGGCCGCGGGCGACGGATCGGCACGAGACGATCGACGCGGGGCTGGTGTTCCGCAGCGTGGGATACCACGGCGTGCCGATCGAGGAGGTGCCGTTCGACGCCAGGCGCGGCGTGATCCCGAACAACAAGGGCCGGGTGATCGACCCGCAGCGGAGCGCCCCGCTGGTGGGCGAGTACGCGGCGGGGTGGATCAAGCGTGGCCCGACGGGTTTGATCGGAACGAACAAGGTGGACGCGGTGGAGACGGTCACGTGCATGATCGAGGACGTGGAGGGGGGCCGGCTGCTGACGCCGACACGACCGCGGTTCGAGCACGTCGAGCATTTGATCCGAGAGCGTCAGCCGGACCACTTCACGTACGAGCACTGGAAGCAGCTCGACGAGCACGAGGTGGCGATGGGCAAGCGGTCGGGGCGGCCGCGTGTGAAGCTGACGACGGTGGAGGCGATGCTGGCCGCGGGCCGCGCCGGCGTCGCGGAGCGTGGCGACTGAGCAGCGGGTGCCGGGTGCCACGGTCGCTTGCGACCGCGCGAGACGCCTGACGAGCCGGGGTGCCACGGTCGCTTGCGACCGTGCCAGGCCTTTCAGAGCACGCTTGCGAGTCAGCGTGGCGCCGGCTTCTCCCGCCCGGACGAACCGCGCTATACTGCAAGCCGTGCCGATCACGACCGAACAGGATCTGTTGAACGCGACGCTGATAGAGCGTCGGGACGTGCACGAGTCGCTGGCGATCTTCAAGGTTCGCCCCGACGGCGGCCGCGTGCCGCCGTTCGAGCCGGGCCAGTACGCGACGCTGGGCCTGCCGATCGACGCCGACGACGCCGGCAGCGCCGGCTCGGACGCCGCCGATCCGTCGAGCGGGCGACCGGGCACGCGTCTGATGCGACGCTCGTACTCGATCGCGTCGGCGGCGACGATCCGCGACCACGCCGAGTTCTACCTTGTGCACGTCGACGACGGCCGGCTCTCCCGCCGGCTGTGGCGGATGCGCGCCGGCGACCGGCTCTACATGGACCCGCGGATCAAGGGCCGGTTCACCCTCACCGGTGTGCCGACCGATCGCACGCTGGTCATGGTCGCCACGGCGACGGGCCTGGCGCCTTTCCTGTCGATGATTCGCACGTATCGTGGCGAGGGACGCTGGCGCCGGCTGGTCTTGATCGAGAGCTGCCGCCGGGCACGCGACCTGGCCTATTTCGACGAGCTGACCGAAGCCGCCGAAAACGACCCGACGCTGACGTATCTGCCCACGCTGACGCGCGAGCCCGCCGATTCCGCCTGGGCAGGGCTTCGCGGGCGTGTGCAATCACTGCTCGAGCCCGAGACGTTCAAGCGGCTGACCGGCGAGACGCTCGCCCCGCCGCGGTGTCACGTGTTGCTGTGCGGCAACCCGGCGATGGTGGACCAGTGCGAGGCGGAGCTGCTGACGCGCGGCTTCGCCACGCGCAGCCTCCGACAGCCCGAGGGCACCATCCACCTCGAACGCTACTGGTAAACAGTAAAGACGAGTCACCCACGCCTGCCTCAACGGTCGTGCGGCAGGTATCGCTCCTTGACCTTCTCGTACGCCTGCTTGAGCTCCTGAAACGCGTGCTCGGCATCGGCCTTGACGGCGCTCAGCGGCCGATCCAGGTCGTGACGCAGCCCGTCGATCTTCGCCTTCACGTCGTGACGCTTCTTATCGAGCGTGTTGACCTGCGCCTCCAGCCCGGCCCGCGCCTCTTCGCTCACCCGCTGACGATACGCCTTGATCCGCGTCCACTGCTCTTCCAGTCCCTCGAGCTTCTCGTGCAACTGATCGAAGAAATCCGCTCGTTCCTGGCTCTCTTTGTCGTGTGTCTTGGTGTCGCTGCCGGCCATGAGGTGCTCCTTTTCGATTCGGCGGTCTGGCGGCGTGTGCCGCGGTCAGGCCTCGATGTCTTTCAAAAGAATACTAGCGCGCACGCCGCGTGAACTCCACTGATGTTCCTCGGTATCTGCTACGATCCGCCCGTCGCACGAGTTCGAGGAACCGCGCATGGCCAGGACTCCCTTCGCGTTTTCGCCGTCGCGGGCGCACGCCCAGGTGATCCGACGCGTTCGGCCCGCACGCCGATACGACGGCGGCGACCTGCGCGCCTGGCAGCGCCGCCTCCGCACACGCCTGCGACGCCTGCTCGGCCTGCGCCGCATGCCACCCCGACGTGCGCCGCTGCGCCTCCGTCGGCTATGGACCCGCCGCTTCGACTTCGCCACCGTCGAGAAGCTCGTCTTCCGCAGCGAACCCGGCGCCGACGTGCCCGCCTACCTCTGCCTCCCCCACGACGCGCCGCGCCCCCTGCCCGTGTTCATCTGCCTCCAGGGACACACCAGCGGCATGCACCTGTCCATCGGCGTCGACGCGAAGTCCGAACGCCGCGCCATCCCCATCGACGGCGACCGTGACTTCGCCGTCGGTTGCGCCCGACGCGGCATCGCCGCGCTCTGCCTGGAGCAGCGGTCCTTCGGCGAACGCGCCGAACGCGAGCAGAAACAGACCTGCCCGCACAACACCTGCCACGACGCGGCGATGCACGCCCTGATGCTCGGCCGCACCCTCGCCGGTGAACGCGTCTACGACGTGATCCGCGCCATCGAGCTGCTGCGTCAACGCCCCGACCTCGATACCCGCCGCCTGGGCATCATGGGCAACAGCGGCGGCGGGCTGATCAGCATCCTCGCCGGCGCGCTGATCCCTTCGATCCGCTTCATGATCCCGTCGTGCGCCTTGTGCACGTACCGGGACTCGATCCTGTCGATCTATCACTGTGCCGACAACTACATCCCGGGCCTGTACCTCGAGGCGGAGATGGCCGACGTGCTCGGCCTGTTCGCGCCGCGGGCGGTGGTGGTCGTCAACGGTCGGACCGATCCGATCTTCCCGATCGCGGGCGCGCGGCGGGCGTTCCGCGACCTCAAGCGGATCTATCAGGCCGCCGACGCCCCCGACCGCTGCACGCACGTGATCGGTCCCGACGGTCACCGGTTTTACGCGGACCTGGCCTGGCCCAGGATGCTCACGATGATGCGGCACGGAGGGGCGAACCATGCCTAGCGAGACCACCACCTATCGCGACCCCGACACCGCCGTGCCCGTCCGCCAGCTCACCGACTACCGCGGGCACAGCCATCACCTCTACTTCACCAACCCCGGCTGGTACGCCGGCGGGCGAAAGCTCGCCTTCGGGTCCGACCGCGACAACCGCAGCAACCTCTACGGCGTCGACCTGGAGACCGGTGAGATCGAACGGCTCTCCGACCTGCCCCACGACGCCGACGCCGTGCGCGCCTGCGTCAGCCGCGCCGGCGACTACGCCTACATCAACGACCGGGCGTGCCTGTACCGGGTCGACCTGGCGCGGCGTCAGACCGAGCCGATCTGGCGCATCCCCGACGGGTTCGAGACGTCGATGTGCAACGTGACCGCCGATGGGCGACACGTCTGCGTCGGCGCGTTCGAGGACCTGTCCGACCGGTTCGACATCGACCTGCTGCACGGGTACGTCGGGTTCCGCGAGTTGTTCGAGGCCCGGCCGCTCTCGCGGATCTACCGGGTCGATCCGACGAACGGCGTGGCCGACGTCGTGCACGAGGACCACCACTGGCTCGGGCACGTGAACACCTCGCCGACGCGGGCGAGCCTGCTGACGTTCTGCCACGAGGGCCCGTGGGACCGCGTGGGCCAGCGCATCTGGGGGCTGGACCTGGCGAGCGGCCGGGTGTGGCCGATCCGGCGGCAGGCGCCCGGCGAGGCGATCGGGCACGAGTACTGGCTGGCCGATGGCGAGCACGTCGGGTACCACGGGTGGACCGCGTCGGGCCCGATCTACGGCTGGTGCCGTTTCGACGACACGGGGCACGTCGAGGCGCCGTTCCCGCACGCCTCGCAGCACTTTCACAGCAACGACCGCACGCTGATCGTCGGCGACGGCGAGGCGGGACGCTGCCCCCACGTGCTGCTGTGGCGGTACGACGGCGAACGGTTCGACGGCCCGCGCAAGCTGTGCGTGCACCGTTCGAGCCGACACCACCAGGCGGCGCACGTGCACCCGTGCTTCTCGCCGGACGGGACGAAGATCGTGTTCACGTCCGATCGCACGGGCTACTGCAACGTGTACGAGGCGGAGGTGCCGCCCTTCGAGGATCTGCCGCGATACGAGCCGGCGATCCGGTGAGCCGCTCACACCGGCAGTTGCGACAGCTCGTGTTCGACCGTGCGCATCAGCGGTTCGAGGGTGGCGGCGGAGAAGTCGAAACGCAGGCCCGCGGCCCGGAACAGCTCGGGCAGCGGCCGCGTCCCGCCCAGCTCGAGCGCCGCGCGGTAGCCGGCGAGCGCCGCGTCCGGGTCCTGGCGAAACCGCTGCCAGAGCTGCAGCGCCCCGAGCTGCGCGATGCCGTACTCGATGTAGTAGAACGAGGCGTGGAAGAGGTGGCCCTGCCGCTGCCACATCGCGGCGCGCGGCTCGTCGAGGTCCGACCAGTCCACCGCGCCGGATTCGAAGCGCCCGAGCGTGGCCAGCCACGCCTCGGTGCGCTCGTCGCGGCCGTGCTGCGGGTGCGTGTAGAGCCAGTGCTGGAACGCGTCGATCGTGGCGATCCACGGCAGCAGCGTGATGACCTGCTCGAGGTGCTCGCGTCGGGCGCGGTCGGCGTCGGCGCGGTCGGGGTAGAACACGTCGAGGTGGTCGGCGGTGAGCAGCTCGAGCGACATGCTCGCGACCTCGTTGAACTCCATCGGGCCCGAGCCGCGGAAGTGCAGGCGCGGCTCGCGACGGTACGCCCAGACGAAGTGGAACGCGTGTCCGGCCTCGTGCAGCATCGTCGTCACGTCGCGGTGCACGCCGGCGGCGTTCATGAAGATGAACGGCTCGCCGCTGGCGGTCAGCGAGCACTGGAACCCGCCGGCCTGCTTGCCCGGGCGCGACTCCAGGTCCAGGTGCCGGCCCATGCGCAGCGTCGCGTAGTCCTGCGCCAGCCGCGGCGACAGCCGCTCCAGCACCGTGCGGCAGCCGTCCACCAGCGCTTGCGGTTCGTCGGCGTCGAACGGGTCGAGCGGGGCGCGGCCCTTGACGTCCACGGCCAGATCCCACGGCCGAAGCCGCGGCAGCCCCAGCGCCGCGCGCCGCTGCTCGTGCAGCTTCCGACACAGCGGCACCACCGTCCGCTCGATCGCGTCGTGGAACGCCTCGCAGTCGGCCGGCGTGTAGTCGAACCGCTTGCGCGCCAGCCAGGCGTACGCGCGGTGGTCGGGCAGGTCGGCGTTGCGCGACATCTCGTGCCGCAGCGCGATCATGCGGTCGAAGATCTCGTCGACGCGCTGGCGGCCCTGAAGCCGGCGGTCGGCGACCAGCCGCCACGCCTCCTCCCGCGTCGGGCGGTCGGTCTCCTGCAGGTAGCGCGCCATGCGCTGGAGCGTGTGCGTCTTGCCGCGGAACTCGACGGTCATCGCGCCGATGATCTTGTCGTAGTCGGCGTTGAGCTTGGTCAGCTCCGTCTGAAGCGGGATGTTCTGGTCGCGGAACAGGTCGAGGTCGGCGCGCCAGCTCCGCTCGAGCACCTTGAAGCGCGAGCCGGTCAGTCCCTTTCGGTGCGGCGAGTCCAGCAGCTTGCGCTTGAGCTGGATGTGCAACGGCTTGAGCTTGGGGTCCACGTGCTCGACGAAGTGCAGGAACGCGCGCTCTTTCTCTTCGTCGTCGGTGTGGCAGGCGCGGTCGATGTACAGCCGCGAGCCGTGCTCATCGACGACCGCGTCCAGCTCCGACCAGTCGGCGAGCCAGCGCTCCAGCGCGTCGGTCGAGTCGATCGACCGTTCGAGCAGGGCGCGGTACAGCGGCTCGAGCTGCGACCAGTCGCTGGGGTTCAGCTCGGGCGGGACGGTGTTCGTAGCGGTGGCAAGCGTGGTCATGCGGTCCTCTCCGGGCGGGCGTCGGACGCGGAACGCTGGGCGGCGGTCGATTCACGCAGACCCATCCGCCCGGGCGTCGGGAAACGGTGAACCATAGCGAGCGACGGCGAGCTTGGCGACCCGCCTATCGCCGCGGTTCCGCCTCGCCTTCGGGCCACAGGCTCATCATCCGCTCGTCCACGTACGTCCCGTCGGTGTAGCGGACGGCGCGGCGGCGAATCCCCTCTTCCACGAAGCCGAGCTTGTGGTACACCGCGATCGCCCGCTCGTTGTGGGCGAACACGCCGAGTCGCAGGACGGTCAAGCCGTCTTGGCGGCGACTCCAGTCGATCAGCTCGCGCATCAGCAGCGTGCCCAGCCCGCGGTTGCACCACGCCGCGCGGATCGAGATGCCGATCTCGGCCCGGTGACGCTGCCGCCTCAACCCGCCGTCCGCCCGCACCTCGCACAGGCCGACGATGGCGCCGTCCGCCTCCGCCGCGATCTTGAGCGCCAGCGGGTCCTCCAGGGCGCCGCGGATCCAGGCGCGCTCGCTCGGCAGATCGTCCGCCGGATCGAACATCAGACAGTCCGTCTCCCGCCGCACCGCGTCGAGGTACGCCAGCAACGCTTCGGCGTCGTCCTCGATCGGGCTGCGCAACCGCACCACGGCGCCGTCCGGCAGGATCATGTGTTTTCGATTAGCGACGCTCATCGCGTAGCAGCGTGTTCGGACGCCTGTCTCACGAGCGTGATTGAACTATCCGGTCGCGCGCTCCCACTTCTTCAGCTCATCGACCAGTGGCGTCAGATCCTTCGCGACGACCTGCCACACAAGGGACAGATTGATGTCGAAATATACGTGAGCCATCCTGTGACGCATACCGACGATCTGAGACCACGGCACCGACGGCGTCTGCTGGCGCACGTCATCACTGACATTGCGAGCGGCTTCACCGATCACCTCGATGCATTGAATGACTGCACGATGGGTGCGCTCGTCAGCCCGGAAGTCTGACTCATCCATCCCTTGGCAAAACGATAGCGCCGACTCGGCCGCGTCAATCATGTGGCGGATCCGTCCTCGGTCGTCAAGCGGCATAGAGCAGCTCCGCGTCGCGGATCACCTCGTCGCGAAAGTAACGACTCAGATCAGCCGGTGTGCGCAGGTCCACCTGTCGCCCGAGCTTGTCCGACAGCTCCTGCATCATCCCGCCCACGTCGAACAACGAGGGCGTGGCGTCCGGCTCGAACTCGACCAGCATGTCCACGTCGCTCTCGTCATTGAACCGCTCGGTCAGCACCGATCCGAACAGCGACAGCCGCTTGATCCGGTGCCGCCGGCAGAACTCGGCGATGTACTGCTCATCAAGTTGAATCGGCAGACGCGTCTTCATCGCAATCGCTCCGGTGAATCCTGGGCCCGCCGGGGCCACACACGCACGGGCCGCCGCCTCACGGCCGCGCGACCTGCGCCGCCGGCTGCGTCGGCGTCTCCGTCCCGCCCTCCATCGTCGTCGGGCGGATCGTCTTGGCCTCCTCCGGGCTCGTCTTGATCCGGTTGATCGCCGAGAGGTACGCCAGCACCGCCGCCTCGATCACGTCCGTGCTCACCCCCCGCCCGCGCACCTTCCGCTCGTGGTGACGCACCTGCACCGTCACCTCCCCCTGCGCGTCCTTGCCCCCGGTCACCGCGCGCGTCGCGTACTGCTCCAGCGTCACGCTCACCCCCGTGATCCGCTGGATCGCCGAGTAACACGCGTCGATCGGCCCGTCCCCCGTCGCCGCGTCCATCCGCTCGGTCCCCGCCGAGTCACGCAGCATCACCGTCGCCGTCGCGATCGTCCCCGTCCCCGCCGTCACCTGGAACCGCACCAGCTCCCACAGCGCCCGGCCGCGCTCCAGCTCCTGGTCCAGCAACGCCTCGATGTCCTCGTCGTACACGTCCTTCTTCTTGTCCGCCAGCACCTTGAACCGCTCGTACAGCCTGTCCAGCGTCTGCTCGTCCACGGTGTAACCCATCTCTTCGATCCGGTCCCGCAGCGCGTGCCGGCCCGAGTGCTTGCCCAGCACCAGCTTGCTCTCGGGCACCCCGATGTCGCGCGGGTCCATGATCTCGTACGTGCTGCGGTGCTTGAGCATCCCGTCCTGGTGGATCCCCGCCTCGTGCGCGAACGCGTTCTCCCCCACGATCGCCTTGTTCCGCTGCACGTGCAGGCCCGTCAGGTTCGAGACCATCCGCGACGTCGGGTAGATCCGCTTCGTGTTGATCCCGATCTCATAGCGGTCGTAGAAGTCGCCCCGCGTCCGCAGCGCCATCGCGATCTCCTCCAGCGCCGCGTTCCCCGCACGCTCGCCGATGCCGTTGATCGTGCACTCGATCTGCCGCGCCCCGTTTCGCACCGCCGCCAGCGAGTTCGCCACCGCCAGGCCCAGGTCGTTGTGACAGTGGCAGCTCAGGTAGATCCCCCTCTCGTCGATCTGCGGCAACCGCTCGCGCAGGTACGAGAAGATCCGACCGTACTCCTCCGGCACGGCGTAACCCACCGTGTCCGGGATGTTGATCGTCGTCGCCCCCGCCTCGATCGCCGCCGCCGTGATGTCCACCAGGTACTCCAGCTCCGTCCGCGACCCGTCCTCCGGGCTGAACTCCACGTCCTCGACGTGCTGCCGCGCCCGCTCGATCGACTGCACCGACAGCCGCACGATCTCCTCGAACGCCTTGCGCAGCTTGTGCTCGCGGTGGATCTTGCTCGTCGCGCAGAACACGTGGATCCGCGGCCGATTCGCCCCACGCAACGCCTCGCCCGCCCGCTCGATGTCCCGCGGCACGCACCGCGCCAGCCCGCACACCGTCGCCCGGCCCAGCTCACGCCCGATCGCACGAACCGCCTCGAAGTCCCCCTGGCTCGTGATCGGGAAACCCGCCTCGATCACGTCCACCCCCAACGCCTCGAGCTGACGCGCGATCTCCACCTTCTCCTGATGGTTCAGGCTCGCGCCCGGCGACTGCTCGCCGTCTCGCAGCGTCGTGTCGAAGATCCGCACCCGTTGGGATTCACCGTCGCTCATCGCTGTGCCTCGCTCGCCCGGGCTTGACGCCTCTGCGCTCCGCCCGGGCCTCTATTGAACCGTCGTCGTCCGACCACACGCCCCCGCCATACAAAAACGCCCTGTCAGGTCTTCGGACCGGACAGGGCGGGCATCTCACAGGCTTGTCGCCGCGGCGCCTATCCGGTCCGGACCATAAGCAGCAGGCCCAAGAGGGCCCCGAGGCTGCGACCGGACTGGCAGGGCATCCGCGACATCACAGCCCAAGCATACGCCCCGGCCCCGGCGGTGTCAATGGTTTGGTGGCTCGCCGAGCGACAACGGGTCGGTCTCAATGTCATGGTCCGGGAGCCTCGCGCTTCAAAGCCTGACACGCTGGCGCT
This sequence comes from uncultured Phycisphaeraceae bacterium, assembly GCA_964431205.1. Lineage (GTDB taxonomy): Bacteria > Planctomycetota > Phycisphaerae > Phycisphaerales > Phycisphaeraceae > CAYSIX01. Next base: position 31,091 of record CAYSIX010000009.1, read on the forward strand.
TCGAACGCCGTCTGCCAGAGGCCCAGGTCGAAGGCGTCGACGTCGCCGTCGCGGTCGAAGTCGGCGCGGTACCAGGGCTGGGCAAAGACCTGCCGCCGGCCGTAGGGCGTGTACTCGTCGCGTTCGACCAGCCGGTCGGACTCTTCGACGAGGCCCATGATGTTGTAGTTGGCGTCCTGCATGGCGTAGAAGTGCCGGTGAAGCAATGATTAACATTGGCTGTAGCATCTGTAACACACGTAGACACACCTCGAATACTTCTAGGAACCTCCAAATAGAAGATCACTTCCGCAAACGCTTCTTAGCGTGCCGCTATCGAACCACAGTTCTATAGAATAGCCTTTAGCACAGTACACCTCTACGCGCTCGGGTACAAAGGAATTCCCATCGTCACGTAACGCTTCAAACAGCTCGCCCTGCAATGCATATTTCGGCGACCCAAGTATGTTTTCCAGTTCTCTGCGATCCCGAACCTTTTTAACACGCTCTATCAAATCGGAAAGCCTCTTCTCTCTCCGTCTTTTCAGTGGTACAAAGACACACTGAACAGAGAAACGAACAAGTAGGGTAAATGTGCGGCAACCCATAAACGGGCGTTGGCTCAGAAGTTGTATGTCGGTAGCAGGAGAAATCACACGTTGCCTTTCCATGGCTTGGAGCATCACGGCGCTAAGGTGCCAGGGCGCTTTACGAAGTTCTCCATTTCCGGACATCTGTAATAGCAATAACAAGGTGGAACTTTCGTTCCTCTTATGAGCTTGCAGGTGACGGGGCACTGCTCTTCGGGAGGGCCGATCGGATTGGTAAAGAGGATCATGGGAGCGCACGGCATGCACTTCCTTGGTTTCGGCTTGGGTTTGGGTTTCGGCTTGGGTTTGGGTCTCGGCTTGGGCTTGGGCTTTGGTTTTGATTTGACCCACACTTTCACCTTCTTACAGATAACCTTGACTGCAACGATGACACACCTAACTACTGTTACCCAGACCGTGCCCTCGGGATCAGCATGAATAATCGGATTGGACGCCACGTATTCATACAGGTTTGGTCCGTCCACGTTTCCCAACGGATCCCTCTGCACGAACCTCCCCAGGCCCGGGTGCAGCATGCGGGCGCGGTTGTAGACGAGCGCGCCGCCGGTGGCGGTGTCGCCGACGTCCTCGTCGTGCAGCAGGCCCTGGTGGCCGAAGGCGCACAGGGGCGTTTGCGTGACGGGCTGGCGGAAGGACATCGGCCGGGGGTGCGTGACCCGCGTGTCGTTGTTGGGGTAGGCGGTCATGGTGCCGGATTCGGTGTTGTAGATGCCGTTGTCGAACGCGTCAGAGTCGCCGTCGCCGTCAGCGTCGCCGCTGCCGGCCTGCCACAGGCCGAGGTCGAACGCGTCGACGTCGCCGTCGCGGTCGAAGTCGGCGCGGTACC
>CAYSIX010000010.1:0-31785 GCA_964431205.1 uncultured Phycisphaeraceae bacterium
CGGCAGCCGTAGAGGTTGTCGAACTTGCTCTTGGTGACCGAGTCGTTGACGTTGATCGCGGGGAACAGGAGCGTGCCGTTGCGCTGCATCTCGTAGAGCCGGTGCACGCCGGTGGTGGTCTCCTCGCTGACGCCGTGGCAGTCGTCGGCGACGGTGTGCCACCGCTTGGGGTTCTGCTCGAAGCACTTGGCCAGGAGCTTGAGGACCTGCTGAAACTCCTCGTTGTCCGTGGTGTCGGGCGAGGGGACGGACCCGGCGTCCTCGAACTGGAAGCCCTTGTGGATCAGGAGGGTGGCGTCGCCGCCGTCATCGACGATCTGGCTGGGGCCGTGGCCGTTGCCGAAGTCGAGGGCGCGTTCGGTGCACCACCAGTACTCCTCGAGGGTCTCGCCCTTCCAGGCGAAGACGGGCACGCCCTTTGGGTCCTCGGGGGTGCCGCCCTTGCTCGTCGGGCCGACGACCACGGCCGCGGCCGCGTGGTCCTGCGTGCTGAAGATGTTGCACGAGGCCCAGCGCACGTCGGCGCCCAGCTCGGCGAGCGTCTCGATCAGCACGGCCGTCTGCACGGTCATGTGCAGGCTGCCCATGATGCGCTGGCCCCTGAGCGGCTTGCTCTGGCCGAACTCCTCGCGGCAGGCCATCAGGCCCGGCATTTCCTTCTCGGCCAGCTCGATCTCCTTGCGGCCCCAGTCGGCCAGGGACAGGTCCTTGACGCGATACTCCAGGCCGGCCTTCGTGGCCGCGGATCGCTCGGGCGGGGTCATCGTCTTCGTGGCAACTGCCGTCATCGTAAGAAACTCCTTTTGCAGAAAAAGCGGTTGAGTTCGTTTCCGGTTCGTTTGTGTCTAGGGGGTGCGTGTCTTGGCGGCTCGTGTCCCGGCGCCCGCCCGATGCGCTCGGTCGGGAGCGCTCGCGGGAGCGTCCACGGCATCGGCGGCGTCGGCGACCAGGCATTGCAGCGCCGGGCCCCGCGCGTCCGGATCGGGCGGCAGGGGTCGAACGGTCACCGCGTCGAACCCGGCCGCCTCGGCCAGCCCGGTCAGCTCCGTCGGGTCGAACCCGAGGCAGACCTGGCCCATCTGGTGACGAAAGTCATCGCGGTCGTGCGGCAGCAGGTCGACGACGACCAGCCGCCCGCCCGGCGTCAGCACCCGCCTCGCCTCGCACAGCGCCGGCATCGGGTCGGGCAGGTACGTCAGCACCAGGGCCATCATCGCCGCGTCTGCCGTCGTGTCATCAAGGGGCAGGGCCTCGGCGTCGCCGTGGCGCAGCTCGACGTTGGGCAGCTCGGCGGTGCGGTGTCGGGCGGCGTCGAGCATGGCCTCGGCGTTGTCGACGCCGATGACCTGCCGTACGTGGCGGGCCAGCTCGGCGGTCATCAGGCCCGTGCCGCAGCCGATGTCCACGACGGTCCAGTCGCGGGGCAGCAGGCCGAGCATGGCGGCGTGGGCGAACGACTCGCCGTACATCTGCTGGCGGGTCTGATCCCACTGACGGGCGGCGTCCTCGAAGAAGTCGCGGGAGCGCTGGCGGCGGTGCTGGAGGCGCTGGCCCAGGCGGAGCCGGTCCTGCTGAAGCGTGGCCCAGCCGTCGGTCTGCTCGCGTGCCAGGGCCCAGAGGCCGCGGGCGGCGTCCTCGAAGCCGTCGGTCGCCAGGCGATAGAGGTTGGTCGTGCCTTGGCGGCGGGAGGCCACCCAACCCTGGTCGAGCAGGACCTTGAGGTGCCGGCTGACGGTGGACTGGGGCATCTGCAGGGCCGCGCAGAGGTCGGCAACGCCCACCTCGTGGCGTTCGAGCAGGCGGAGCAGGCGCAGCCGGGTCGGGTCGGCGAGGCTGCCCATGCGTCGGACCAGGGTTTCGGGTTGGGCGGGGGTCGCCTGACTAATCATCGCTTCATCCGGATGGAATAATAGAGATCGACGGCTCTGGGTCAAATCATGAGCTGAACGGCCGGAATCGGGGGGTCGCTTCGCGTGCCCGCCGAGAGCGGGCCCTTGGCCACCTCTTGGCGCCGAGGGCCGACTCTGACAGGATGGTCGCCCAACATGCGATGCGGGTGGATGATTGGATGGTGGTTGATCGCCGCGGCGTGGCTGGCGGGCTGCGGCGTGGAGACGCGGACCATCAGCAGCTCGTGGGACGCGCTGGCCGAGTTTGCCGACCCCAAGCCCGATCCGGACGATGCGAGCCGCTTCGGCGACCGGGCCGGCGGGCAGGGCTGGGCGATCGAGATCGAGCGGTTCGAGGGCGACCGCCGCGCCAGCGACGCGCAGTACCTGACGCTGATGCTTCGGGATCAGACGTCGATCAACGAGCTGTGGTGGGAGGACATCGACGGGGTGGCGACCGTCTGGTCCGGGCGGTACCGGGACCCGACCTCCGCCGAGGCCCAGGCGGCGCTGCGGCGGGTGCGCCGGGCGACGATCGACGGCGAGGCCCGCTTCGCCGACGCCGAGCTCAAGCCGCTGATCGGCGGCGGGCGACGCTTCCTCGACCCTTTCAACCTCAAGCAGTACACGGGTTTCTTCAGCCTTCAGATCGCTTTTTACGATGAAACCTATGAGGGCGACCCCCGCCAGGCCGCCGAGCAGCACGCCCGCCGACTCCGCGAGGACGGCGAGGAGGCTTACTTCTACCACGGCCCGCACCGATCGCTCGTGACCATCGGCCTGTTCAGCGAGCACGACTTCACCCGCCGGGGCACGATGGACGCCTACGGCCCGCGCATCCGTGAGCTGCAGGCCAAGTTCCCGCACAACCTGCGGCACGGCAAAGAAAAAGTCATGGACGAGATCGAAGGGCAGGACCTGGGCGCCCAGCCAAGCTTCGTGGTCCGCGTGTTCTGAGTCAGCGATCGGGCCCGGTCGTGCCCGTTGAAGCGGCCCGATCGTCCGGCCCCTGTCCCGCTCGAATCGCGCGCGTGCAAAGGGCCCAGGTCAGCACGACGTAGACGGGCAGGTATTCGATCCACCGCACGGCCGGCGGCACCGCGAAGTCGGGGTGCAGGTGTGCGACATAGCTCCACCCGATCGTCAGGCTGAGCAGCCATGCCGCCGGGTCAAACTGTATTGGCACGAGCGCCAGGACCCACAGCAGGTACCACGGATGCACGGTGCTCGAACAGAGCACCAGCGCGAACAGCCAGGCGCTCGCGGTGGTCCGGGGGCCGATCCGCCGCCACAGGCACGCCAGCAGCACGACCCCCGCGATGCCCGCCATCAGCCGGTCGGCCCACGTCTTGTCCTGCACCAGCGACCACGCCGCCGCGTGCAGCGACCCGTTGAACGACCACGTTTCGGCGAACACGCGGCCGGTCTCCAGCATCCCCGCGATCCCGCCGGGCATCACGAGAAACGGCGTGATCAGGAGGGTCAGAAGGACCACGAGCGAAGCGACAAACGCCAGCGCCGCTCGCCGCTGTCCCCGCCAGGCCAGAAACAGCGGCAGCGCCAGCGGCAGGACGATCGGCTTGACCGCGACCGCGATCGCCAGGCACGCTGCGCAAGTCGCCGCGCGGCGGGCGTGGACCGCGCGGCCGGCGTCGCGCGACGGCGACGCGAACACCAGCGCCCCAATCAACGGCAGAATACCGAGCACGTCCTGGTGACCCGACGCGGCCACCTCGCTGATCGCCAGCGGGTGCCACGCGTACAACGCCGCCCACCACGGCGATCGTTCCGCGCCACGCAGCGCCAGCAGCAGCAACGCGACGATCGCCACGTCCACCGCCGCAAAGCCAAAGCGAAAGACACACGCCGCGCGACGCGCCGCCGCATCGGGCGCCTCACCCGCCGTCGCCCCGAGCATCGCGCCCACGCCCCGGTCCACCGCCGCCAGCACGGCGAACACGTACTGGCTCGCCGGCTGATAGATCGTCACCAGGTGGGGGTGGTTGATCCGGCTGAGCAGCGCTTCGGCTGGGGCGTCATGCGGCGTCGCGCCCGTGGTGCCCGCCATGGCGTCGGCGGGGGCCAGGCGATACGGGTTGTCACCGGCGAGGAGCGTGCGCCCGTCGTGGATGTAACGCCAGACGTCGTCGCTCAGCCGCGGGTCCGTGGCGACGATCACGACCAGCCGCGCAGCGACCGCGACGGTCAGGATCGCCCACACGGCCGCGCGGCCGCGATCCCATGCCGGGTTGACCCGACACAGGCGCCACGCGATCGCCGACACGCCGAGCCACCCGACCGCGCTGCCGAACCAGTACCACGCCAGCGCGGTCGTCTCGCCCCGTTCGGCGCCCACGGCCGGCCAGACCGCCGACGACACACACAGCGTCGCGACAAACAGGCCCACGCCGAGCGTCGCCAGGCCCACACGCCACCGCTCGATCCCGGCCGTCAGCACGCGGCCATTCATGGGCTCGGCACCCGCGAGGCGGCGTTGGCCAGGGCCTCGGCGGCGGCGCGCTGCATGGCGTCGACCAACACTCGCTTGACCCGTGACATCCCCGGCGTCCGCTCGCCCAGCAGCGCCCGCAGGCTGGTCACGGGTTTGCCTGTCAGACCACAGGGGACGATCGTGTCGAAGTGCGACAGCTCGGGATCGACGTTGAGCGCCAGGCCGTGCATGGTCACGTGTCGGCGGACGCGGATGCCCAGCGCGCAGACTTTCGCCGCTGACGGGTCCGCACCGTCGATCCCCGGAACGTCCACCCACACGCCCGTGCAGCCGGGCACCTGCCGGGCCTCGACGCCGATCACGTCCAGGGCTTCGATCACGCGCTGTTCGAGCCAGCGCATGTATCGGCTGAGCGTCAGGCCCATCGCGCGGAGGTTCACGATGGGGTAAGCGACGAGCTGACCCGGGCCGTGGTAGGTGATGTCCCCGCCGCGATCGGTTTCGTGGACCGCGATGCCGAGCTGATCGAGGTGGGCCGCGTCAGCGAGCAGGTGCTTGCGCACGCCGGGCCGTCGGCTGATCGTGATCACGGGCTCGTGCTCGACCAGCAAGAGCGTGAACGGCTCGTCGCCGGCGATCACGCCCTCGTTGACCCGCCGCTGCACGGCCCACGCCTCGCCATACGGCAGGCGGCCCAGGTCACGCACGAGCAGCGGGGCATCTTGGTCCAGCGTCTGGTCCATGGGTCGGCCCATCGTAGCCCGGTCGCCCTCATCGATCCCGCAAAGCCGCGGGTGACCCGGCAAATGCACGCAGGCACGGATCTGCGATAATCCCCTCGCCCGCCGCCGCCCGTCGGCGTGTCCCGGAGCCCACGCATGCCGGCCATCCATCCCACCGCGACCGTCGATGCCGCCGCCCACCTGGCCGACGACGTCGTCATCGGCCCCGGCTGCCTGATCGACGGGCCCGTGCGCCTCGGCGCCGGGACGCGGCTGCTCGGCCACGTCGTGCTCAACGGCCCGGTCACCATCGGCGCGGGCAACACGCTCTACCCGTTCACCTGCGTCGGCTACGCCCCCCAGGACCGCAAGTACGACCCCGCCACGCCCGGCGCCGGCGTCGCCATCGGCGATCACAACGTCCTGCGCGAGAGCGTGACCATCCACCGCGCCACCGGTGACCAGCCCACCCGCCTCGGCGACCGCAACTACCTCATGGTCAACAGCCACCTCGGCCACGACGCCGTCGTCGCCAACGACTGCACCCTGGCCAACGGCGCCCTGGTCGGCGGGCACGCGACGATCGACGACCGGGTGCTCGTCGGCGGCAACGCCGCGGTCCATCAGTTCGTGCGCGTCGGACGCCTGGCCGTGCTCAGCGGCCTCGCCGGCCTCTCCCAGGACCTGCCGCCGTTCTGCACCTCCTACTACACCCGCACGGTCGGATCCCTGAACATCGTCGGCCTGCGACGGGCGGGATACCGCCGGCACATCCCGGCTCTGAAGCGCGCGTTTGAGCTGCTGTTTCAATCGCGGTTGAGCAACGCGTCCGCGATCGCACGGATCGAAAACGAGCTGGGTGACGACCCGCTGTGCGCGGAGCTGGCGGCGTTCGTCCGCGCGTCGAAGCGCGGCGTCACGGCTTATGTTGGCCGGCGCGCCGCTGAAACGGAACCGGCCGCCGACCCGGTGATCGCCGCTCAGACCCGTAACGTCGGCTCGTAGCCGAGCCGCTCGCGGTAACGCCGGCGGATCGGCTCGACCACCTCGTTTACGAACCGCTCAACCTGTTGCGGCGCCCGGCCGACGTAGCGCCTCGGCTCCAGCACGCCGCCCAGATCGATCCCCGCGAACGCCTCGTCGTCGCGCAGCCGCTCGATCAGGTCGTTCGATGCGCCCTCGGCCTTGACGCGCTGCGCCGCCGCCTGGCTGTGGCGACGGATCCGCTCGTGCAGTTCCTGTCGATCCCCGCCCCGCTGCACCGCGGCCATGAGGACGTCTTCGGTCGCCATGAACGGCAGCTCGGCGGCGAGGTTGGCCTCGATCGTCTTCTGGTACACGACGATGCCCTCGGCCACGCTGAGCACCAGGTCCAGCACGCCGTCGATCGCCAGGAACGGCTCGGGCAGCGTGAGCCGGCGGGCGCTCGAGTCGTCCAGCGTCCGTTCGAGCCACTGCTCGGCGGCGGTGACGAACGGCGTGGCCGTCATCCCGATCACGAAACGGGATAAGCCACAGACCCGCTCGCACCGCATCGGGTTGCGCTTGTACGCCATCGCCGACGAGCCGACCTGATCGGCCTCGAACGGCTCCTCCAGCTCCTTGCGGTTGGCCAGCAGGCGCAGGTCGGTGGCGAACTTCTGCGCGGCCGCCGCGGCGGCGGCGAGCGAGCTGATCACGAGCCCGTCGACCACGCGGGGGTAGGTCTGCCCTGTGATGGCGAAGCGACGGTCCGGGTCCCAGCCCATCTTCTCGGTCACGAGCCGGTCGAGCTGCTCGACCTTCTCGTGCGCCTCGGGCGTGTCGCCGCCGAACAGGGCGAGGAACGAGGCCTGCGTGCCGGTGGTGCCCTTGACGCCGCGGAAGCGCAGCGTGGCCAGGCGGTGCTCGACCTCCTCGAGCGCGAGCACGAAGTCCTGCGTCCACGTGGCGGCGCGCTTGCCGACGGTGGTGGGCTGGGCCGGCTGAAAGTGAGTGAACCCGAGGGTGGGCAGGTCCTTGTGCCGGTCGGCGAAGCGGGCGAGCCGGTCGATCACGCCGGCGAGCTTGCCCGCGACGAGGCGCAGGGCGTCGCGGATCTGAAGCAGCTCGGTGTTGCAGTTGAGGAACTGGCTGGTGGCGCCCAGGTGCAGGATCGGCCGGGCGGTCGGCGCGACGTCGGCCAGGGCGTGGACGTGGGCCATCACGTCGTGACGGAGCCGGCGTTCGTGCTCGGCGGCGTGGGCGTAGTCGATGTCGTCCAGGTGCGCCCGCAGCTCGTCGAGCTGGTCCTGACGGATGTCCAGGCCCAGTTCGTGCTGAGCCTCGGCCAGGGCCAGCCACAGCCGCCGCCAGGTCGAGAACTTTCGCTGCGGCGACCAGATCGCCTGCATCGCGGCCGAGGCGTTGCGGCTGGCCAGCGGCGAGACGTAGCGGGTCGGGTCATCGGGGCCGATTGTGTCGCTCATTCATTGACCCTGGGATTCGACGCGGGGATAGTACCCTCACGGATCGGGATGGGCGAGGCAAGCGCGGCCCATCGTCCGCACACGGTGGGCCCCGCGTCGCCACGGGTGACGCGCGGCCCCCCGCGATCGAAGGCGCCATGGCCGACTCGCACATCACAACGCTGCTCGATCGGGCCCGTCGCGGCGACCAGGAGGCGATGGGCCGACTGCTCGAGGCCTACCGCGACCACCTGTTCAACACCTGCCTGCGGATGCTGCGGCACCACGAGGACGCGGCCGACGTTTGCCAGGACGCGATGGTCCGGATCATCGAGCACCTGCCGCGGTTCCGGGGCGACTCGGACCTGAGCACGTGGATGATCCGCATCGCGATGAACCAGTGCCTCTCGCACCTGCGGCGGCAGCGAGTGCCCGGGCGGCGGGCGGCGAGCCTGGACGGTGCTCATGCTGGTCGCGAACGCGCCGGCGACGAGGGGTCGCCCTGGTCGGCGAGCCTGCCGGATGGGAGGGAACCGTCGCCGTCGGCCCGCGTCGAACAACAGGAGCGGCGGGCCCTGCTGGAACGGGCCCTGGCGGCGCTGGACGAAGACTTTCGGGCCGTCCTGATCCTGCGCGACCTCCAAGAGATGGACTACCGTCAGATCGCCCGCGTGCTGGAGGTCAAGGAGGGGACGGTCAAGAGCCGGCTGTTCCGGGCCCGGCTGGCGCTGCGGCAGGAGCTGATGCGATACGAGCAGGCGGACCGTTCGGCGGGCGCGGCGCGGCCGCCGAGCCGGGCGGCGCGCCCCGAGGTGAGCGATGGCTGAGACGAGCCAATACGACCAGGACCGCATCCTCGCGTACGTCGAGGGTGAGATGCCCGAGGACCAGCGGCGTCGGTTCGAGGCCGAGCTGTCGGGCAACCCGGCGTTGCGCGAGCTGATCGAGGCGATGGCGTCGGACCGGGCGGAGCTGAGGTCACTGGAACACGAGCCGGCGCCGCAGGGGCTGGTCGAGGACGCGATGCAGGCGCTGGAACGCCGGCTGCTGCTGGGCGAGCCGGAGCGGGCGGTGGTCGAGCCGACACCGGCGCGCGAGGTCCGCAAGCTGCGGCTGTTCAAGTGGACGGGTTACGGAGCGATCGCCGCCCTGCTGATGCTGAGCACGGCTTTCATCGCGTACACGCTGCTGGACCCGACGTCGCCCAACGGCGCGGTCCCGTTCGCGATGGAAGACGAACCGCGGGGACCCCGCGAGCGCTCGCTGGCGATGGACGACGCGTCGCCGCCCCGGGCTTCCGCGCGGTCGCGCGAGCGCCAGCGCCAACCGGAGACGTTGGCCGACGCCCCCGCCGAGGTGCCGGCCGCGAAACCGACGGCATCGTTGGCCGACCGCGCCGAGGAGTCGGCCACGACACCGAGCGCCGATCGATCGGCACCCGGTGAGGTGGCGGCGCTGAGAGAGGCTCAACGCCCGACCGACGACGCCGACGCTCTGGCCGACGTGCCGACACTGAGCGGGGACCTGTCGGACGCGCCTCGCGGCGAAGCGGCGCTGGCTCGTCGGCCGAACGCGGTGGCGGAAGCGCCGATCGAAGATGAACTGACGGAATCGGCGTCGGATGCGCTCGGCCGGGCCACGGCGCTCGCCGCGGCGCCGATGCCGCGGCGTGATGCGGGCGTGTCGGTACCATCCGCCGTCAAGCCTCAGCCGAGCGGGACGGCCGACGCGCAAGCCCGAACCGCCACGGCGACGATGACCGTGCGGTCGAACGACCCGTCGCGGACGGTCGAGGCGATCCGGGCGTGGGCGGCGCGGCGGGGCGTGGCGGTCGAAGCCGAAGCCGATAGCGATGCAGAAGCCGAGGACGCGACACCGGTGCTGATCGCGGCGGTGTCCCCGTCCGAGGCGAACGACTTGTTGACGGAGCTGCGGGGCTTGCCGGTGGAGCGTGCCGTGTGGATCGAGGCGCCCCCGAGCGAGGCGGCGACGCTGGTCGAACGCCCCGCCGACCTGGTTTCACCGTCGCCGACCATGGCCGGAGGGACCCGCGCGGCCCGCAGCCTCACCGCCGGGGACGCCGCCGCGGCGTCGCGAACCGTGCCGAGCGCCGAGCCGAGCGAGCGACCGGACCTGCCCGCGATGATGCTCGGCAGCGAGCTGGTCACCGTGGAGAGGGCACCGCGGCGTGACCCGGTCGAGCGCTCGCCTGACGACGCGCGCGAGGCCGGCGTGCCGACCGCGGGCCGCTCGACTGCCGGTGAAACCGGATCTTCGCCCCTGCCGAGTGCGCTTCTTCCGCACGTGCCGCTGGTGGAAACCGTCCCGTGGTCGCCGTCGGATTCCCCGCCCATGCGGGTGCGCATCGTCGTCGAGCCGACCGAGCCGGCGCCACACCAACCGCCCCCCTCGCCCGCCGACGGACCGCCCGAGGACGCGTCCGAGGACGCGTCCGATCTGCCGTGACCGCCCGGCGACCGCCGCCCAGCCTCACGGTCGCACCGCACGGAAACCGCTCACGCGCAGGTCCCCCGACAGCAAAAGCCGCGCCTCGACCATTCCCGCCTCGGCCGTGCTCCACCGCTCGATCCCACGCCGCTGCAGGTGCGCCGGCCAGGGGTCGCGATACAGCTTCGCCGGCCCGCTCGACTGAATCACCAGTCGCGGTGAGACCGCGTCCAGCCACGGCAGCGACGCCTCGGTGAACGCGCCGTGGTGCGGCAGCTCCGCCACGTCCGCACGCAGGTCCTCACCCGTCGCCAGCAGCCGACGCTTCGCGTCCGCCTCGATGTCCCCGCTCAGCAGCACCCGCCCGCCCGAACCTTCGACACGCAACACCAGCGAGCCGTCGTTCACCTGCCTCGGCTCGTAATCCGCCGGCGGCCAGAGCACCTGCCAACGCAACGCGCCCGATTCGAACCAATCGCCCCGACGCGTGACCACCGGCGGCAACCCCCGCTCACGCAGGCCACGCACCAGCACCGCCGTCGGCCCCTCCGGCTCCTGCTCCGCCGTGACGAGCAACCGCGGCGGAACCAGCACTCGATCGACCCGCACCGCGTCCACCACGTCCAGCGCCCCGCACAGATGATCCAGGTCCGCGTGCGAGATCACCAGCGTGTCGATCCATCCCACGCCCAACTCGCCCAGCGCCGGCACGATGCTCCGCCGGCCCACGTCCAAATACGCCTGCGACCCGCAGTCGAACATCAACGCGTACCCCGGGGTGCGCAGCAGGTAACACGAACCGTCGCCCACGGCGAAGGCGTGCAGGGTCAACCCCGGCTCGACCGGCCCCCGCGACGCACGCCCGGTCAGCGACGGCTGCGAGACCGCCAGCCACCCCGACACCAGCATCACCCCGAGGCTCAACGCCACCGGCCGCCGCAGAAACCACCCCGAGAACACCGCCACCACGAGCGCGATCGCGCCGATCACCCACGCCGGCGAGGGCGACCGCGCCAGCTCCACGGCTGAACCCGGCCACGACGACGCGTGCTCCACCAGCCCGATCAGCGTGTCGGTCACCCACGCCAGCGGGCCGGCCAGCACCGCCGACACCGGCGACGCCACCATCCCCACGAACACCTTCACGTACCCGATCGCCAGCACCGCCGTCAGCGGCAGCAACGCCAGCACCGACAGCAACACCGCCAGCGGCGTGATGAACCGGAAGTGATACGCCACGATCGGCATCGCCACCGCGAACGCGACCAGACTGACCGCCGCGTAATCGGCCGCGCGCCGGCCAGCGTATCGCGGCCAGTGGACGCGGGCGGGCTCGACCGCCGGCGGGGGAAAGATCCACTCCGAGACGCCACGGGTGAAACACAGCAGCCCCGCCACGACGCCGAAGCTGAGCTGAAATCCCGGTGAAAACAGGTCGTCCGGCCGCCAGATCAGCACGAGGATCGCCGCCACGGCCAGCAGGTCGAGCCCCCGCACGATGCGGCCGCCCGCCACCGCCAGCAGAAAGCACCCCGCCATCACCGCCGCTCGAACGATCGGCACACGCAGCGGCACCGCCAGCAGATACAGACCCAGCACGGCCAGCACGACCATCGCCGCCCGGCTCGGGTACGGGATCGCCAGTCGCGCCGCGCCCCACGCCAGCATCGTCAGGATGCCCAGGTGCGCCCCGCTGATCGCCAGCAGGTGCGCCAGACCCACGCGGCGGAAGTCCTCCTCCAGCTCGGCCAGGTCCTCATGACGCTGGCCCAGCAGCAGCCGGCCCAGCAGCGCCGCGATCCGCGGCTGATCCTCCAGACCCAGTGTCAGCGACCCCATCGCCCGCGACGCGATCGCCGCACGCACCGCACGCCACGCCCATGGCGGCCCGCGCTGCGACTCGGGCTCAAACCGCCAGTTGCGCCGGCCCGGCACCGACAGCCGCCCGTCGATCCCCCACCGCCGCATCACCACGCGGTAATCGACCTCGCCGGGGTTGCGCGGCCCGGCGATCGCGCTGAGCCACCCGCGCACCCGGATGCGCTGACCATCGGTCGGCGGCGGCGAGCTCGGGGCCAGCCGCACCAGCAGCGTGCCCGTGACCGGTTCATCCTGACCGGCGACGACGATCGACGACGCCTCGAGCGCAAACAGCGTGCCCGGCTCACGGTACGCGAATCGTGCGAACGCGCCCTCGGGCGCCGAAGCCACACGCGGCGGGCCCGACACCCGCCCCACCACCTCCGCGAGCTGGCTCTCTTCGCCCAGGTACCGCTCGATGCTCGTCCACGGCACGTACCGTTGCTGCACGATCCACCAGCCCGCGCCCAGCGGCACGACGGCCGTCACCACCCAGAACCGCGCGCCGCGCCACCGGCCAAGCCGCGCCATCCGGACCGCGACCACCACGCCGACGGCCGCCAGCACCGCCCAGGCCCACAGCCACGGCGCGACGCGGCCGAGAACGATGCCGGCCATCAACGCCACGGCCAACGGGATCAGCAGCCCCGCCCCGCCCCGCGGCAGTGAATCGCGCGCACGCGTACGGCCCGGCTCTTCGACCGTCGACCCCGACATGAGACGCCATGATACCGGCGCGGGCACGCTGCAGGCATCGGCCGCCGCGGGACCACGGCCCCGGTACAATCCGCTGATGCCCGATCTGCGTGAACACGCCAAGCTCCGCGGCCTGGTCTTCCGCGCCCGACGGCTCGTCGAGGGCCTCTACGCCGGCACGCACGCCTCGCCTCAGCGCGGCGCGGGCATCGAGTTCCACGACTACCGCCCCTACACGCCCGGCGACGACCCCAACGCCGTGGACTGGAAGCTCTGGGGCCGCACCGACCGCCACTACATCCGCCGGTACCAGCGCTACACCGACCTGCACCTGTACCTGATGGTGGACGTCTCGGCGTCGATGGGTTTCGCCGGCATCGGGCCGCGCGGCCGACCGCTGCGTGGGCCCGAGGCGGTGAGCAAGCTGGCGTTGGCCAAAGACCTGGCGGCCGCGATCGCGTTCCTGACCGTGCAGCAGGCCGACCGCGTCGGGCTCGGCGTGTTCGACCATCGCCTGCGGAAGCACCTGCCGCCGGCGAGCACCTGGTCGCACCTGCAACGGCTGTGCGATCAGCTTGAGCGCACCATGCCCCGCCCGGGGCTGGGCCGCGTCGGGCCGTGCCTCGCCGCCGCGCACCGCCTGCTCCGCCGCCGCGGCGTTGTGGTGCTGATCAGCGACCTGCTCGACGAGCCCGCCGAGCTGTTCGACGGGATCAACCGTTTCCGTCACGATCGCAGCGAGGTCATCGTCTTCCAGGTGCTCACGCCGCAGGAGCTGGCGCTGGAGCGGATCGCGCCGGGGCGGTGCCAGCTCGTGGACCCCGAGTCGCGCGAGCAGGTGGCCACGGACGTGCGCGCGGTCGCGGATCGGTACGACGAGCTGATCCGCGCCCACGTGGAGCAGGTCCGGCGGGGGTGCCTCGGCCGCGGGGTCGAGCACAACCTGGTGTCGACGGATCAGCCGGTCATCGAGACGCTGCGCCGATACCTGGCAGGACGGGCGAGGTGAGGCGGATCGAGCGATTCGGCTCAAGGGTGTCGGTCAACGGATCGGCCGGTGAATCGGCGGGCCGGCGGTCACGCATCATCAGCAGCAGGTTGCCCAGCAGGCGTCGCGCGGTGGCGTTGTCGTAGCCGTTGACCGGCCAGTACGTCAGGCCCATCGCGCCGAGCGAGAGGTCCTCGTGCGAGACGAGCACGGCCGGCCGACCGCCGACGCGGTGGACGGCCAGGCGTGGCCGATGCCCGGCGTGGAGCGTCAGCACGCTGAACGGCCGGTACACCACCCGCCGAACGGCGAAGCTCGCTTGATCCGAGCCGCCGCTGAGCACGGGTGAATCGGTCGGGATCGA
This sequence comes from uncultured Phycisphaeraceae bacterium, assembly GCA_964431205.1. Lineage (GTDB taxonomy): Bacteria > Planctomycetota > Phycisphaerae > Phycisphaerales > Phycisphaeraceae > CAYSIX01. Next base: position 13,846 of record CAYSIX010000010.1, read on the forward strand.
CGAGCCGAGCGACCCGAACAACCTCGCCAGTTGGCGCTCGGCTTCGACGGAGAAACGCCCGCGACCCCCGACGGTCTCGACCAGCACCGTGCCGCCGCGGCGCACGTAGCGATGGATCGCGCCCAGCTCGGCGTCGGTGAAGCGCACCGGTTCGACCCCGGCCAGGTGCACCAGCGGCGCGTCGAGGCGATCGATCTGGCGCAACGGCTCGTCCCGCAGCGCCAGCTCGACGCCGGTGCGGTTGAACAGCCAGCGGCGCAGCGGCTCCCACGCCAGCGGCTCGGGGTTCCAGTTGCCCCCGTACATGGCGCGCACCACCGCGACCTCGGCCTCGACCGGCCGATCCCGCCGCGGCTCCAGCGGGTGGTCCAGGCGGTGCTTGAGCCGCCCGCGATTGTTGACCATCGCGTACAGGTTCGCCATCACCGCGTGGGCGTCGCTGTCGCCGGTGCGGCCCTCGGCCTGGAACCGGATGCCCCAGTCGTCCGGCGCCAGCACGATCAGCTCGCGGGCCCCGTTCGACAGCGCGTAGATCGGCCGGTTCGGATCGGGCTCGACGTGGTACACCAGGTTGTACAGGGGGTGGTCGGCGTCGAGCGCGCGGAAGTCGTACTCCGGATAAAGCTCGGCGGCCAGGTCCCTGATCGATTCGCGGAACGCGGGGCGGTTGCCATCGGCGCTGGCGAGCAGCACCCCGCCGAGGTCGAGGTACGTCCTGAGGTTCGAAGCGGCGGTGACGCCGAGTCGGATCGGCTCGTCGGAGGCCAGGTACGCGACCGAGGCGTTGAGCCAGTGCATCGGGTCGTCTTCGACGTTGACGACCTGCCAGTTCAGCTCGTGCTCACGCAGGGCGCTGAGGTGTCGGGTCAGGAAGTAGACGTCGTTGGGACGGTTGTTCCAGCTGGTGTGATCCACGCGGAGCTTGTTGATCCAGACCTGGACCTGGCCTCGGGAGAGGAACATCAGCGCAAAGGCGGTGTCGACCAGGTCGTGGCCGAGGTGGCCCCGGCCGGCCTCGCGGTCGAGGATGCGGCGGGCGCCGGAGACGAACCAGTCCTCGGTGCCGATGAGCTTGACGCCGCTGGCCAGCGCCACGCGCTCGAGGCTGACGAGGTAGTACATCCAGTATCGGCCGCGGCGTGGGGCGTCGCGGGACATCTCGGCCAGGGCGAGACGGTGCAGGCCGCGCTCGATCGCCTCGGCGACGGCGGGGACGGGGCGGTGGCGTGAGCGGTGGGCCTGCTGCTGAGCGACGAGCAGCGCGGTCAGGCCGGCGGCGGTCATCGTCGCCGTCGAGCGGTTGTTCGGTCGGCCGTCGTAGTTCCACCCGCCGTCGGGCAACTGCGTCTCGAGGAAGTGTCGGATCACGTCGTGCCAGAGCCCCGCCGGCGCCGGGCCGCCCCGCTTGACCGACTCCCACAGCCCCAGCACACCGAACTGCGTCACCGAGTGGTCGTATCGCTCGATCCGCCTGGGCCCGTAATCGAACAGCCCGTCCCGCTGAGCCTCGACCAGCCAGCGCGCGTCCCGGTGCAACCGGGGCAGGTACTCGTCGTGGATCGCCGCCCAGCAATGCGCCCGCAGCGACATCGCGTAGGTGCCGTTGACCTGGGCGGTCTGAAGAAACCGAAGCGCATCGCCCATCGCCGGCGTCTGAGGCGAGACGCCGCTGGTCAGCAGCGCCAGCGTCACCAGGGCCGACTCGCCCCCGGCGTGAAAACGGGAACCGGCGTACTCCCGCTCCCACCCGCCATCGTCGCCCTGCTGTTCGAGCAGGTACGCCTGCAGGCGCTCGACGGCCGCGGAGACCTCCTCCGGCGTGACCGCCGGCGTCGGCGGCGTCGCACCCAGGACCACGGTCGCCAGCAGGCAGGTCCACGTCGTCATGTCAGATCCTCGGCCCCGTCACCCCGGCCCCCCGGTCACGAACCCGCGGCGCTGAGCCCGCCGCCGATCGTCCTCGTGACGCCCGCCGGCCCGGCACCGCGGCATGGCGAGCCGTGGGCAGCCGCCGGCAGGTCATATCGCCGTGCGCAGGTCGCTGACGTCGGCCTTGTCACCGTCGTCGTCGTCGCCGTCCGAGCCTCGCGAGCCGTCCACGCGCGCGTCCCGCGCCACCTGCTTGCCCGCGATCACGAGCCGGTCGATCACCTCCCGCATCGTGCCCGGCCTCTGGACCGGCTCGGACTGGATGCAGTCCATCACCAGGCTCGACAACGCCGGGGGCACCTGCCCGTTGAGCTCGCGCGGCGGCTGGCATTTCTCATCCGTCCGCAGCGCCATGCCCGCCTGCGTCTTGCGCGGGATCATCGTCGGGATGTTCCGCTGCGTCAGCAGCCAGTACATCGTCGCGCCGAGGTTGAACACGTCGGTCTGCGGCGTGATCATCCGCCGCAGCACCTGCTCGGGCGCGATGTAGTCGGGCGTCCCCTGGATCCGTTCCTTCACGGTTCCGGTGGGACAGCTCTGGCCGTAGTCGATGACCTTCACATCACCGGTCTTGGTGACCATGATGTTGTTGGGCTTGATGTCGGCGTGGACGTACTGCTTGGTGTGCATTGCCGCCAGCCCCTCGGCGACGTGGCGACAGATCTCGCACAGCCGGGCCATGTTCCCCGGCTGGAACTGCTCCAGGGTCTGGCCGTCGACCAGCTCCATCAGCACGAGCACCTCGCTGGTGCGGATGAAGTCCCGCTGACGGATCAGCTTGTAGCTCTTGCGCAGGGCCGGATGGTCGAAAAGACTGGCGACCTTGTGCTCGGCGATCGCCTGGTCGAGGAAACGCTGATCACTGGGAGAGGACTTGACCACCCGCTTGAGGGCGTAGGTCTGGCCCTTGCGGTCCCGGACGGCGTAGATGGTGCTGCGAGCGCCCAAGCCGAGTGTCGCCAGCACCTCATAGCCCGCGATGTCGTGAAACTCAGCCATCGGTCTGGCTGACAGGCCCAACCCGCTCACGCGCACGCCGGCCGGCTGTCAACTCGCTTCTGATTGTCGACCCGGTATAACGGGATAACCGATCACGCCGTGATTTTCTTTCACCGACTTCGCGGACTCACCTGAGGATAACGGTATCAGATCAATCGTCCGCCTCACCGGGTCACTTTCACGGCACCCTTACATTCCAATCATGATAGGCCGGATTCGCCCCGACCTCCATCCCAGGCATGAATTCGTTTGAAAGCCCGCTTCTGGATGCACGCGGGGGGGTGGGGCCCGTGTCGGCGTGCGGCGGTACGGCCGCGGCATCGGGGATCGGCGCTGCGCCAACGGGCCGACCGCGTGCGGGCCTGAGCACCCGAGCCCGACCGGATGGCTGCCGGCGCGGCCCGGCGGGCCTGAGCCGCCACCCGCTCACGGGGCGGTGAGCAACTGCTGCTCGAACCAGGCGTAAGGGAACAGGCGTGCCGGCTGACCGGGTGTGCGGCCGACGTCCACGAACACCCGCTCCTTGGGGATGCCGAAGCGGCGCTGGAGCTGCTGGACCAGCCAGAGGGTCTTGTCGAGCTGCGTGCCCGAGAACTTGCGGCGGTCCGCGTCACCGATCAGGCAGACCCCGATCGCGTGGCGGTTGTACCAGTCGCCATCGCTGGGGTCCACGTACGCGCCGGCGAACTGACGCTGCCAGCGGAAGCCGATCTCGATCAGCCCGTCGTCTTCCATCGAGCCGTTGTTCACCACGAAGTGGTAGCCCAGCCCGCCGCGGCCGGCCTGCTCGTGCGCGTGGTTGAGCGTGCGCGACGAGCCTTCCAACGCCCCGCTGTCGTGGATCACGATCGCCTGCCAGGCGTGCATCTGCGCCGGGCTGAACAGCTTGCGCTGCGGGTCCGCCCGCTGATCCACCGACCGCAGCGTCACCCCCGAGACCGGGGCGACCGGGCCCGGCTCCAAAATGAGCAAAAGCACGCTCGTGACGGTCATCCCCGTCACCAACGCGCCCAGCACACTCAATGTTCTCTTGTCCGGCACCCGTGCCACTCCTGCGATGGGGCGGTCGGCATCCTTGACCGCCGGGAAAACGAATCTGCTTTATGATCGGCCGGCTCGACGGGAGGCTTTGAAAATCCGGTCCGAAAAGCTCCGGCGACCCGACTCCCAGCCGTCACAGGCCCTATCGCCCGCTCAGGCGCCCGCACGCCCCCCCGATCACCGCTGCGCCAGCGGCTTGAGCCGCTCACGCAGGTTCGGCTGCTCGATGCCGTACGCGTTCGGCACCGTCTTGGGCACCGAGCGGCCCCGCAGCGTCAGGTACCGGTCGTACGGCGACCGCGGCGTGTCCTTGGGGAACAACGGTTCACTGCAACCGCTCAGCACGAGCAGACAGCCGGTCAGCGCGCCCGCTCCGATCATCGCGCGTATTCGCATGGTTGTCAGCAGTCTATCGGACCGCACCGCCGTGAACAAGGGCGGATTCGCGTATATCGACGACCGATCGGGGTTTGCGCACGGCCGCGACGCCTGGCACGACGCCTGTCGCCGGGAACCCGGCCGCCCGTAGCTGATCCGCCGACCCCGCGTTACCATGCCCCGCCTATGCCCACCCGATGGACGCAGACCCTGATCGCCACGCTCCGCGAGGTCCCCGCTGAGGCCGAGGTCCCCTCGCATCGGCTCATGCTCCGTGCCGGCTTCATCCGAAAGCTCGCCTCGGGCACCTACAGCTACCTGCCCCTGGGCTGGCGCTGCCTCCACCGCGCCATGACGATCGTCCGCCAGCAGATGGACCGCGCCGGCGCCGTCGAGGTCCTGCTGCCGGCGCTGCAGCCCGTCGAGCTGTGGGAACGCACCGGCCGACGCGTGGCCTACGGCCCGAACCTGCTCGTCCTCACCGATCGTCACGGCCGGCAGCAGGCCCTCGGCCCCACCCACGAGGAGGTCGTCACCGAGCTGGTCGGCGCCACGCTCAGCTCTCACCGTGACCTGCCCAAGACCCTCTACCAGATCCAGACCAAGTTCCGCGACGAGTACCGCCCCCGCTTCGGCGTCCTGCGCAGCCGCGAGTTCCAGATGAAGGACGCCTATTCCTTCCACCTGCGACTCGATGGCCCCGGCGGGCTCGACGAAACCTACCAGAAACAGTACGACGCCTATTGCCGCATCTTCGAGCGCTGCGGCCTGCCGTACGAGATCGTCGAGGCCGAGTCCGGCCCCATCGGCGGCAGCGCCTCCCACGAGTTCATGGTCCCCTCCCCCACCGGCGAGGACACCATCCTCAAGTCCGACAAGGGCAACTACGCCGCCAACGTCGAGAAGTGCGCGATCGGTGACCGCACCCTCGGCCCATCGTTTAGCGGTGCGGCGCAGCCGCCGTCTACCCCCACCGGTGAGCTCGAAGAAATCCACACCCCCAACTGCCCCGGCATCGACGACGTCGTCACCTTCTTCAAGAAGAGTCTGGGCACCAAGCTCAAGACGCAGAACATGCTCAAGACGCTGGTCTGCCGCGCGACCGACCGCTGGATCGTCGCCGTCGTGCGCGGCGATCACGAGCTCAACGAGGCCAAGCTCCGCGCCGCGGTCGGCGCGAGTGACCTGCAACTGGCCGACGAGGCCGAGGCCCGCGCCGCCGGCTTCGCGATCGGTTTCGTCGGCCCACAAGTGGCCGCGTCGCGTGACGACGTCCTGCTCGTCGTCGATCCCGACGCCACGCCCGATCGGTTCTGGGTCACCGGCGCCAACAAGACCGATCACCACGTGCGACACTTCCACTGGAAGCGTGACGTGCTCGATCCGCTGGGCGCCAAGCCGGCCCGCGGCGCAGCGGAGGCCCGGGTACGTGTGGCCGACATCCGCAACGCCATCGACGGCGACCCCTCGCCGTGCAACGACGGCGGCGTGCTGCGCGAGACCAGGGGCATCGAGATCGGCCACGTCTTCAAGCTCGGTGACAAGTACACCCGCGCCCTCGACGTCACCGTCCTCGATGAACAGAACCAGCGCGTCCATCCGATCATGGGCTGCTACGGCATCGGCGTGAACCGGATCCTCGCCTCGGCGATCGAACGGGAGGGCGGGCACGACGACAACGGCATCATCTGGCCCCGCGCGCTGGCGCCGTACGACGTGCTGATCACCGTGGTCAAGTGGGAGGGCCGCGCCCGCGAGGTCGCCGAGCAACTCGCCGCCGAGCTCGAAGCCGGCGCGATCGCGTCAGCGACCACGTCCTCTCCCGAAGCCCTGATCGACGACCGGGAGGAAAGGCCCGGCGTCAAGTTCAAGGACGCGGACCTGATCGGGATCCCGCTGCGGATCACCGTCGGCGAGAAGGGCCTGGCCGAGGGCAAGGTCGAGCTGAAGGCGCGCAACGGCTCGAACGGGCCCAAGGGCGAGGCCGTCCCGATCGATCAGGCCGTCGCCCGCGCGCTCGAGCTGCTCGGGTCGCTCTGATCCGCCGCCGCACGCGTCGCTCGCCGGATCATCGCATCAAACCGCCGCACGAAGTCCTGCGTCTCGAACCACAGCCAGACGAGCAGGCCGAAGGTCACCAGCAGCAGCGCGGCCGCGCCCCACGTCGGGCCCCAGCTCGGCCGCCATTGCAGCCACTCCGCCGCGCTGACCAGAAGCGCCATCAGACAACCGGCCCCGACGCCGCCGATCCATACCCAGCGGATCCGCCGACAACGACGCACCATCTCCGCATCGCCGGCGCGCTCGGCCAGCGTCGCCAGGTAATCCCACCCCGCGATCAACCCGAGAAAGTAGATCCCGTGGAATCCGATCAGCGCGCCGTCCAGGCTCCGCCAATCGCGCGTCGCACGCAACGGGTTCGGCCACACCTGCGTCACCGCGTAGATCAACGTCATGCAGATACCCACGAGCCCGATCGACAGCAATACCCGCGCCGCCAGGCGCAGCACGCGATCCCGCCCCGGCTCGACGCGCCCCGGCTGCGCCGCCGTCAGCCTCCAGAACCCCGCCGTCGCCACGACCAGTCCCGGATAAACCAGCAGCGGCGCGGCCAGCACGCCCCACCGCAGCCACGTCGCCCCGCGCGCCAGCGTCGCCCGCCACACCACCGGCGCCGCGTCCAGCCGATCGGTCCGCAGCGACAACCCCACCGCCAGCCCGCACTCCGGACACGCCCCGCCCGGCGCCAGCCCCCGCAGGTTGTACCCGCACGTCAGGCACGCCACGTCCGCGGCAAGGCGACCGGAAGCGTCGAAGGAGGGGGCGATTGCCACGTTTTCATCTCGGGCGCGGTGAGTGAATTCTACGCCGCGCGTCGCAAGGCGCGTAGCGCGCGCGACATGTGCATAATCAGGTAGATCGCACTGACAAACAAGAAAATGGGAACCAACGTCGTCAGCAATCCGATACCGACATGCACCCGAGTCACATCATATGGATCCACTTGCGCGGCGGTGACGTAGATCCCTCCTCCCAGGCCAAGAAGGAGCAGGACAAACACAACGCGCAACTCCCGCCTCACTTCCCGATCATCCATCCTTCTCGCAATGGTAACCGCATAGATCACGACACCGAGCCACATGAGTAGTTCAACGCCCCGGCCGGCGATTGTCAAGACGTATGCCGACCGTAGTTCCCCGACGTTCTCGGCTACCAGCAGCATTGAGAACGCGAGCAACATGATCAACGTCAATGATCGGCACACCCGCCGCACCGTTTCGGCAAGCGTCGAATTGCGCGGCTTCGGTTCGGGACTCGTGAATAGCCACACGCCACTGACGGTAGCCAAGAGAACGAGCCAAGGGATTATCCAATCGACAATGATCTCCGGCGGTGATCCAGGCGGCTCAGATGCAGCCGGAGGTCCAAAGCGCCGTCCGATTCCACACGCCAACCCTGTAAGCAATACCCCGATGCCGGTGAGATTGCATCCCCACTCCAGCCGACGGATCCATTTCTTGTCGGCGAAGCGCAGGCGGTTACCGTGTACCGCCTCCTCGAAACTCGCGCCGCACTCCGGGCACGCGTCGCCCCGGCTGAGCGTGCGCAGGTTGTAGCCGCAGATGCGGCAGGGCAGGTCGGCGACGATCCGCCCGTCGCCATCAAACACCGAGCTCGCGGCCTCCCGGCTTGCCATCCCTTCATGTTAACCTGTTGCGAACGCGTTCATCCGTCTGTGCCGTGTGTCGTGACCTGTGGATGGGCGCCGCGCGGTTTGTGTCGAAGCAGATTGTCCATGAATGCGGTATCGTCACCCCATGCCTCACACGGCCACGGAAGACACACACGTCCGGCATCAAACACCCCGTGGCTTGCAGGCGGTCGAGGTGGTTTCAGTTTTCGCAGTCGGTGTGGCGATCGTCTTGATCGGTGCGCCGTTGGCCGGGCAGAACCCGCTGGCCCGACAGGCGGTGGTGTGGGTGGCCAACGTGGCGATGCTGGCGATCGTGTGGCTGGGACTGCGGCTGCGCGGCCAAGCCTGGGCGCACCTGGGGTTGGGGGTCTCATCGGTGACGTGGGGGCGGACGGGCCTCGCGGTGTTGAAGTCGGCCGTCGTGTCTGTCGCGGCGATCGCGGCATTCGTTCTGGGTTCGATCGTGGCGGGCGCTTTCGTCGGTGCGCCGGAGCAGGCGGACATGAGCGGCTACGACTACCTGCGCGGCAACCTGCCCATGCTGCTCCTGGCTCTCGCGGCGGTCTACGTCGTCTCCTCATTCGGCGAAGAGGTGATCTACCGTGGGTTCCTGATCACCCGTCTCGAGGAGTTCGGGCAGCGCGGCCGGGCATCGACGTGGTCGGCGGTGATCGGCAGCAGCGTCATCTTCGGCCTGATCCACTTCGAGTGGGGGTTCATGGGCGTCGTCCAGACGGGCTTCATGGGCCTGGCGTTGGGTGCGTCGTACCTCCTGGTCGGGCGAAACCTCTGGATCCTCGTGCTGGCGCACATGTATCTGGACACGCTGCTTCTGGTCCAACTCTATCTGCCGGCGTCGTGAGGCGGCGCGGTCCCGCGCGCTCGGGCGGTATATTGCGGCGATGGCTCGAGAAGGCCTGACACCGCGCGAAGCCGCCGTCCAGATCGTCACGAAGCTGCGGGACGCCGGTCACACCGCGTACCTCGCCGGCGGGTGCGTGCGCGATGCGCTGCTGGGCCTGGTGCCGAAGGATTACGACGTCGCCACCGACGCGCCGCCGCAGGTCGTGCGACGGCTGTTCCCGCGATCGCGCGCGGTGGGTGAGTCGTTCGGCGTGGTGCTGGTCACGATCGGCGGACACGCGATCGAGGTCGCCACGTTCCGCGCCGAGTGGGGCTACCGCGACGGCCGGCGGCCGGACCACGTCCGGTTCACCGACGCCGAGGATGACGCGAGGCGGCGGGACTTCACGATCAACGGCCTGTTCGCCGACCCGCTGGAGCGTGACCCGGCGACGGGCGGGGATCGGATCATCGACTACGTCGGCGGCGTGGCGGACCTGCGTGCCGGCGTGGTGCGTGCGATCGGCGAGCCGGACGAGCGCTTCGGCGAGGACGCCCTGCGGATGCTGCGGGCGCCGCGGATCGCGGCGCGGCTGGGATTTGAGATCGAGCCGGGCACCGCGGCGTCGATCCGCGCGTTGGCGAATGACCTGTCGCGGATCAGCCGGGAGCGGATCGGGATGGAGATGCGCCTGATGATGGCGGACGCCCGGCGGGCGACGGCGGCGGCGCTGGTGCAGTCGCTGCGGCTGGATGCGCCCGTGCTGCACGAGGACCACGCCGAGCACGAGCCGGCGACGCTGGGGGCGCTCGGCGATGAACCGAGCTACGCGGCGGCGCTGGCGGCGTGGATGCTCGATCGCTACCACCCCGGGCCGCGCACGGTCCGTGAGGTGGCGGCGACGTGTGCGCGGCTGCACGGTTCGGTCGTGCCGCGGTGGCGACGGGCGTTGAACCTGAGCAACGACGAACACGACGCGCTGCGTTCGCTTCTGCGGCTGATGGCGAGCCTGTCGGACTGGCCGACGGCGACGGTGGCACAGCGCAAGCGTTGGCTGGCGTCGTCGGCGTGGCGGGACGCGCTGGCGGTGGCGCGGGCGACGGGGGACCCGTGGGTCTCGGCGGAGTTGGAGCCGCAGTCGGCGCGGCTGGAGGCCGAGGGCGTGGCCCCCCCGCCGCTGGTCAACGGCGACGACCTGATCGCCATGGGCGGTCGGCCGGGTCCGCAGATGGGGCGGCTGCTGAGGCGGCTGTACGACCTGCAGTTGCAGGGAGAGCTGACGACGCGGGAACAGGCGTTGGCGGCGGCGCGGCGGCACCTGTCCGAGGGGGTGGCGTAGGCGGCGGGGACGGCGAGCCACGCCACCGTTAGAATCCGCCTCCGCATGGAAGAAGTGCTGACGCAACTGGCGTCCAACGCTCCGTACCTCGTGATCATCGGCATCATCCTGCTCAGCGGGCTGGGCCTGCCGCTGCCCGAGGACATCCCGCTGATCCTGGCCGGCTACCTGTGCGGCCAGGGGTACGCCAACCCGTGGGTGATGTTCCCGGCGTGCTTCGTGGCGATCGTCGGCGCCGACGCGATGCTGTACGTGCTGGGGCGGCGGTACGGCCACCACGTGCCCCGCATGCCCCTGCTGCGGCGGTTTCTCACGCCCGCCAACCTCGCGCGCACCGAGCGGCTGCTGTACCAGCACGGCGGCAAGTTCATCTTCGCCGCCCGGTTCCTGCCGGGACTGCGCGCCCCGGCGATGTTCACCGCCGGGGTGTTCAAGGTTCCGGCGTGGAAGTTCCTGCTCTACGACGGCGGGGCCGCGGCGCTGAGCGTGCCGCTGATCCTCGGGCTGGCGTACCGGTACTCGGACCAGTTGCGCCAGGTCAAGGAATGGGTGCAGGACGGTCAGCTCGCGGCGATCGCCCTGGTGATCGCGGGCATCGCGGTGTTCGTGGCGATCAAGCTGCTGATGCGGTATCGGCTGGCGGCGGCACGCGGCGGCACGTGAGGCGTCGGGCACGGCGCGCCAGAGAACGGTCGAACGCGGGGGCGTGGTGTTGCGTCGCCCGCATCGTCGCCATAGGCTTGGGATATGGCAACCGAAAAGCTGGTCGGGCCTGTGGAGTTGCGTGAGGCGTATCGCCGGGTGAAGGAACGCATGGCGGAGGCGGCCCAGCGCGCCGGGCGTCGGCCCGAGGACGTGCTGATGGTCGCGGTGACCAAGTACGCCACGCCGGACCAGATCCGCTCGCTGATCGAGCTGGGGCAGGTGGACCTGGGCGAGAGCCGGGCACAGCAGTTGGCGCAGCGGGTGCCGCAGATCGAGGAGTTTCTGTCTCGGCGTCGGACGCTGGCCGGCGCGGTGCCGCGCAGCGCCGCCGACGCCCCGTCGCGGGTCCGCTGGCACATGATCGGGCACCTGCAGCGGAACAAGGTCAAGCAGATCGCCCCGCTGGTGGACCTGATCCACAGCGTCGAGAGCCTGCGGCTGGCCGAGGAGCTGGACACGCTGGGGGCGCGGACCGACCGGGTGTTCGACGTGCTGATCCAGGTCAACGCGTCCGGGGAGCCGGGCAAGTTCGGCGTGGCGTCGCCGGCGGTGCTGCACCTGGCCGAGCAACTCGACTCGATGATGAACCTGCGCGTCCGCGGGCTGATGACGATGGCGCCGTTGAGCGAGCGGGCGGAGGACTCGCGGGAGACGTTCGCGCGGACGGCGGAGCTGTTCGCGGAGATGCAGCGGGAGAAGATCGGCGGAGAGCACTGCACGGTGCTGTCGATGGGGATGACCAACGACTACGAGGTGGCCATCGAAGAGGGGGCGACGGTGGTGCGGATCGGGCGCGCGCTGTTCGGCGAGCCGGTGGAATGACCGGTGGCAGCGTCCGCGTCGTGTTATTCGGCTTGAGGGGCCGTCGGCGAGCCGATAAGGTCCTGCACGTCCCGCCGTATTCACCCGCGCGGGAGGGGAAAGACTCTGCATGATCCGCGGCACCCACACAGTCAAGGTCACCCGCAGCCCCGAGCGGTTCCTCTCGGACGATCGCCGCGTGATCGCGCGGTTCTTCCAGGTCGGCGGCGAGCAGCGCGCCAGGGCGATCATCCAACGCGTCATGCGGCTGAGCCAGGACGAGGCCGACGAACTGCTGAACAAGGTCCTGCACGACTTCGGCTCGCGGCACCGGCGGATCGAGAACGTCCTGAACCGCCACTTCGCCCTGGTCCGCCACTACCTCGACGACCCCGAGAGCCTGTCGCTGAACCGGCAACTGCTCATCGGCGCGTACTTCACCATGGAGTACTCGATCGAGTCGGCGGCGCTGTTCAACCCCTCGATGGTGCTGCACCCGGACCAGTCGAACCTGGCCGAGGGCGAGGCGCGGTTCATCATGAGCCTTCGGGCGACGGGCGAAGGACACCTCTCGTCGATCGTGTTCCGCACGGGCCGGATCAGCGCCACCGGCGACCTGCACTTCGACCCGCCGGCACGCTTCGCCGCCCGCATGCGCGTCAAGACCGACCGGCAGTACGAGAAGAAGCTGTTCTTCCACAAGCTGATCGAGATGGCGGCGTACAACGAGGCCGCCCGCCTCGTCCTGGCCGAACTGCCCGACTTCTTCACCTACGCCGAGCTCGAACGCAAGATCGACGAGGTCCGCGACCGCCCCGGCCGGCCCAGCCCCTTCAGCGAGACCGCCGAGAACATGCTCTGGCTCGCCAAGAGCAACTACCACCTGCACCTGCCGCCCGACACCGACCCCTCCGAGATCGTCATCTTCCCCACCTCCGAGAACGAGAGCCACGGCATCGAGGACGTCCGCCTCACCCGCTTCACCGAAGACGGCACCGTCAACTACTTCGGCACCTACACCGCCTACAACGGCTACCGCATCCTCCCCCAGCTCTTCGAGACGCCCGACTTCCAGGAGATCCAGGTCCACACCCTCAACGGCAAGTACGTCCAGAACAAGGGCATGGCCCTGTTCCCGCGCAAGATCAACGACTTGTACCACATGATCGGCCGCGTCGACGGTGAAAACCTGTTCCTGATGCGCTCCGACAACGTGCACTTCTGGAACGAGTGTCAGATGCTCCAGTCGCCGCGGTACCCGTGGGAGTTCGTGCAGATCGGCAACTGCGGCCCGCCCATCGAGACCGAGGCCGGCTGGATCCTGCTCACCCACGGCGTCGGGCCCATGCGCCAGTACTGCATCGGCGTGTCCCTGCTCGACCGCGACGACCCCTCGCAGGTCATCGGCCACCTGCCCGACCCGCTGATCGTCCCCGAGGAGAACGAACGCGACGGCTACGTGCCCAACGTCGTCTACTCCTGCGGCGCGATGACTCACGGCGATCTGCTGGTCATCCCGTACGCCATGAGCGACACGGCCACGAGTATCGCGACCGTGTCCCTCAGCGAGCTGCTCGACGCGCTGGTGCGCCACGCCCCGAGCCACGAGGCCGCCGCCGCCGAAGCCGCGTGAAAGTACGCTGAGCCGACGAAAGCCGTGCCCGAAGCCGCGTGAAAGTACGCTGAGCCGACGAAAGCCGTGCCCCGAGCTCAAGCGAAGGGCTGGATCCGACCTTTCGCGCCCGCTCACGGCCCGGCTTCAGTGCCTCCCCAGACACACGCGCCGGCGCTGCGCGGGTATCCCCCGCCACGCGCTCACAGCAGTGACACCGGATCGACGTCCACCGCCGTGTGCAGGTCCGAGGTCAGCATCCGCTGATTGCGCAGGGCCGTCAACAGCTTCTGCAGCCGCGCCGCGTCGGCGCCGATCAGCTCGATCTGCTGGCGGTGATACCCGGCGATCCGCCCGATCGGCGCCGGCGCCGCGCCGCGCACCCGCACCTGCAGGCCCAGCTCGTCGTTGAACGCCCGCAGACGCGCCGCCAGCTCACACGCCCGCTCCACGCACGCCGCGTGGTCCTTGTCCCGCACCACGATCCTCGCCATCCGCGTGACCGGCGGCAGGCCCACCGCCCGGCGCACCTCCAGCTCACGCTCTGCGAAACCCGTGTAATCGTGCCCCGCCGCCAGCCCGATCACCGGGTCGTCCGGGCTGAACGTCTGCACGATCACGTGCCCCGGCCGATCGCTGCGCCCCGAGCGGCCCGACACCTGCGCGACGAGCTGAAACGTCCGCTCGGCGGCGCGAAAGTCCGGAAAGTGCAGCGACGTGTCCGCGCAGACGATCCCCACCAGCGAGACGCTGGGAAAGTCCAGGCCCTTGGCGATCATCTGCGTGCCCAGCAGCACGTCCGCCTCGCCCCGACGGAACGCGTCCAGGCTCGTGCGGTAATCGCCACCCGACCGCATCGTGTCCGAGTCCATGCGGATCACACGCAGGCTCTCGAACTTGCGCGAAAGCTCCTCCTCGACGCGCTGCACGCCCAGGCCGAACACCGTCACCTTGTTCCCGCAGTTCGGGCACGTCTGCGGCAGCAATTGCTCGGCCTCGCAGTGGTGGCACTTGACGACCCCGCCGGTCGGCAGCCTTCGGTCCTTGTGGTAGACCATCGTCGCGTCGCAGAACGAGCAGGCGAGCATCCACCCGCATCGGTGATCGGGGCAGGCGATGTAGTTGGCGTACCCGCGGCGGTTCAGCAGCAGCAGCACGCGTCCGCCCGGCTCGTCCGCCGGCTGCTGCAGCGCCTGCCGCATCGCCAGCTCCAGCTCCCGACTCAGCAGGTGGATGCCCTTGCGCTGGCGGCGCTGCTCGCGCAGGTCCACCAGGCGCACGCCGGGCAGGCGCATGCCCGGCGGGCGTTCGGGCAGCGCGTGCAGGTGATACCGCGGCCGGGTCCGGGCGTTGTAGTAGCTCTCGAGGCTGGGCGTGGCGGAGCCGAGCACGGCCATGGCGTCGCAGAGCTGGGCCCGGCGGATCGCCACGTCGCGGGCGTGGTAGCGCGGGAGCTGGTCCTGCTTGTAGCTGGGGTCGTGCTCCTCATCGACGACGATCAGGCGCAGGCGTGGGACGGGGGCGAAGACGGCCGAGCGGGCGCCGACGACGATGCGCGCCTCGCCGGCGCGGATCCGCCGCCACTGCGCGTGCCGCTGGGCGGGTGAGAGGCCCGAGTGCAGGACGGCCACGCCGTCGAAGTACTGCAGAAATCTCGCGACGGTCTGCGGCGTCAGGGCGATCTCGGGAACGAGCACGATCGCGCCGTCGCCGTCGTTGCCTCGCAGACGCTCGATCAGGCGCAGGTACACCTCGGTCTTGCCGCTGCCGGTCACGCCGTGGAGCAGGTGCACGCCGAAGCCCTCGGGCCGGGCGGCCTCGAGCGCGTCGAGGGCCCGCGCCTGCGCCGGCGTGAGCTGCAGGACCTTGCCGGGCAGCGGCTCGCGCGAGGCCGCCAGGTCCAGGTCGCTCTCGATCGCCTCGTCCACCCGCGAGCACAGCAGCCCCTTTTCGATCAGCGTGTGCACGGGCGAGAGGCTGCGCGCCCCGACGACGTCGGCCAGGTCACGCGCCCCGGCCCACGGCGCGCCGGCCTCGGCCCGCCGCCTCGCTTCCTCGAGCACCGCACGCTGCAGCTTGCTGAGGCGACCCGCTTCGGTGGCGTCGCCGATCGCGCGCACCATCGTCCGCCGGATCATGCCCGCGCCGTGCTTGACCGCCGCCGGCAGCATCGTGGCGAAGACCATCCCGATCGGGCAGCAGTAGTATGCGCTGATCCATCGGGCCAGTTGCACCAGGTCACCCGGCAGCGAGAGGTGCGCCGGGTCGCGGCCCCTGATCGGTTTGATCCGCGAGGGGTCCACGGCCGGCGCGTCGTCGCGGTGCAGCACGTACCCCGGCACCGGCTTGTCGGCCCGACCCAGCGGCACGACCACGCGATCGCCCACGGCCAGGTCGTCCAGCTCCACCGGCACGCGATAGGTCAGCCCCTCGGCCGCGGCGTCGATCCCCTGCTCCAACGCCACCCGGGCGTATCGGCCCGAGCCCGTCGCTGCCGCTTCGCCGGTGAACAGCTCGCCCATGGTCCGCGAGTATATGGACGCGCCGATCCGCCGCGTTACCATCGCACCGATGGCCCGCGCCAGCGACCAGCACGACACCCCGGCCATGCGCCAGTACCGCCGCTTCAAGCAGCAGCACCCCGACTGCGTGCTGTTCTTCCGCCTCGGCGACTTCTACGAGATGTTCTACGACGACGCGGTGCTGGCCCACAAGGTGCTCGGCGTGACGCTGACGCAGCGGACCGAGGGCATCCCCATGGCCGGCGTGCCGTACCACGCGGTCGAGAGCTACCTGCGGCGGATGATCCAGGCCGGCTACCGCGTGGCCGTGTGCGACCAGGTCGAGGACGCCGCCCAGGCCAAGGGGATCGTCAAGCGGGACGTGACGCGGCTGGTCACGCCGGGGACGCTGACCGACGAGGCGTTGCTGGAGGAAGGCCGGGAGAACCCGCTGGCGGCGGTGGTGTTCCACAGCGACGAGCGGGTGGCGCTGGCGTGGGCGGAGCTGAGCACGGGGCGGTTCCTCGTCGCCGAGCTGTCGACGGGCGAAGCGGAGGACGAGCTGGCGCGGATCGGTCCGCGTGAGCTGCTGTACTGCGAGACGGCCAACGGCGA
Source organism: uncultured Phycisphaeraceae bacterium (assembly GCA_964431205.1). GTDB lineage: Bacteria > Planctomycetota > Phycisphaerae > Phycisphaerales > Phycisphaeraceae > CAYSIX01. The sequence continues at coordinate 30,304 of CAYSIX010000010.1, forward strand.
GCCGCCGGGCCGGGTCAAGGCGCTGGCCGAGGCGATCGGCTGCGCGCTGGCGTCGCGGCCGGCGTGGCAGATGCGCCCGGCCGAGGCCGCCGAGGTGTTGCGTAAGCAGTTCGAGGTCGCGCAGCTCGCCGGCTTCGGGTTCGAGGACGACGACCCGGCGCTGGCGCCGGCCGGCGCGATCCTGCATTACCTCTACGAGACGCAGCGCAGCGCCGACGACTCGGGCGCCGCCCGCCGCCTGGCGCACCTGCAACCACCACAACGGTTCGTTCGCACCGACCACCTGGTGATCGACCAGGCGTCGCTGCGCAGCCTGGAGGTCGAACGCACGCTGCGGTCCAACAGCGTCGAGGGCTCGCTGCTGGGCGTGTTTCAGGACTGCGTGACGGCGATGGGCAAGCGTCGGCTGCGGCAGTGGCTGTGCTACCCGCTGCGACAGCGTGACCCGATCGAGCGGCGGCAGCGCGTGGTCGAGGCGCTGGTGCACGACAGCCGGTTCCTGCGTGAGCTGCGCGAGGCGCTCGACGGCGTGCACGACGTGCAGCGGATCTCGGCGCGGTTGTCGGTCGGCCGGGCATCGCCCCGCGACCTGGTCGCGCTCGGCCGAAGCGCCCAGCGCGCCCGGCAACTGGCGACGCTGCTGGCCGATCGCCCCACCGTCGCCGGGCTGCACGAACGGCTTGAACAGATCGCCGGGCCGCTGGAACGCCTCGGCGCCGAGATCGCCGAGGCCTGCGTCGACGACCCGCCACCGCACCTGCGCGAGGGCGGGTTGATCCGCGACGGCTACGACGCGGCGCTCGACGAGTCCCGCGCCCTGCAACGCGACAGCCACGACTGGCTCGCCCGCTATCAGAAGCAGCTCATCGACCAGACGCGCATCACCTCGCTCAAGGTCGGGTACAACAAGGTCTTCGGCTACTACATCGAGCTGACCGCCTCCAACCGCGACCGCGCCCCGGACGACTGGACGCGAAAGCAGACGCTCAAGAACGCCGAACGCTTCATCACGCCGCAGCTCAAGGAGTTCGAGCACAAGGTGCTCACGGCCGAGACACGCGCGATCCAGCGCGAGCAGGAGCTGTTCGAGGCGCTGGGCGCCCGGGCGCGACGGGAGTCGGCGGCGTTGCAGGCGTTCGCCGAAGCCGTCTCGGACCTCGACGTGCTCGGCTGTTTCGCGCGGCGGGCGGTGCGGCACCATTACGTCCGCCCCCGCATCGTCGAGGAGCCGGTGCTGGACATCCGTGCCGGCCGACACCCCGTGCTCGACGAGCTGCTCGGCGACCGCTTCGTGCCCAACGACATCGTGCTGGGCGTTGCGGATCGAGACAGTCCCACCCGCGAGCGCAGCCCCATGCGGAAGCATGGGGTTACCAGCGGCGAAGCGGATGCGGCGACCGACGGTGACCATCGAACGCCCGCCGCCCCCGATCCCCCGTCCCCGAGCCCCGGCCTTGGCCCTGGCCCCTCGACCCTCGCCCT
>CAYSIX010000011.1:0-21593 GCA_964431205.1 uncultured Phycisphaeraceae bacterium
GTGGGTGCCGTTGCCGCCGTTCTCGCTGGGCTTCATGCGGTAGGTGGCGGGGTTGGCCGAGCCGTCGCCGACGGTCATGGGCGAGCCGTTGTCGACCGTGGCGTGGACGGTGGTGAGGGAGCCGCTGTGGAACTCGATCTGCGCGGAGGGGCCTTCCTCGGCCAGCAGGTCGCCGGCGACGAACTCCATGACCTCGGGGTCGTCGTCGAAGACCTCGCTGAACTCGACGCTGCCGTTGTCAACGCGCAGCGTGCCGCGGAGGACCTCCATGCCGGAGCCGATCAACTGTCCGCCGCCGGTGACGGAGACGAGGTTGCCGGTGCTGCTGTTCTCGCGGCCGACGACGAACCGACTGGTGCCATCGACACGTCCGCCGGCGTCGATGACCAAGGCGTTTCCGGTCGACGCCCGCCCGATGTCGGATTCGCCACCGCCCAGCGTCATTGCTGAGCCGGCGCCGGAAACCGTCAGCGTGTTGTCGGGTGACGGGGCCGTGGTACCGACAATGAATAGGCCGACGGCGGCCGTGGCGCCATCGAGGATAGACGCCCGGTTGTTGAACTGCGGCGCCAGCGGCGTGGTGTTGTCGCCGAGCTGGAGTCTGCCCGCCGTCATGGAAGTGCCGTCGCCGGTGACGATGAGTTGGCCGTTGTTTCCGCCTTGCAGGCCGACAAGGACGCTGGTGCTGCTGACCAGGGTCGCACCGTCCTGAACGGTGAGGGACGAGTCGTCGCCGCCGTTGCTCCCGACGCGGATGTCGGCGACCGTGCCGCTGGCGCCGCCCATGCCGCGCAGGATGGTCGAGGGGCCGCTGATCACGGCGGTGTTGCCGTCGGCTCCGTTCGCGTTGCCGAGGAAGAAAATGCCGGTGACGATCTCACCGCTGGTCTGGACCATGTGATTTGTCTGACCGGCCGAGGACCCGACGATGAAGAACCGCGTTGCCTCGTAGACGTTGCCCTGGCCCTCGGGATCAATGTCGAAGGTGATCGTCCCCGACTCGCTCTGCATGAACAGGTCCTGCGTCGTGTAGCTGTTGGAGAACGTGACGGTGCCGGTCAGATCATTGTTGAAGTTGGCGCTGTCAGCCGTGCCGGGCAGGCCCATGTCCCAGTTGTCGGCTTCGATGAACTCGCCGCCGACGTCCTTGTTCCACGTCGTAGTGATCGCCCCGGCCGGGCCGGCCAGCACGAGGCACGCCGTCGCCGCGGGCCCCCACGCCCATCGGCTGATCCTTCCCCTCGCTCGTTTGCGTCCGCACATGGTTCCACCTTCCTTTTGGTTCGACGCAACGGTCTACACCGCACGTCTTTCACGCTTCCCGCTTCACGGGTCCGCCGACCGGCGGCCCGATCGCCTTCCGTTGTGCCGGCCGTTCGATGCGAATCGGCCCGGCTTACCCCGCCGCGCACGATCGCGCGGGCTCTGTTCCGTCGGTCGGCACGCACCGTACGCCCATGCCGTCACCTCGCGCGCCTACGGGCCGCCACCGTTCAACCGCACCCGCGCCCCGATGATGTCTCCCGCTTGAACCCGGTTGCCGATCTCAAGCCGCGCCCACACCACCACGAGGCTCCCGTCCGGCAGCTCCACCGCGGACGGATAACACACCTGTCGGCTCCAAAGGTCTGGCGTTTCGTCGGTCGGCTCGATCTGATCAATTATCAGCGGCTCACCCCACGTCTTGCCCCGGTCCCGCGACGTGCGCAACGTCAGAGGCGTTCGGACCGACGTCTCGGAAGGGTTGTGGATCAGGACCAGCGTCCCGTCTGTCGTCGTCAACAGGAAGTGCGATGAGCCATTGGCGGGCATGTCCATCCGCGTCGGCGCGGACCAAGTCCGGCCCTGGTCGGACGAGCGACTCAGCCACAGCCGGCCGTCATACGTCCGCAGCGTCATCAGCACGGTCCCGTCGGGCAACTGCGCGATGGTGGGCTCGGCGGCGCCCGTGTCCTCGGGGGTGCGGATCTCACCAAAGCGACGCCAGCTCGCCCCGTCATCGCTGGAGATCGCCACCGCCGCGGTGTACGGCGCCTTGAAGTGGTAGATCGGCAGGGCCAGGTCGCCGCTGCTCAGCACGATCCCATTGCTGCGACACCCCCAGCCGGTCTCGTCGGTTACCCGCTCCGGTGAAGACCACGACTGGCCGCCGTCGTCCGTGACGCGAGTCAGGAGCCGATACGAGTCGACCCCCACCTCACGCCGCTCCGCGTCGCGCAGTCCGACAAACGGATAGCGGTTCCACCGCCCGACCGTGTAGAACAACCACGTTCGATCGCCCTTTGTGATCCACGCCGGGTCGAAGTCCGACCGCGTCGGTTCGTCCTGAACCACAACGGCTTCGCTCCACGTCCGCCCCCCGTCTTCGGAGAACGACGCGAGGATCACCTGATGCACCGACGCCTCGTAAGATCCGGAGAACCAGGCGACGGCCAGTCGCCCGTCCGCCAGCCGCGTCACGCTCGGCGCGTGGTTGAAACCATAATCGTTCGCGAGATCGTACGGATCGACCTTGGGGTAGCTGTATACCTCGGTCGTGAACATGACGTGCGGCGTCGATGGATCGGCGTGGCTCGCGGCCACCGCGCCGAGCGTCAGGGCAACGGCCATCGCGCTTCCAATGAGCAACCCGAAGCGATCAGCCGATGGTCGAAAAGTGATCATCGTAGGCATCCACACACGAACACTCCGGTCGTCCGAAACCGTGCGGGGGCGGGTAAGCCACCGCACGGAGTGATGAGCATTTCAGGCATGCAGCCGCCCGACCGATCGTCGCCGCATCGCACCGGCGAACAGTCCGATCACCATGAAGCCCGCTGCCGCCGGCTCCGGAACGAGAACGAACAGCCCGTCGGTCTGCACCGACACCGGCAGGGCGTCACCGCCCACGAACGAGACCGCGGTGTTCGACGGGTCGCCGGACTGCGCGCCCCAGCCGATCAGTTTCAGCTCCTGAGGGGTCGGCGCCACGAACGCGGTCAGGTCAATCTCGACAGAGCCGCCGTGTGTGAAAGTCCCGACGATATCCAGCAGATCGTGCGTCGTACCCGCTTCGATGAGCGAGGACAGGTCGCCGATCTCCAGCGCCAGCTCCATCCCGGTGTGATCCCAGTCGCCGTCGACGTGGATCACGCCCGCCGAGGCGCCGACGTCGACCTTGGCGCCCGCGTCACCCGAGACGTTGCCGACGACGTCGCCGCTGCCGGAGAGCGTGGCGTTGGAGCTGAGCATGAGGCCGTCGGCGAAGCTGTGCGTGCCGTTGAGGTCGTCGCCGGTCTTGAGCATGTGGTAGGTCGCCGGGGTGGCGCTGCCATCGCCGACGACAAAGGGTGAGCCATTCGCGACGTCGGCGTGAACGGTGGAGATCGAGCCGGTATTGAGATGGATCATGCCGGTGGCGCCGGTGTTGGCAACCAGGTTGCCGCCCTCGAACACACCGTCGTTGGCATTGAAGAAGTCGTTGAGGACAACATCACCGCCGTTGACGTTCAGCGCGCCGCGTCGGGCCTCGACGCCCGAGCCGGTGAGCCCGGCGCCGGCGCCGTTGACGTGGATGTTGTTGCCGACGCTGGCAGCGTCGACGCCCAGCACGTAGTTCGCCGAGCCGTCTACCTTTCCCCCGTCCTCGATCTGGAGAGTGTGGCCGGCACCGACTCGTCCGATGTCGCTGCGCCCGGTACCGACGATTGACAGCGTTGAGCCGGCGCCGGAGACCAACGTGGTGTTGTTGTCGCCGAACTCGGTGACGCCCATGAGCAATTGGTCTCCGGTGACGTGTGCCCCGTCGAGGACCTCGAGGCGGTTGTTTTCGGCCTGGGCCGAGAGGCCGCCGCCGACTTGTATGCTGGCGCCCACGGTCACGGTGGTGTCCTCGCCGGTGACCTTCATCAGGCCATTCGCCGCGTCGACCAGTCCGATGATGATCTGGCCGGGCGAGGTGGCGGTGGCGCCGTCGCGGACAATGAACTGCGTATTGTCTGAGCCACCACTGCCGACTCGGAATGCGCCACCCGTGGCGGTGGCTTCGAGTTGGGTGTCGGCGCCGATGACCTCGATGATGTCGCCGTTCGTCGCCCCCGAGGTGTTGCCCATCAGATAGAACTGGGCGACGACGTGGCCGCCGATGAACTGAATGTGGTTGTCCTCGCTCACCGCGGTGCCGGTGAGAAAGAAGCTGGACATCGTCCAGGTGTGCTCGCCGGTGTCGAAGGCGATGGTTCCGGCGTCGTTCTGGACGAATGTTCGAAAGTGCGTGGCGTCGGCGTTGAAGGTAATGGTCCCGTCCACGTTGGTCGCGCTGTTGAAGATCGCAAGGTCCGTGGCCGGGTCGTCGTTGCCCGGTGCGACGCCGCTCCAGTTGGCGTCGTCGTTGAACACGCCGCCGGTCGACGGGCCGGTCCAGACCGTGGTGGCGGCCGGTGTGTGCGTGGCACCACCAAGCACAGCCGCCAAAGCAGCGCCGAACACAACCGCTCGCCGTGGATCGCAGCGTCGGCCCCGTCGGTCAAAACATAGATTCCTAGTATTCTTTTGCATCGTTCCCTCCTGTTGTGAAAAAAGGTTTGTGGGTCGCGTCGAGGTGACAGGTCCAATCCGTTCTAAGAGAGTCAGGCGTGGCTCACGCCCCGTTGCCCAGTCCAATTGTTCAGTCGATCACCACTCGGCTGGGTTCCCTCTGGCTCTGTCAAGGCCGGCCGGCCTCAGGGAAGCATCCGGCGGGACTCGCCTCCGTTTGAACCCGACATGCCCGAACGTGCGAATCCGCTCTGACAGACGTGTGCATCGGTAGAAGCCTCAGGTCAACGATGCGCGGCATGATAACGGTGGATACATTTGGATGCAAGAGGAAAATCGCGGGTGAAATGGGCGGCCCCGTGGCCGCCGGTCGGCGGGACGATCCGGCGGTGAAGCGGGGTATTATGCTAAGTATTTGATTTTTATGATGTTGTATTAAACGACGCGATGCGCAAGACCGATTAAGTGGGCTTGCGGATCGGGCGCGGGGCCCCGCACAGAATTTTCGCGGAGGGTCGCTTCCCCTCTTGACGACGGATGTATCCAGGTGGTAACCTGACGGCCATGCTTGAAGCAACCAGTCCAAGCCTTTACGAGGAGGCGTACGAGCGGATTCGGGACATGCTCCTGTACGGGGAGATCGCCGTCGGCTCGCGCATCTCCAGCGTGGAGCTTTCCAAGAAGCTGGGGATCAGCCGGACGCCCATCCGCGAGGCGATCCGACGCCTGGCCAGTGAGGGCTTGATCAAGCAGGTTTCCGGGTACGGGGCCTTCATGCAGATGCCCACGCGCGACGAGCTGGTCGAGCTTTATGACATGCGCGAGCTGATGGAGACGTTCGCCGCCGGTGAGGCCGCCGCCCGCATGAGCGAGTCGGAGCTGGGCGAGCTCGAAGAGTGTTGTCGCCAGTGGCGGGAGATGATCGTTCAGTTGAAGCGACTCAAGGGTCAGCAATTGATCCGGCGCCTCTACAACCGCTGGATCACGGTGGATGAGCACTTTCATGAGGTGTTGCTCGCGGCCAGTCGCAACCGACTGCTGCGCAAGACCGTCTCCGACATGCGTCTGCTCAGCCGGACACTGGATTTCAGGAGACTGGACAAGAGCGTTGTGCCACCGATCACTTACTCCAGTGCGGCGTGGACGTACCGCCACCACGCGTCGCTCGTGAGTGCGTTGCGGCGCCGAAACGCCGATCTGGCGCGTATGTGGATGAGCCGACAGATCCGGACGGGCAAGCGGTTGCACCTCCAACACATGGAAATCTATCTCCGCGCTGGGTCTGACCTTCGTCAGCGATCGTCGCGGGACGGCGATCGTCCGTTTGACCAAGCGTGATTCGCGGAGTCCTGGCACTGACAACGTTGGCCCGGATACGGCGTTCTCTGGAGCAGTCTCACCTCTGTCGTGTTCGACGACGGATGGCCCAACCGCCGGGGCACAAGCGGTCAAGCCCGAAGCGCGTCGGGCGTCACATCACAGACAGCAGAGGAGCAGGATAATAATGTGCTCGCAAACAAAGAGAACCAGAGCGACAGCGTGGTGGGGCGGCGCCCGGCTTTCACGATCACGTCGTAGGAAGTGTGGATTTACGCTCATCGAGCTGCTGGTCGTCATCAGCATCATTGCGATCCTGATCGGTATTCTGCTCCCGGCGCTGGGTGCGGGACGCGAAGCCGCTCGGGCCGCCGTCTGCCTGAGCAATCAACGGCAGGTCGGTCTGAGCAACGTTCTGTATTCAACCGATTTCGACGACTGGATCACGCCGATCGTGGTGTTTACCAGTTCAGAGTTTGGGTATCTCCCCAAGGGCTTTGACGTCGCGGAGTTTCAGATGAGCTACCTGGTGCGGAACTACACCGGCGGCGACGCGGGGCATTGGATATGCCCGTCCGATGAGCGGCTGCGCGCGGATGGTTCGGGAGAGCGTCAGGTTGGCACGGATGCCAAGCCGCCGGGCCAGATCACGTACAGCTACAACCAGAACCTGGGCCTGCCCAGGCAACGGGACGCGGTGTACACGGATCCCTTCCCCTGGCAGCCCAACGTTCATAACCCTTTTTCGAAGCGTCACGTTCTTGAACCAAGCAGCACCGGCATCTTCTTCGAGTCGAACGAGGGCCTCACGATTGACTACACGACGTCGTTTGGTGCTCCGGATTTCTTCGGATTTCGTCACGGCGGCGACAAGTACATGAGCATCAGCTTCGTCGACGGGCATGGGGCGACGCGCGAGCGGGATCAAGTCGCACTGGAGAGCGCTTCAGTCCCGCGTCCGGAAGGCTATCAGGCCCTGTGGTTCGGCAGTGAGTCCTACGAAAGCCCGCTGCGCTTTTGATCAGCCAACCACGCGTCCACTTGGACCGTGTGAACGAAGCCGTGCGACGGCCGCCAGACGGGGACGGTGGGTTGAGCGATGGTCGCCGCCACACCAGAGCCACGGAGTCGTCCCCGATCCGGGCGAAACGCGTCAAGCCGCGGCGTCGGAAGACCACACCCCAGTCACCCGAGGCTCCCGACCACGTACACCCGGCGCCCGATACACCTGTGCGCGGCACGCTCGGCCACGGCCGGCACACGACGGAGAGACGCATGATTGAGTCACAAGCGGTTGGGTCGACGTCAAGGAACGTCGGGCGTGGGTTCATCGGTGCGATCGTCGTGGGCGTCTTCGGCACGATCGGCTTCGGTCAGGCGCCAACCCCCAAGCTCATACCGAACGACGGCGTCATCGACGAGGCCGGACACTATTACCTCGAGCGGGACATGCTGGTCGAACGCGAAGCCGGACTCCGCGTCCTTGCCGACGACGTGTTGATCGACCTGCGCGGCCACGCCCTGAGATTCAACGGCGATCCTCGGCCCGGGGTCTACGGCGTCGTGTCCAGCAACCGCAAGGGCGTGACCGTCCGCAACGGCGTGATCGGTGGGTTCTGGTTTGGAACTCACTGCACGCAAAACAGCCGCCTGCGGATCCACGACGTCACCTTTGATGACATCCCATACCTTGCGATCAACGTCGCCCAGTCCAGCGACGTGCGGATCTGCGACAACGAGTTCCTGAACTTCCGTTATGACGTGAAGCGGTCGGCAAAGGATCACTACGTCATCGGTATCAACATCGGTGCCGAGGACGTGGTGATCAGCGGAAACCGGTTCGACGCCCACTACGCTGGAAACAGCCCGCATGAGATGGGTGTCGAGACCGTGTTCGTTCTGTTCAGCGCCAACGTGAGCCAGCGATGCGTGGTCACGCACAACACCATGAAGGCGAACGTCGTGCTCGACCGCAGCTACGGGATCTGGGTCGCCTCGAACAGCCAGACGGTGGTGACGCACAACACGGTCCACAACATGAAGTTCGGGATCACTCTGGCCAGGGAGGCGTCGGGGATCGTCGGGTTCAACCGTTTTAGCGCGGACCCGCCGCCCTCGGAAGCGATGCGGGTGGCCACGGCGGGCATCTCAAGCAGCGCCCCAAAGCGCATCTTCGTTGCTGAGAACGAGTTCGACGGCGTGGACGCGCCCATGAAACTGCCCGAGGACGGCGGCGCGGTCATCTATTGATCTGCGTCGGTTTGGTGGACGGGCAGGCTGCCTGCACTCGTTCGAACAGCAGCACGAGCTTCATCAGATTGCGCGGGATGTGGAATGCCGACTTGATCCACGTCCCCTTGTCCGGCACGTGGATCGAGCCGTCGCGGTGCAGGTAGGCGTACCACTCGCCGAACCGCGGGTCCGCGAACTTCGCGATCGTGTAGTCGTGCAGCCGCTGGAACGCCTGCCACATCTGGGTGTCGTCGGTCTCGATCGCCGCCAGCGCCAGGGCGTAGAGCGCCTCGGAGTGGACCCACCAGATCTTGCTGTCCCAGTCTTCGCCGAAGGCGTTGGGCCCGGTCCACCCCGGCGGTCTGCGACCGTGCGGATCGGTAAACGCGAGCAGGCCGTCGTGCTCCTGGTCGAGGCCGGCCCGGTAGGCCCATGAGGCCATCTGCTTGGCCCGTTCGACGATTCGGGCGTCGCGGCGGTGGATGCCCTCCTCCATGCAGAACCAGGACGACTCGAGCGCGTGGCCGGGGTTGATGCGTTGGCCGAGGTCGTTATCCAGCGGCCGACCGTCCGGGTGGACGGCCTCGAAGACGGTCTCGTGCTCATCGTTCGCGAATCGATGAAGGATCAAGTCCAGGCAGTATTCGGCCGGCTCGCGTACGGCGTCCTCGCCGAGCAGAGGTCGCAGCACCTGGGACAGGTGCAGGCCCACCATGTGAGGCCCGTGCCAGCGATAGGCCGGGTCGAGGTTGAAGTGATGGAACTGATTGAACCCGGGCTGGCGCAGTTGTGTGAACCATTGGTGGAAGGACTCGCGGATGAGCGAGAGGTCTTCGTCGCTGCCGGAGGCGCGGGCGTGCTCGGCCAGACCGGTGAGGACGAACACATCGCTGGCCAGTGAAAGGTGATCGTCCAGCACCCGGCCCTGTCGATCGCAGCGGTAGTACCATCGGCCGTTGCCGGCGTGGGCATGGGTCATCAGGAAGTCGCGGCCGAGCCTCGACAGCTCGAGCCACTCCCGACGCGGCTCGAGGTGGTTGTAGAGCGCGGCGAACATCCAGGTCTGGCGGCCCTGGCACCACGTGTACTTGTCGTCGCCGGTCGGTCGGCCCTCGCGGTCGAACAGCACGAGGAACCCGCCGTGCTCGCGATCGCCGGTCCGACGTTCCCAGAACCGCATCACGTCTTCGAGCAGATGCTTGCGGTAGAACTCCGCATAACGTGAACACGCTACGGGTGTTGCAGCGGCCATGCGCGATCTCCTGTCTCTTTGTGTGAACGGAGGTGTGCCAGCCTGGCGGCGCCGCGGCACGTCGGCTCGGGACAATCGGGAGCCACGGTCGGCACACCCAACGCCTCGGCCTTGATGCGCAGCCACAGGACGCTTCGCGATCCGCCCCCGGCACAGAGAATCTCGGAAGGCGTCGACTCACCGCTGACCGCGCTGACCTGCTGCTTGAGCGCCGTGGCCACCCCCTCGAGGATCGCGCGAACACGGTGCCCGCGACGGTGGTGCGAAGCGGCGTTGCGGAAGACGGGTTCGCCCGCTTTTTCCGAAGCCTCAAGATCCAGGGACAGGCCCTCGGCTCCGGCGGGCACGTCGGCCGCCTCGGCATCCAGCTCGCGGTAGCTCGTCTCGGGCGCGTGTCGTGTCCGCAACGTCTCGAGCAGACCCGCCGAGACCGAGCTGAACACCATGCGGAAGTACCAGCCCTCACGAAAGGCCGGCCCCTGGAACACGCCGCGCCGTCCGAGGCGCTCGTCGAAGTGGGACGCCAGGCAAACGGTGGCGAGGACGGTCCCGGTTGTCTCGCACACGACCCCCGGCTCGGTGACACCCACCCCGACGGCCCCGGCGTACTGATCCAGGCAGCCGAGGGTCAGCTCGCTGTCATGGGCAAGGCCGAGCGCGGCGCTGACTTCGGGTCGTATCCGTCCGACTCGCGCCCCTGCGCGATCGATCCTCGGCAGTGTGATGTTGTTCAGGCCGAGCACGGCGACGGCGTTCGGCCGCCACGTCAACGCGTGGATGTCGATCAGCCCGGTCAGGCCCGCCGCTCCGGCCTCGGTGACGTGTTCACCCGTGAGCCATAGGGTCAGGTAGTCGCCGATCAGACACAGCCTCTTCGCCCGACGCCAGAGCGAGGCGTCGTGTTGGCGCAGCCAGGCGAGCTTCGCGCCCATGAACAGCGGACTGAGTGACGGGACGCCCGTTCGCATATAGAAGTCCAAGTCGTGGGTCATCCGCTCGACTTCGCTGGGCAGGCGGTCGACACGTCGGTCGCTCCAGAGGACGATCGGCGTGATGGGTTGGTCGGCATCGTCGAGCAGCACGAAGCTGTTGGTCTGCGTGGCGAAGCACACCTGACGGACACGGTTCAGCGCGGGGCGGTCCTGCTCGCGCAGATGCGTCACGAGGTGGACGATCGCCTCGCGGAATGCGGTCGGATCCACCTCGGCCCAGCCGGGATGAGGCGTGTTGGTCGGTGTCGGACACCGTGCCAGCGCGAGTAGCTGTTCCTGCTCGTCAAAGAGGGCGGCCTTGAAGAACGTCGTGCCGAGATCGAAGGTCAGGACAACGGTCACACGCGGGTTCCTTCGGGCGCACCCATGCGCGCCAACAGTCGCCGGCTTGCTTCGACGAGGATGCGTCCGCTCTCGGGGCTGGCGAACAGGGCGTTGCCGGCCTCGTACGCGCCCTCACTGACCGCCTGCCGGGTCACGAGATAGCCCTGAAGCTCGCCGTTGGCCAGGGTGATCACGTGCGTGGCGTCGTGATCGGCGGCGGCTTCGAGGGCGAACTCGACGAAGACCTCCCCGGGCCAGGCCAACAGCCGCACGCCGCCGATGTCGAGCAGCTGAACCCGCGCGGGCAGGCAGGACTCGGCGACGGCCTCGACGCGACCAACCTCGGCGGCGCGGGCCAGCGTCAGCGTCTCCTCGGCCCCGAACCAGTCGACCTCCGCGGTGCGGATCGCGGCGCGGTCTGCGCCACGGTCCTGCAACTGGTTCAGACGTCGTTTGGCCGCGCTGGTTCGTTGCATCGCCTCGCGGACCGACGGCAGGCGCCGCAGCGGCAGTCGAACCTCGTCCTCTTCGATCGCGAGGCGCGGCTCGAGCGGTCGCGCGGATCGCAGCGCGGCCTGGATCGCGTCGCTGAGTGCCCGCCCCAGCCGATCCGCCTCGGCCGGCGTATTGCCGCGGGTCACGTGCCGCGGGCTCTGGTTCCCGCTGGCGCCCATGTGATAGACGAAGGGTCGGTCGGGCCCGAGCAAGTCGGCCTTGAGGTGGCGTCGCGCCAGGCCGGGGAAGTCGCCGCTGATCAGCGTCGAGTCCTCGTGCAGGACGGTCGGGTGCATGCTGACCACGGCCATCAGGGCGATCAGCGAGTCATCGGCGGCGTCGCGGGCGGCGAAGACGGGGACGTCGGGGATCGCCGGGCCGTTCGGATCGCGACGGTTGGTGCCCAGCGGCCGGCCGTCGGCGACCGCGTACTCGAGCCGGGCCGGGCGCAGGTCGGTGGCGGCGCGCGTCGCGGCCTCGACGATGGCCGCTTCGACGCAATCGAGGTACCCCGGATCGGGCTCGGGCACGGCGGGGTCGGCCTCGTTGGAGAGCATGCGCACGGTCACGGGGCCGGAGTGCGTGTGGCTGGCGGTGACCAGGACATGTGCGGTGGGGATGTTCAGCGTCCCGGCGATGCGGTCACGGCAACGGTCGATCATCGCCTTGGGCAGCCAGATCAGGTCACTGGCGATCAAGACGGCGCGATGCGCGCCATCGTCCAGGCACAGGGCCGAGCACAGCAGGGGATCGTGGACGCCGGTGCTGTAGCGTTCGACGTGGGGGTAGCCATAAAGGAACACGCTGCCGGTCGGCGTGATGTCCAGCTCCGCCGCGCCGGCGTGCAGGGGGCAGATGGGAGCGGTCGAGGTATTGACACCGCCGGTTGTGTTCATTATAAACGCATTATAACATGATTGAACAGACTGTTGCAACCCTCAGCCCCGACACGCGGCGCCAGCAGATCATCGAGCTGCTGGAGCGCGACGGCGAGCAGGCCGTCGACGCCCTGGCCACGCGGTTCGGCGTCAGCGGCATGACGATCCGGCGGGACCTGCAGGCACTGGCCGAGCGGGGCACGGTGATGCGGACACGCGGCGGGGCGGCGCCCAGCGCGCGTGTGGCGTTCGAGTTCCGCTTCCTGGATCGGATGCGCGAGCACGCCGAGCACAAGGACGCGATTGCCCGCATCGCGGTCGAGCAGGTCGAGCCCGGCCAGCACGTGTTCCTGGACTCGAGCACGACGACGCTGGCGATCGCCCGGCGGCTTCGCGGGCGGGGGCCGCTGACCGTGATCACCACGTCACTGCCGATCGCCTCGGAGCTCTTCGGGCTCGACGACATCGAGGTCATCTTGCTGGGCGGGGTGCTGCGCAAGGACACGCCCGACCTGGCCGGAGCCCTGACCGAGCAGACGCTGGAGCTGCTGCGTGCGGAGGTGGCGTTTCTTGGCGCGGACGCGGTCGATTCCCAAGGCTGGGCGTACACGGGTTCGCCCGAGGTAGCGCGGTTGCTGCAGGCGATGGCGCGCTCGGCCGACCGCGCCTACATCGTGGCGGATCACACGAAGCTGGGCCGACAAGCCCTGCTGCGGTTCGCCGAGCTGTACGAGTGGACGGGCTTGATCACCGATTCGGCCGCCGATGCCTCGGTGCGGGCGGCGTTGTCGGACGCCGGCGTGAACGTGCTCGTGCCCGAGGGAAGGGGCGGGCCCTGACATGACGCGGATGCTGATCGAGAACGTGCGCGTGATGGAGCCGGGCGAGGGGGTGATCGGTTCCGCCGTGCTGATCGACGGCGGCTGCATCACGGCGATCGACCCGGCCGAGACGCGCGAGGATGTGGAGCGGGTTGACGGCGGCGGGCGGCTCCTGACGCCGGGGCTGATCGACGTGCACGTTCACGGGATCGGCCATCACCTCTTCGAGCAGGGCCCCGATGCATTGCGTGCCGGCTTGGCCGAGCTGCCGCGGTACGGTGTCACCTGCGTGGCGCCGACGCTGTACCGGGTCATGTCGCCGCAGCACCTGTCGCGGCTGGCCGAGCTCGCCGAGGCGGCTGACGCGTCGCAAGGCGCGCAAGTCCCGGGGTTTCACCTGGAAGGCCCGTTCCTGGCGTTGCCCGGCGCGGGCGCGGCGACGATGCCGGGCGACGTCGCGCTGCTGGAAGACCTGCTGACGGCGATGGGCGGACGCGTCGCGGCGATGTCGATCAGCCCCGATACGCCGCACATCCTGGGCGTGATCGAACGGCTGGCCGAGCGGGGCGTCGCGGTGTTCATCACGCACACGCGCGCGTCGGTGGCGCAGACCGAATCGGCGATCGAGGCGGGGGCGCGTCACGCCACGCACTTTTACGACGTCTTCCCGGTACCGGAGCAGACCGAGCCGGGCGTGCGGCCGTGCGGGGCGGTGGAGGTCGTGCTCGCCGACGAGCGCGTGACGGTGGACTTCATCGCCGACGGGGTGCACGTGGACCCGTCGGCGATCCGGATGGCGCTGGCGTGCAAGGGGCCACAGGGCGTGGCCTTGATCACCGACGCCAACATCGGCGCCGGCCTGCCCGATGGGGTGTACGAGTCGCCATGGGGCATGGTGATCCGGAACCGACAGGGTGACGCGGCACGGATCGACGCGCCGGGCACGGATCGGCACGGCGTGCTGGCCGGCAGCGCGCTGACGATGGACCGCGGCGTGTCGAACCTGCTGCACTGGCTGGACGTGCCCGAACGCGAGGTCTGGCGGATGGCGTCGCAGACGCCGGCACGGATCCTCGGTCTGAGTGGCAAGGGGACGCTGCGCCACGGTGCCGACGCGGACGTGGTGCTGTGGGACGAGCGCGGCGACGAGCGGCACGTACGGCAGACGTGGGTGGCCGGTCGGTGCGTGTACGACGCGGCTTCGCAGCCGCGGGAGGTGAGCGCGTGAGCGCGTTTCGGTTTGAGCCATCGCCGCACGTGCCGTTTCGGGACCGCGACGCGATCGCGCGCTGCCGTGCGATTCGCCGCGATCAGATCGAGCAGCACCCGAACCCGGACTTTCGCATCCGCGTGGTGCCGGACGATGAGCTGGAGACGATCGTCGTCGCGGACATGCTCCGTCGCATCGTCGAGGCGCGTGAGGCGGGGCGGCGGTGCGTGATGATCCTGCCGAACCCGAACCCGACGTACCGCCACGTCGCCCGGCTGATCAACGCCCTGCGGATCGACTGCGCCCACCTGCACTGCTTCGCGATGGACGAGTACGCCGACCAGGACGGCAAGATCGCGCCGCCGGACTGGGCGTTCGGGTTCGTGCGCGCGATGCACGGGTACTTCTGGCAGCGGATCGACGAGTCGTTGCGCCCGCCGCGCGAGCAGTTCGTGGGCCCGACGGATTCGAACCTCGACGGCTACGGTCGGATGATCGAGGACCTGGGCGGCGCCGACATCTGCTACAGCGGGCCGGGCTGGACGGGGCACGTGGCGTTCGTCGAGCCGGACGCGCCCGAGTTCGACGCGCCGCTGGACCAGTGGATGACCATGGGCGCGCGGATCGTCACGCTCAGCCCCTTCACGCTGGCGCAGAACTCGCTGCACGGGAGCCTGGGCAAGAGCGGGGACCTGTCGGCGGTGCCGCCCAAGGCCGCGACGATCGGGCCGGCCGAGGTCGTCGCCGCCAAGGCGCGCATCGAGATGGCCGGCATCAGCGTGCACGGGACGACGACCGCGTGGCAGCGTCTGATCGCGCGGCTGTGCTACCACGGGCCCGTGACGCCGAAGCTGCCCAGCTCGCTGCACCAGCGGCTGCGCACGGACTGCTACATCACCGAGACGATCGCACAGGACATCGAACCCGACTGGAACAAGGGATACTGACGCCATGACCACAGCGACCGCTTTTTCATCACTGGAATGGGGAAGGGTGGACCTTTCCCAGACGCCGGCCGTCACGGTCCCGCCGCCGGGCCCGGAGAGCCGCCGCCAGCACGACAAGTGCACGGAATACTTCAAGGGCCTGTCCGGGCAGGTCAAGCTCTTCCCGGTCGCGTTCGAGTCCGGCCGGGGCTGCGTCCTGACCGACGTCGACGGCAACCGCTACATCGACTTCTCCTCCGGCATCTACGTCACCACGCTCGGGCACTGCCACCCAAAGATCAGCGAGGCCATCGCCCGGCACGCGCACACGCTGATGAACGCGCACGACTTCACCACGCCGGTCAAGGCCGCGCTGTGCGAGAAGCTCGCCGAGGTCCTGCCGGGCGACCTGAACGGCTTCCAGTTCTACGACTCGGGCACGACCGCCGTTGAGGCCGGCCTGCGCGTCATGCGCGCCGCGACCGGCCGCAACGAGATGGTCTCCTGCTTCTACGACTACCACGGCAAGAGCTACGGCTCCGTGTCGCTCGGGCACATCCGCAGCCAGGTGTACGGCCGCGTCCGCGCCCCCGGCAGTCACATGGTCCCCCGGCCCGACACGTACCGGCCCGTGTGGACCAAGGCCGACGGCTCGATCGACACCGACGCCTACCTTCGCTTCTACGATCAGTATCTGGACAAGGCGACCGTCGGCGACGTGGCCGGCTTCTGCCTCGAACCCATCCAGGGCTGGGGCGGCTCGATCATGCCCCCCGACGACTTCTTCCCCAAGCTCCGCAAGTTCTGCGACGAGCACAAGCTCCTGCTGATGATCGACGAGGTCCTCGCCTCCTGGGGCCGCTGCGGCAAGTGGCTGTGCATGGAGCACTGGGGCGTCGTGCCCGACGTGGTGACGATCGGCAAGGGCTTCGGCAATGGTTTCCCGGTCACCTGCGTCGCCGTCCGCGAGCCTTACAAGGAAAGCTTCGAGTCGATCAGCGCCAGCTCCAGCTATGGCGGCAATCCCATGGCCTGCGCCGCGGCGCTGGCCTCGACCGAGGTGATCCAGGAAGAGGGTCTGCTCGACCACGCCCTGCGCCTCGGCGAGGTCGCTCAGCAACGCATGAACCAGATGCTCGCCGAGCACAAGATCGTCGACGACGTCCGCGCCAAGGGCTGCCTCATGGGCATCGAGCTGGTCAAGGACCAATCGACGAAGGAGCCGCTGGACGAGGCGGGCAAGCTCGTCTATCAAAAAGCCTTCACGCGCGGGCTGGCATGGATCCCCGCCGGCCACATCCTGCGCATGAGCCCGCCCATCGTCATGGACGAGGACACGCTGCTCAAGGGCCTGGACATCATCGACGAGGCCATCGGCGAGACCGCCCGCGAGCTGGGGTACGCCTGATGAAGACGATCCGCTTCGGCATCATCGGTTGCGGGCTCATGGGCCGCGAGTTCGCCAGCGCCGCCGCGCGCTGGTGCCACCTGCTCGATCCCCCGGCGCGGCCCGAGGTCGTCGCCGTCTGCAACCGCTCGGACAAGCCCTTCACGTGGTTCCGCGAGCACTTCCCGTCGGTCACCCAATACACCCACGACTACCGCGAGCTGCTGGCCAACGACGCGGTCGACGCCGTTTACGTGGCTCTGCCGCACCACCTGCACGACGAGGTCTACACCGCGACGCTCGGGGCGGGCAAGCACCTGATGGGCGAAAAACCGTTCGGCATCGACCGCGACGCCAACCGCTCGATCAGCCGCGCCATCGCCGACCACCCCGACCGGTTCGTCCGCTGCGTCTCGCAGTTCCCGTTCTTTCCTGCGGTCCAGCGCGTCGGCCGCATGATCGACGCCGGCGCGTTCGGCCGCGTCATCTCCGTCGACACCGGGTTCCTCCACTCGTCCGACCTCGACCCCGACAAGCCGATCAACTGGAAACGCATGATCGACAAGAACGGGGCCTACGGCGTTATCGGCGACCTGGGCATGCACGCCTGCCACGTGCCGCTGCGCGCCGGGTGGCGCCCGCGACGCGTCTCGGCCGTGCTCAGCAACCTCATGCCCGACCGCCCCGAGGCCAAGGGCAGCTCCAAGCGCGTGCCCTGCGAGACCTGGGACAACGCCACGCTGCTGATCGACGCCGAGGACCCAACCACCGGCCACGCCTTCCCATGGTCCCTGCGCACCTACCGCATCGCGCCCGGCGAAACCAACTCCTGGTACGTCGAGATCCTCGGCACCGAGGCCTCCGCACGCTTCAACACCCGCGACCCCGGCACCCTCCACCTGCTCCGCTATGAAAACAAGACCCAGACCTGGCAGGCCGTTCAGACCGGCTTCTCGCCGACCTACCCCACCATCACCGGCGCGATCTTCGAGTTCGGCTTCACGGACGCCATCCAGCAGATGTGGGCCGCCTACTGCCACGAGCTGACCACCGGCGAGACGCCGCACCGCTTCGCCGGCTGCGTCCGCCCTGACGAGGTCGCGGTCAGCCACGAGATCTTTGATGCCGCGCTCGCCTCGGCCGCCGGGCACGAAACCGTCGAGCTGGCCGCGACGGCCGCCGCGCCGCGCGAGCACGAGGGGGTCGCCAGCCGATGACCGTTGCCGCTCGCACTCGACCGCGGCCGATGACCGCACGCCACCCCGCCCCCACACACGCAAGGAACCGCCCATGACCCATCGCGTGCTCGTCGTCGGCGCCGGATCCATCGGCGAGCGGCACATCCGATGCCTGCTACGCACCGGGCGTGCGGCTGTCGGCGTCTGCGAGCCGATGGAGGCGCGGCGCGACCAGGTCGCCGCCACGTACGGACTTGAACACAAGTTCGCCGACCCCGCCGGGGCCTTCGCCGCCGGGTGGGACGCCGTGGTCATCGCGACGCCCGCGCCGCTGCACGTGCCCCTCGCGCTCGCCGCCGCCGACGCCGGCGCCCACCTGCTCATCGAGAAACCGCTCGCCCTCGACGACGAAGACGTCCCGCGCCTGCAACGGCTCGTCGAGGAGAAGCGCCTGATCGCGGGCGTCGCCTACGTCTACCGCGCCCACCCGGCCCTCGAGGCCATGCGCGCCGCCGTGCTCGAACGCCGTTTCGGCGAGCCCGTCCAGCTCGTCGTGGTCGCCGGTCAGCACTTTCCCCACCACCGGCCGGCCTACCGCCACATCTACTACGCCGACCGCGCCCAGGGCGGCGGCGCCATCCAGGACGCCCTGACCCACCTGGTCAACGCCGCCGAGTGGCTCGTCGGGCCCGTTCGCCGTGTCCTGGCTCAGGCCGATCACCTCGTGCTCGACGGCGTCGAAGTCGAGGACACCGTCCACGCCCTCGCCTCGCACGATCAGGTCATGGCCTGCTACAGCCTGAACCAGCACCAGGCGCCCAACGACACCCTCTTCCGCGTCGTCTGCACGCGCGGCACGTGCGACTTCCTGCCGAATCGCCACGCCTGGCGCTGGATGACCGAACCCGACGGCGCTTGGCACGACCAGCCCGCGCCGATCGTTGAGCGCGACGACTGGTTCACCCTGCAGGCGCAGGCGTTCCTCGACGCGCTCGAGCGACGCCGCGCCCCGCTGTGCACGCTCGAGGAGGGCCTTCAGACCCTGCGGGTCAACCGCGCGATACTGGCGTCGGCCGACGCCGGCGGCGCCTGGCAGCGTATCGCCGCCGATCACGAACCCGCCCGGAAGGAGCAAGCGACGTGTCCATAATCGATCGATTCCGACTCGACGGTCGCGTCGCCGTGGTCAGCGGCGGCGCGGGGCTTTACGGCCGGCAGATCGTCGAGGCCCTGGCCGAGGCCGGCGCCACCGCCGTCATGGCCAGCCGCAACGTGGCCAACCTCGAGGAGGTCGTCGCGGAGCTGACCGCACGCGGGCTCCGCGCCGCCGCCATGCCCCTCGACCAGGGCGAGCCCGACTCCATCACCGCCCTGCGCGACCGCGTGCTCGACGCGCACGGCCGGGTCGACGTGCTGGTCAACAACGCCGTCCTGCGGCCGATGAAGGGTTGGAATGACCCGATCGACGCGTTCACCGAGAGCATGCGCGTCAACGCCGTCGGCGTCTACCACATGACGCGCGTCTTCGGCGACGCCATGGCCGAGCGAAACGCCGGCAGCATCATCAACATCGGCTCCATCCAGGGCATGGTCGGGCCCGACTTCACGCTCTACGAGGGCTTGGGCATGGACAGCCCCGCCGACTACTTCTTCCACAAGGGCGGCATGCTTCAGCTCACCCGCTACGCCGCCGCCCGCCTCGGGCCCCGCGGCGTCCGCGTCAACACCCTCAGCCCCGGCGGGTTCCTCAGCAACCAGTCCCCCGAGTTCATCGAACGCTACAACGCCCGAACCTTCCTCGGCCGCATGGCCGGCGATGACGACCTCAAGGGCGCCGTCGTCTTCCTCGCCTCCGACGCCTCGGCGTACGTTACGGGAGCGAATCTCGTTGTCGACGGCGGCTACACAGCCAAGTAAACACGTGACCGGTTGCCCAAGAGTGGAGCCATGTGCCATGAAAGTCCCAACCGGCTGCGAAGCCAGAAGACTACCCGTGAGCGAGCGATGTGGACGAGAACGACACAGCCCCGAGCGGATCATCGCCAAGCTGCGGGAGACGGCAAGCTGTTGAAACAGGATTAGTCCGTGCCTGAACCCCTGATTTCGAACCCGGACGACGTCCGTCTGGCCATGCTCGGGATGGTCGACGGCAACGGCCACCCGTTCAGTTGGTCGGCGATCATCAACGGCGGGTACGACAAGCGGCTGATGGCCGAGTGCGGCTACCCGGCGATCAGCCAGTACCTGGATCGGCAGCCGGCCGAGGCGCTGGGCCTGCCGGGGGTGCGCGTGACGCACGTCTGGTGCGATCGGCCCGAGGACGCGCGTCGTGTCGCCGCGACGGCGCGTGTGCCCCACGTCGTGGACCGGCCCGAGGACGTGATCGGACACGTGGACGCGGTGGTGATCGCGACGGACATCGGTCACGAGCACGTCGAGCGGGTGCGGCCGTTCTTCGAGGCCGATCTGCCCGCGTTCATCGACAAGCCACTGACCGACAACCGCGAGGGCCTGCGGCAATTCACCCAGTGGCGTCGCGAGGGCAAGCGATTCCTTTCGACCAGTTGCATGCGGTACGCGCGGGAGTACACCGCGCTGCGGCAGCGCGTGGGTGAGGTCGGTGAGTTGCGCGCCGTGACAGTGCTGATGGCCAAGAGCTGGGAGCGGTACGGCATTCACGCCCTGGAGGCGGCGTACCCGCTGCTGTCGGCCGGCGGGTACGAGTGGGTCGTCAACACGGGCGACGCCAACGCCAACGTCGTGCACGTGCGCCACCGGGCGGGCGTGGACCTGGTGCTGGTCACGACGGCGGACCTGTACGGCGCGTTCGGGCAGTTGCAGATCGCCGGGACCGAGGGCGTGCTGGACGCGCGGCTGAGCGACACGTTCGACGCGTTCAAGACGCAGTTGCAGGCGTTCGTGCGCTACCTCCGCACGGGCGAAGAGGCCGTATCCTATGACCAGACGCGTGAGCTGATGGCGATGGTGATCGGCGGGATCGAGAGCCGCGAGCGTGGCGGCGTGCGGGTGGCGCTGCGGGAGGTGTTGACTTGAGCGAGAAGCTGCGGAACAACCGAGTGCTGGAGAAGCTGCGAAGCGGTGAGGTGGTGCGGTGCGTGAAGCTGAACCTGGCGGACCCGCGTGTGGTGGAGATCGCGGCGATCAGCGGGCTGGACTGCGTGTGGCTGGACAGCGAGCATGTGGCCAACTCGATCCGAGACCTGGAACGGGGCGTGTGGGCGGCGCACGCGCGGGGGATCGAGGCGATCGTCCGCGTGCCGCGAGGCAGCTACTCCGACCTCGTGCGCCCGCTGGAGATGGACGCCGCGGGCATCATGGTGCCGCACGTGATGTCGGCGCAGGACGCGGCGGGAATCGTGCGGATGACCCGGTTTTACCCGCTGGGCCAGCGCCCGCTGGACGGCGGCAACGCGGACGGCGCCTACGCCACGGTCGACCTGGCCGAGTACATCGAGCACAGCAACACGCAGAAGCTGGTGATCGCACAGATCGAGGACCCGCCGGCTGTGGATGAGGTGGATCGGATCGCGCAGGTCGAGGGCATCGACATGCTCTTCTTCGGCCCCGGGGACTACAGCCAGGCCCTGGGCATCCCGGGTCAGATGAACGACCCGCGGATCGACGAGGCGAGACGACGCGTCGCCCGGGCGGCGGTCCAGCACGGCAAGTTCGCCGGCGTCCCCGGGTCGCCCGCGACCATGCACGAGCTGATAGACGAGGGCTACCGGTTCATCAGCCTCGGGGCGGACGTGGTGGGGCTCGGCACCTATTTTGCCGGTCTGGTCGCCGACGTCCCCGCCGGTACGCCCGCGGCCTCGCCCTATCGATCGTAACCGCGGCCGGCCGTCACAGCCCCAGCAACTCCGCCGCGCTGTCGTACAGGATCCGTTGCTTGTCCGCGTCGCAAAGGCGGGCGTAGGCGATCCGGGCCTTTTGCATCGCCGCCCAGTACAGCGGCGTGCTGGCTTCATCCGACATCGCCGAGGCCATCTACTACGCGGTGGAGAACGGCGCCGACGTGATCAACATGTCCTTCGGCGGCTAC
>CAYSIX010000011.1:21603-31581 GCA_964431205.1 uncultured Phycisphaeraceae bacterium
CCACTCGTCGCGTGCTCGATCAGGTTCTCGGTGGTCGCCATCCCGATGGCCGCAGACGTCACGGGCCGGCGGGTCGGTCCGCTCGGAGGGCGCTGCAGACGCTCGTCGTGTAGTCTGCCCACATGGTCGAACCACCGGTCAAGTGGGAACAGCGGTGGCATCCGCTACGCGAGGAATGGGTGATCCTGGCGGCTCATCGTCAGGATCGGCCGTGGGCGGGGGAGACCATGGCGGGCCGTGACGAGCAGCCCCCGGCGCACGATCCGACCTGTCAGCTCTGCCCGGGCAACGCGCGCATCAGCGGGGTGTGCAATCCTGAATATCACGGGGTGTACGTGTTTGACAACGATCACCCGTGTGTCGGGCCGGATGCGCCTCGGGACACAACACAGCCGCCCGACCCGCGCGGGGTGTACCGCAGCGCACCCGCGGCCGGCGTCGCCCGAGTGATCTGCTACGACCCGCGTCACCACGTCACGCTCGCCGAGATGTCCGTCGAACAGGTGGCCGCGGTCATCCGGGCGTGGCAGGCGCAGTTCCGCGAGTTGGGCGAACGTTCGGGGGTCAACCACGTGCTGATCTTTGAGAACAAGGGCAAGGCGGTCGGCGTGTCCAACCCGCACCCGCACGGCCAGATCTATGGCACCGGGTTCGTGTTCAAGACGATCGAGAACGAGGCGCGGACGTGCGCGCGACACTATCGCGAGACCGGCCGCGCCCTGCTGGCGGACATCCTGGAGGCGGAGCTGGCCGACGGCCGACGGGTGGTGTGCGCCAACGACGGGGCGGTCGTATTCGTGCCATACTTTGCGCGGTACGCGTACGAGCTGTTCGTCGCGCCGCGGCGTGTCGTGCCGGACGTGGCGGCGCTGGACGAGGCGGAGGTGCTGGCGATGGCGCGGGCCCTGCGTGAAGCGTTGATCCGTCTGGACAACCTGTGGCGAACGGCGATGCCGTACGTCATGGCGTTGCATCAGGCGCCGAGCGATGGGCGGGAGCACCGGGGATTCGGGTTTCACGTCGAGCTGTACCCGCCGCTGCGCAAGCCGGGGCTGCGCAAGCACCTGGCCGGGCCGGAGATCGGCGGCGGCAGCTTCCTCAGCGACACGTGGCCGGAGGACAAGGCGGCGGAGCTGCGGTCCGTCGCCGACACGCACTACACGCTTGATCATGACCGTCTGTCCCACGACTCAGGGCCGAAGAAGGCCGAGTAACCTCAATCCGGCAGCACACCGGCACCATGGTTGAAGAAACCCACCCTCACGACCGCTGGCTCGAGGTGATCGTCGCGCTGCACGCGCGGATCTGCGACGGCGTGGTCGCGGCGTGTGAAAGCCAGGCCGAGGCCGCGCTCGCCGAGGTCGTCTGCGACGACGAGGGCGACACGATCTACGCGATCGACCGGATCAGTGAGCGCGTGCTGATCGAGGAGCTGTCGCGTCTGGCGGCGGCCGAACCGATGGTGCTGATCGCCGAAGGGATCGAGGGCGGAGCCGTGACGCTGCCTCGAGACGCCGACCCCGCGCGGGCCCGGTGGCGTGTGATCGTCGATCCGATCGACGGGACCCGAGGGCTGATGTACCAGAAGCGTAGCGCCTGGGTCCTCACCGGGGTCGCGCCGAATCGTGGCGACCAGACATCGCTGCGCGATATCGAGCTTGCGGTGCAGACCGAGATCCCGCTGGTCAAGCAGCACCTGGCGGACCAGCTCTGGGCCCGACGCGGGGGCGGCGGCGTCCGAGCACGGCGCCTCGACCGAGTGACCGGCAAGGCCAGGCCCTTGCGACTGAGCCCGTCGGGGGCCCCGTCGATACTGCACGGCTGCGCC
The DNA here is from genome assembly GCA_964431205.1 of uncultured Phycisphaeraceae bacterium. Classification (GTDB taxonomy): domain Bacteria; phylum Planctomycetota; class Phycisphaerae; order Phycisphaerales; family Phycisphaeraceae; genus CAYSIX01. The sequence goes on from CAYSIX010000011.1 coordinate 23,432, forward strand.
GGGCTCGCGCGTTTTTTCCCCGGCGCGCGGGACGTGCTGGCCGCGATCGACGACGACGTGGTTCGCGACACGCTCGGGCCGCAGGCCGCCGGCAAGGCCCTCTGCTTCGAGGACCAGTACGCCTCGACCGGTGGGCAGCTCTACGAGCTCATGGCTGGCCACGACCGCTACGTCGCCGACCTGCGTCCATTGATGAGACCGGTGTTAACCGAGCGACGCCTGCCGACGCCCCTGTGCTGCCATCCGTACGACCTGTGCACGATGCTGATCGCCGAAGAGCTGGGCGTGATCGTCACGGACCCGGCGGGTCGGCCGCTCGACGCGCCGCTGAACGTCACGTCCGACGTGGCGTGGGTCGGGTACGCCAACGACCGCATCCGCCGACAGGTCGAACCGGCGCTGCAACACGCCCTTCGCCGACGGAACCTGCTGGAGGCTTAGGTTTGCGGATCACACGCCCGCCGCACATCCGCACGGACGACTTTGCCGCGTTCTGCCAGACACTGGCGCGGCAGCGCGACTGGTTCGAGGCGGCTGAGCCGGTCGTGGTGGCCCGGGCGCCCGGGCGGCTGGACGTGATGGGCGGGATCGCGGACTACAGCGGGTCGCTCGTGCTTCAGATGCCGATCGCCGAGGCGACGTTCGCCGCGGTGCAGGCGACGCGTGATGCGGTGGTGCGCGTGCGCAGCATCGTGCCCGGCCACACGGTGCGCGAGGCGGAGCTGCCGCTGGGGGTGCTGGAGCAGCGCGACCTGGCGAAGCCGCGCGCCTGGTTCGCCGAGCACGCGGCGATTCACTGGTCGGCCTATGTCGGCGGCGTGGTCAGCGCGCTTGCCACCGGGGGCGTCACGCCGCCCTGCAGCGGGCTGCGCATCCTGATCGGGTCGGACGTGCCCGAGGGCAAGGGTGTGAGTTCCTCGGCGGCGCTGGAGGTCGCCGTGATGCGGGCGGTCACCGCCCTGTGGGACGTAACGCTCGACGCTCCGTCGCTCGCGCGGCTGTGTCAGGTCGTCGAGAACCGCGTCGTGGGCGCCCCCTGCGGCCTGATGGATCAGATGACCGCGGCGTGCGGCGAACAGGATCGCCTGCTCGCGCTGCTCTGCCAGCCCGGCACGATCCTCGGGCAGATCGAGTTGCCCGAGCGGTTGCGCGTCTGGGGCATCGACTCGGGCATCCGCCACGCGGTCGGTGGCGCCGACTACGGGATCGTGCGGACCGCGGCGTTCATGGGCTGCCGCATGATCGCCGAGCGGGCCGGCTTGCCGGTTGAATCGCTCGAGGATGGCGCCGTCCGCGTCGACGATCGGCGTTGGGGCGGGTACCTGGCGAACGTCACGCCGTCCGAGTGGGCGGCGATCCGCGATCGCGTGCCGATCACGATGCGCGGTGGGGCATTCCTCGACCGGTTCGGCGGCATCACCGATCCGGTGACCCGCGTTTCGCCGGCGATCGAGTACCCGGTCCGGGCCGCGACGGCGCATCCGATCGGCGAGCATCACCGCATTCGATGCTTCGCGAAGCTGCTTCGGAACGATGCCGACGACGAGACGTGCCGTCTGTTGGGTGAGATGATGTATCAGTCGCACGCCAGCTACTCGGCGTGCGGGCTGGGCAGCGAGGGCACGGATGGGCTCGTCGAGCTGGTGCGCGCCGCCGGACTCGACGCGGGTCTGTTTGGCGCCAAGATCACCGGCGGCGGCAGCGGCGGGACGGTGGCGGTGCTCGGCCGGCCCGACGCGTACCCGGCGGTGGCGGGCATCGCGGATCGATACGCGCGCGAGACCGGCCGCGAGACGGCAATCTTCCGCGGCTCGTCATCCGGCGCCGAGCGATGGGGCACGGCCCGGTTGCACCGGGACGCCACCGGCCCGCAGCGTTGAACGCACGGTCGCGCGTGGACCGCGGGGTTGTCTCGGCCGCCATGTCCGTCGGGCCACCGATCCCGTAGAATGGGCCCATGCTCCAGGACCAACGGGTGAGCGAAGAGGATAAGGATGATGCGGCGCCGGCCCCGGGTGAAGGGGCCTGGCCGACGGCGTCGAGGCCGACCGACCGGGCGCAGCCGCCCGATGGCGAGGAACTGGGCCGACGGGTCGAGGCGGCGCTGCTGACCAGTGACCGGGCGTTGCCGGCGGGAAAGCTGGCGGAAGTGCTCAGCGTGGGGTCGAAGGCGGTGCAGGAGGCGGTGGCGGCGCTGAACGAGCTTTACGAGAAGACCGGCCGCAGCTTCCGAATCGAGCAGGTCGCCGGCGGGTGGCAGGTCCGCACGCTGCCTCAGTATGCCGAGGTGCTGACGTCGCTGACGCAATCGCGGTCGCAGTCGCGGCTGAGCCCGGCGGCGCTGGAGACGCTGGCGATCATCGCCTACCGCCAGCCGATCCTGCGGGCTGACATAGAGTCGATCCGAGGCGTGGCGTGCGGCGAGGTCCTGCGGAGCCTGATGGACCGGCGTCTGGTGAAGATCGTCGGCCGAGCCGAGGAGATCGGCCGACCGATGCTCTACGGCACGACCAAGGCGTTCCTGGAAGTGTTCGGGCTGGCGAGCCTGAAGGATCTGCCCAAGGCTGAGGAGCTCAAGGCGGGCCGAAGTGCGGCGACACCGGCGAACACGGACGAGCCATCGACGACGTGACCCGCCGAGCTGCGGTGGACGTACCATGAGCATGCGCCCCGTACGAACCATGCGTCAGGCCCTTGTGATTGTCGTGATCGGTCTGCTGGTGCCGGCGCTTGTCGGGTGCGGCGGGTATCGGCTGCGCGGCCGGGTCATCGAGGGCTCGTACTCGACGGTGACGGTGGTCTCGAAGGACGACCCGCGGCTGCGTGAGGCGCCGGGCCTGCCCAACGCGGTGCTGCGCACGACGATCGATCCGGAGCGGCTCAACCGCCAGGCGATGCCGACGCGGATGGCCGACGGTGACGGCTGGTTCGAGGTCCCGATCGATGTCACCGGGGCGGGCCTGCTGGAGTACGAGGTGCAGGTGATCGGTCAACTGGCCGGGCACAAGTCCGCGATCGAGACGTTCCCTCTGCCGGGGTCGGGCAAGCGGGTTCTCGTCGTGCTGGCACCGGGTCGGGACGTGGGTGTTCCCGGCGAGACGTTCCTGGAGGAGACGATGCGTCTGGGCGAGCCCTATCGTTAACCGTTGACGGTACGAGCCGCTCGCCCGATCGAGCTTCCGCCCGCCGCCGAGTCCGCACCCCGATGGGCAGCAACCCGAAACAAGCCGCGCACGTCGCCTCCGTCCGCATCGGGCGAAGCGGGCTGATCTACCTGGTGGTGACGGGTCTGATCCTGGGCGCGGCGATCCACACGCAGGCGAACCTGCTGTTCTGGTCGTTGGGGCTGATGATCGGCGGGGTGGTGGTGTCGGTGGTGTACGCGTGGCAGGCGCTGAGGGGTCTGACGGTGGTGCGGCTGCCGGTGGGCCACGGTGTGGCGGACGGGACGCTGGTGCTGCGGTATCAACTGACCAACGGATCGTGGCTGCCGGTGTTCAGCGTGACGATCCGCGAGGGCTGGGGCCGGCGTGGGTCGCGTGCCACGCCCGGTGCCGGCGACGGCGACGGGCCGCCGCGGCTGCGCGGCGCACCGCACGCGTGGGTGATGCACCTGGGCCCGGGCCAGACGGCTCAGGCCGAGGCCCCGTCCCGGCCGCTGCGCCGCGGGGTTCTCCAGTTCGAGCACGTGCTGGTCGAGACGGCGTTTCCCTTCGGGGTGTTGCGCAAGGTGGTGCGGCGGTATCAACCGCAGGAAGTGCTGATTCTTCCGCAACTGCTGCGTGTGAACCGCCACTGGCTGCACACGCTCACGCGGGCCGAGCCGAACGGCCGGCTTCACCGCGAGCGCGGCGGAGGGATCGAGGAGTTCTTCGGCGTCCGACCGTATCGACCCGGCGACAGCCTGCGTCTGATCGACTGGAAGCACACCGCTCGCAACGACGTGCTGGTGGCCAAGGACCTGACCCAGCCGGACCCGCCACAGTTGCTGGTCTGGCTGGACCTGTTTCTCCCCAAGTCGAGCCCTGATGACCGGGCCGACACCGAGGGGCGATCGCAGGGGCACGAGGTGCGTGAGCGGGCGATCAGCCTCGCCGCCTCGTTGATCTGTGAGGGGTACCAGCTCGGGTACCAGGTCGGTTTGGAGGTTGCCGGCGAGCCGCGCGTGGCGATCCCCCTGCACCACAGCCTGCCGCACCGCACGCGCCTGCTCGAGGCGCTGGCGCGCCTGGCGCCACCGCGCGACCGTGGCACGCGGGCGCCGCGGCTGGGTCAACCCAGCGTCGTGATCCACTGCGGCCAGCCGCCCCGCTTCGCCGAGGCGGGCCTGATCACGCTGGGCCCGAACGAGGCCGCGTCGCTGATCCACGGGGAGACGGCGGGCGAGCCGCACTGGCTGCCGCGACGCGCCCGGCCGTGGACGCGTCGCCGCGAGCTGGAGGAAGCGTTCGGCTCGCAGAGCGGGGCGGAGCGGGTTGCCGCGGCGCCCGAGCGTCGTCGAGACATGATCCTCAACGACGTTGACCGCTCGCTGCCACCGACGGAGCTGCCGCGCGATGGGTGACCTGCAGACACGGTTCCCGAAGCTCGTCTTCGCCCAGGTGTTGCTGGGGGTGATCGCGTTCTGCATCGCCGAGCGCAACCCGGGGCTGCTGCTGCTGGCGGGCGCGTTCTGCGTGCTCTCGCAGTACGTGGCGGAGGGGCCGAACGGGCGGCCGCTGCCGCGGTGGGCATTGAACGCCGGCTCGCTCGTGGCGGTCGCGTGGCTGCTGATCGACCTGAGGATGAATGCGAACGTCGTGCTGGCGATGGGCCACTTCACGATGTGGTTGCAGGTGCTGCTGCTGTACGCGCGCAAGACGAACCGCGACCACGCGCAGATTCTGGTCCTGAGCCTGCTGCTGATGATCGGGGCGAGCATCCTGAGCGTGTCGATGCTGTACGGGGCGTTGCTGGCGGCGTATTGCGTGCTGGGGCTGGTCACGGTGCTGCACTTCCAGATGAAGTCGGCGGCGGACCAGGTGGCTGAGCGGAGCCGGCTGGCGATGGGCGCGACGGAGGCGGCGGGTGATCCCACTCCGCTGAAACCGGTGATCGGACGGGGTTACCGCTGGCACCTGCGCCTGACGACGGCGGGGGTCGGCGTGGGTTGTGCCGCGATCGCGGTGGTGGTGTTCGTGCTGACGCCGCGGCAGGACAGTCGGCTGCCGGACGAGGAGGCCGCCAGCCTCGCCCGCCGGGAGGTGGGGTTTAACCAGCAGGTGCGCCTCGCCGCCCCGCCCGCCGGCGAGGGTCGCAAGGAGCCGGTGCTCAACCTGCGCGTCTCCTTGCACGGCTCGGACGTGGGGCACGACGGCCGACCCTGGCTGCTCCGCGGTGCCGCGCTCGACGAGTACAACACCGAGACCCACACCTGGACCCGCAGCGCCGAGGCCGCCGCCTTCGATCAGACGCTGCGGCTGGACGCAGACGGCGTCGGGCTCATCCGTATCGACGACGCGCCGATGCTCGAAGCCACCCTCACCCTCCGGCAGGTCGGCTATCAGACCCTGTTCAGCATGCACCCGCCCGTCGCCATAAGCAGCGACCACCTCGAACGCGTGATCTACAACCCGCTGGACGAACAACTGGCCTCCGGCGAGAACATCCCCGGCGCTGTCGTCTACACCATCCGCGCACCGCTCAACGCTCCGTCCGACCTCACCGACCGCTACCTGTTCGAGCCGATCCCCCTCGTCCAGCGATACCCACGCTGGCCACGCCGCGACGTGCCCCCAGCCATCGACCCCGACGACTACGCCCGAGGCTGGTCCATCCAACGCGGCCGCATCCTCGCCCTGGTCCAACAGATCCTCAAGAAGCACGGCCTGTCGCGCGACCCCTCGCTGCGACACAGCCCCAACGACGAACGCATCGCCACCGTCCTCATGCACTTCCTGCGCGATCAGTTCAGCTACTCCCTGGACAACCCCCCGGTCCGCGAGCGCGAGGAGCCGGTCATCGAGTTCCTGTTCAATCACCGCCGAGGGCACTGCGAGCTGTTCGCCTCGGCGCTGGCCGCGATGACCCGATCGATCGGCATGCCCGCCCGCGTCATCACCGGCTACCGCGCCAGCGAGTACAACCGCATCGGCGGGTACTACGTCGTCCGACAGAGCAACGCCCACGCCTGGACCGAGGTCCACTGCGGCCCGGGCGAAGGCTGGAAGACCTTCGACGCGACCCCGCCGCTGGCGGTCAACAACGAGCACCGCGTCGCACGCACCCGCCTGACCGGCCTGCGTGAGCTGTACGAGCACCTGGAGTTCGAGTGGCTGCGCGCCGTCGTCGCCTACGACCGCTCCACACGCGCCGCGGTCATGAACGAGCTGCGCGACCGCGTCGGACTCGATAGCGGCACCTCCTGGTCGGCATGGGTCGACCGCGGCGTGCGCGAGCTGGACGCCCTCGCCGTCCGCTGGCGGTTCCACGGCCTGCAGATCGGCCTGGCCGTCGCCGTCGTGCTCGTCCTCGGCGCCGCCGTCATCGGCCTGCTCCGCCTGCACCTGATCCGCCGACGCCGCCTCGCCGCCCTCCAACTGCGAAAGGCGCCGCCCGATCGACGCCGCGCCCTGGCCCGACGCCTGCGCTTCTACCTCGTCATGCTCGACCTGCTCGAACGACACGGCTATCAGCGCCCCGCCTGGCAGTCCCCCTACGCCTTCGCCCATGAGCTCGCCGAGGCCAATCCCATGCGCTTCGATCCCGTCCTCGCCCTGACCGAGCTGTTCTATCAGGTGCGATTCGGCTATCACGAGCTCGACGAAGAACGCGAACGCGCCGCCCGCACGCACCTGCGCCGCCTCGAAGAGAACCTTGTCAGCCACTGACGCCGACACCCGCCGCCTCACGTCACGCAACCGATACACACCACACACCGTACCCTCCGCGTCACGAGGCGTACACGTCGTACCGCACACTGCGACCGGCGTGGGTCGCCGTCGGCTCGACGCCCGCCAGCGCCCCCGCGCGACGCGGCCGCTTGACCACCACCCGCCGACGCGCCGCCCCCCGCGCCGCGCTCAGCAACGCCGCCTCCTGCTCCGCCGACGCCTCGCCCACCAGCCACCGCAGCACGCGCATCCGCTTCCGCTCCGCCGTCTTGCGGCCCGGCGCGAACATCGGGTCCAGGTACACCACGTCCGCCTCGTGCCCGGCCAGGTACGACACCGCATCCGCACGCACCACACGCAACCGCCCCCCGACCCGCGCCGCCCCCGCGCTCGCGCGGCGAAACCCGTCTTCCAGCAACGCCGCCACCACCGGGTCACGCTCGACCGCCGTCACCCCGCAACCCGCCGACGCCAGCAGCCACGCGTCCTCGCCCCAACCCGCCGTCGCGTCGATCACCTCCGGCCGCCACCGCTCGCCACGCCGGATCCCCACCGCACGCAGCAGCGGCTGCGCCAGCCGCCGACCCGCCCCCGACGACGTGTCCCGCGTCCCCGGATCCGACACCACCGCCCGTCCACCCGCCAGCTCGTCGCACTCCCCGCCGATCCCCTCGTGCACACGCAGCTCCAGCCGCCATCGCGTCACCACCAGCGACATCGCCGCCCCCGAATCCTCCACCCCCAGCCCCAGCTCCGCCGCCAGCGCGTCGCGACGCTCACACAACGCCCCGTCTTCCCCCGGCTCGGCGCGCACGTCCACTCGCCCCCACGCCGCCTGACGTTCAACATGGCACCTGGAACTTCGCACGCTTGACCGCCCATTCTGCCTTCTATCGTCAACCCTGGCAGCGGACACTTCGTGTCACCCGCTAAGCGATCCCACGCCGACGGCCATCCACGCACACCCCGTTGCAGCCCGATCACCGGATCGGCCGGATCCACCGGATGCCATTGGGTGATTTGGCGATTGGGTGATCTGGCGATCGCACGGCGTCGTCTCCGTGCTTCCCGCTTTCTGCCTCCTCCTCTCCTCCTCTCCTTCCCTCCCGACTCCTCCCCTCCTATCTCCTACCTCCTACCTCCTGACTCCTCACCCATGTCACCCCCCACCCCCTCCATCAAATCAAAAATCATAAATCACAACTTGACAATGTGTTACATTGTGTCACCCCCGTGTCAGGGTGACGTCACCCCCTGGGGAGAACCCTGAGTCTCGCG
>CAYSIX010000012.1:0-31516 GCA_964431205.1 uncultured Phycisphaeraceae bacterium
GCGACGGCATCCACGGCGCCACCTTTTCCAGCGCCGAGCTCACCGATGCGCACGCCGACGAGTTCGCCCACGCCGTCCAGATCGGCAACCCCATCACCCAGAAAAAGATGCTCGACGTGATCCTCCGCGCCCGTGACGAGGCCGACGGCCCGCTCTTCCACGCCATCACCGACTGCGGTGCCGGCGGGTTCTCCAGCGCCGTCGGCGAGATGGGCGAGCGCGTGGGCGCGTGCGTGCGGCTCGACGCCGCGCCGCTCAAGTACGAGGGCCTGACTTACACCGAGGTCTGGATCAGCGAGGCGCAGGAGCGCATGGTGCTGGCGGTCCCGCCCGATCGCGTCGACCGGCTGCGCGAGCTGTGCGAGGCCGAGGACGTGCCCCTGGCCGACCTCGGCCAGTTCGGCTACCACGCCGACGGCCCGGGCACGGGCGAACCCGTCCTCGTGCTGACCTACCACGGCCGGGAAGTCGGCCGGCTCGCCATGCCGTTCCTGCACGAGGGCCTGCCCACGCCGACGCGACAGGCCGTCGATCAACCGCCACCGCCGCCATCGCCCGGCGTCACCCCGACCGCGCCGCGACGACGCCCGGCGCCCCCCGGCCTGGCCGAGCAACTGATCGCCCTGCTGCGACACCCCGACATCGCCTCCAAGCACTGGATCATTCGCCAGTACGACCATGAGGTGCAGGGCGGATCGACGGTCAAACCCCTTGTCGGGCCCGAGCAGGACGGCCCCTCCGACGCGGCGGTGATCCGACCGAAACTCGACAGTGACCGCGGCGCCGCCCTGGGTTGCGGCCTCGCCCCGCACCTTGCCGAAAAGGCCACCGCCCGCGCCCTGGCCCGCGACGGCGACTCCTACTGGGCCACCCTCGCCGCACTCGACGAGGCGATCCGCAACGTCGTCTGCGTCGGCGCGGAACCCGACCGCATCGCCCTGCTCGACAACTTCTGCTGGCCCGGGTGCGACGATCCCGCACGCCTGGCCACGCTCGTCCGCGCCGCCGAGGCCTGCTACGACGGCGCCATCGCTTACCGTGCCCCGTTCGTCTCCGGCAAGGACTCGCTCAACAACCAGTTCACACTCGACGACGGCCGGCTCATCACCATCCCCGCGACGCTGCTGATCACCGCCCTCGGCATCGTCAACGACGTGCGCCGTTGCGTGACCATGGACGCCAAGCGACCCGGCGATGCGCTGTTCATCGTCGGCTCCACCTCGCCGTGCATGGGCGGGTCGCACCATCGCGCGCTGTTCGATACGCCGGGCCTGGACGGCCGCATCCCCCGCCTGAGCCTCGACGACGGCCCCAGGCACGCCCGCGCCGCGGCAAGCCTGATCGAACAGGGCCTGGTCAGCGCGGCCCATGACTGCAGCGACGGCGGGCTGCTCGTCGCCGCGGCGGAGGTGGCGTTCGCCGGTCGCGTCGGCCTCGACCTCGACCTGCAGCACCTTCCCGGTGACCGTGCGCTGGACACCCTCGCCGCGTGCTTCGCCGAGACGCCCGGCCGCTACCTGCTCGAGATCCGCCCGGAACACGTCGACGCCGCCGTGCGGCTGCTGCGTGAGGCGGGCGTGAGCTTCGCCCAGATCGGCGTGTTCGCCGAAGCGCCCCGCCTGACGCTCCGCACGCCGCGCGACGGACGACTCCTCGACGCCCCGCTCGACGACCTGCGTGACGCCTGGCTCAGCCCGCTCGACTGGTGACGAGACCACGCCACCTCGGTCAGAGGACGCGCACCTTCACGTGATCCCGACGCGCCCAGGAACAATCGCCCTGTGGAATCCATACGTGTGAGCGAGTCGACCCCCTCCAGCACGCCGATCGCCGAGCAGGTCTACGAGTGGCTGACGGACGAGGACGACGGCCGCGCGTGCGAGGAAATCCCGCATGAGGCGTGCCGCGCGGCGCCGCGCAGCTTCCTGCTGAACGTGGCCAACGGCTGCGCGACGAAGCTGGCCGAGCAGCTCGCCAGCCCGGGGCTGGTGCTGCCGTGGCTGTTGCAGACGATGGGCGCGCCGACGGCGATGGCGGGGTGGCTGGTTCCGATCAAGCAGGTCGGCGGGCTCCTGCCGCAGTTGCTGGTGGCGGGTTGGATCCGTGGGTTCCGCCGTCGCAAGTGGTTCTGGGTCGGCGCAGGATCGTTTCAGGCGGCGATGCTGGCGGTCATGGTGGTGGTGGCGCTGGGTGGGGGCGGCGTGTCGGGCGGTCTGGCGGTGCTGGGGCTGTTGCTGCTTTTCCGGATCGCAAGCGGGATCGGTTCGGTGGCGTTCTCCGACGTGGTGGGCAAGACCGTGCCGCGGGAGGTGCGCGGGCGGATGCTGGCGTACCGCGCGGCGTTCGGCGGAGCACTGGCGCTGGGCGCCGGCGTCGTCATGCGGCTGACGATCGACGGCGACGGCTCGAGAATCGTGTTCGCGTGGCTGATCGGTCTGGCGGCGGCGCTTTGGGCGGGGGCGGCGGTGCTGTTCGGAATGATCCCGGAGCAGCACGGGGCGACGGAGGGCGGTCGCAGCGGGGTCGGCGCGTTGGCCGACACGCTGGGGCTGCTCAGGGGCGACGGCGGCTTGCGGCGGTTCGTGGCGGTGCGCTGCCTACTGCTGGCCGGTGAGTTGGCCACGCCGTTTCTCGTGCTCGTGGCCCGGTCGATCGAAGAGGAGCCGCAACTGGCCGACCTGGGGCTGTACGTGACGGCGATGGCGGCGGCGCAGGTGCTCAGCAGCCCGGCGTGGGGGTGGCTGGCCGATCGCAGCAGTCGCGGGCTGATGGGGATCGGCGGCGGGTGCGCGGCCGGGGCGTGCGCCGCCGGCGTGGCGCTGGGGACGGTCGGGTCGGGCCTCGCGACGGCGTGGCTGTTCGCCGCCCTCTTTTTCGTGCTCGGGCTCGGGCACGGCGCGATCCGACTCGGCCGCAAGACCTACCTGGTCAACTTCGCGCCCATCGACCTCAAGGGCAGCTACAAGGCGGTGACGAACACGATCGCCGGGCTGGCGGCGATCGTCGGCGGCGCGGTGGGCTTCCTGGGCGAAGCCGACGGCGCGACGCTCGCGCTGCTCGTGCTGCTGGTCGCCTGCGCCGCCGGCGCGATCGGCGCGCTGCTGCTCCGGCCAGATCGCGACACCGATCTATAATCCGCCCATGTCCCACGACGGCCACATGCTTTACCTGATCGACGGCCACGCCCAGATCTTCCGCTCCTACTTCGCGATCCGTGGGGGCATGACCAGCCCCGTTACCGGCGAGCCGACCAACGCCACCTTCGCCTTCACCGGCATGCTGCTCAAGCTGTTCAACCAGTTCGAGCCGCGGTACGTCGCCATGGCCATCGACTCCGAGGGCAAGACGTTTCGCGACGAGATCTACGAGGATTACAAGGCCAACCGGGAAGCCCCGCCCGAGGACTTCGCCGTCCAGATCCCGCGGATCCTGGAGATCACACGACTGTTCGGCGTCCCGGTCCTGTCCCATCAGGGCGCTGAGGCCGACGACATCATCGCCACCATCGCCACGCGCCTCACGGCATCGGACCATGACGGCGATCGCGACGTCACCGTCGCCATCGTCTCCAAGGACAAGGACCTCGAGCAACTGCTCGGCGACCGCGTGAAGATGTTCGACATCCACACCGACACGACCATCGACGTCGAAACCCTGAAAGAGACCAAGGGCATCGCGCCCGAGCAGGTGATCGACCTGCTCACGCTCACCGGGGACTCGACCGACAACATCCCGGGCGTCGCGGGCGTCGGGACCAAGACGGCGGCCAAGCTGCTGCAGGAGTTCGGCTCAATCGACAATCTGCTGGCGAACGTCGACAAGATCAAGGGCAAGCGGCGTGAGAACATCGAGGCCGCACGCCCGTTTCTCGACAAGGCGCGGCAGCTCGTGACGCTCAAGCGCGATGTGCCGATCGACTTCAAGCTCGAAGACGCGCACGTCGATCAAATCGACGCCACGGCGCTCCAGCGGCTGTTCAAGAAGCTGGGGTTCAACCGCCACCAGCGCGACCTCGAACGATTGCTCGATCGCTACAGCTCGGGCCCGATCGCTTCGAACCCGGATGACCCGACAAGCGACACCGCCCTGTTTGCCACCGGCCTCTTTCCCGACGATGCGCAGACGGCGGATTCGCCGGCGGCCAGCCCGTCCACGCCCGGACGCACGACCGCGGCCGACTTCGACTACCGCGCGGTGACAACCCACGACGAACTCGACGAGCTGGCGGCGACTCTGCGCCGGCAGAAGCTGATCGCCGTGGACAGCGAGACGGTCGGGCTGGGGCACCGGACGGAGCTGTGCGGGCTGTGCTTCGCGTGGCAGGCGGGCAGCGGCGTGTACGTGCCGGTGCGCTCGCCGAAGCCGTCCGAGCACCTGGACCGCGAGACCGTGCTATCGGCTCTGCGCGACGTGCTGGAAGACCCGTCGCTGCCCAAGTGCGGGCACAACGTCAAGTACGACTGGCTCGTGCTCGAACACGCCGGCGTGCGGATGCGCGGCGTGGTGTTCGACACGATGATCGCGGCGTTTCTCGTCGGGGCCCCGGGGCAGGCGCTCGATCACCTGGCGCTGTCGGAGCTGAACCACGAGATGACGCCGATCAGCGCGTTGATCGGCCCGCGCGAACGGGGCAAGCCGCAAAAGACGATGGACCAGGTGCCGCTGGAACAGGTGACGGCGTACGCCGCCGAGGACGCCGACGTCACGCTGCGGCTGTACGAAAAGCTCAAGCCGCGCCTGACGACGCTCGGGATGCAGGAGCTGGCCGAGCGCGTGGAGATGCCGCTGGTCGAGGTGCTGGCCGTGATGGAAGCCAACGGCATCCGCGTGGACCCCGATGTGCTGGACGAGCAGCGGCGCGAGCTGGAGGCCCGCATCGTCGAGCTGCGCGACGCGATCCACGAGGCCGCCGGCGAGCCGTTCAACATCGACTCGCCCAAGCAGCTCGGCGAGGTCCTCTTCCAGAAGCTCAAGCTCCCGGTCGTGAAGAAGACCAAGACCGGCGCCTCGACCGACATCGAGGTGCTGGAGAAGCTCGCGGACATGGACGGGCTGGACGCGTCGGCCCAGCTCGTGCCGGGGCTGATCGTCGAGTACCGCCAGCTCACCAAGCTCGTGGGCACGTACCTCGAGGCGCTGAAGCAGAGCATCGACGCCAAGACCGGGCGCATCCACGCCACGTTCCACCAGACCGGCGCCGCGACGGGCCGGCTCTCCTCCAGCGGGCCGAACCTGCAGAACATCCCGATCCGCACCGACCTCGGGCGGCAGGTGCGCAAGGCCTTCGTCGCGGATCCGGATCACCTGCTGATCAGCGTCGATTATTCACAGATCGAGCTGCGCCTGCTGGCGCACCTCAGCGAAGACCCCGCGCTGCTGGACGCGTTCCGCAAGGGTCAGGACATCCACAGCGCCGTGGCGGCGCAGGTGTTCGGCCTCGACCCGGACGCGGTGACGACCGAACAGCGCGCCCGAGCCAAGGTGATCAACTTCGGGATCGTGTACGGCATCACAAAGTACGGCCTGTCCCGTCGAATCGAGGGCATGAGCGTCGAGGACGCGGACCGGCTGATCACCGAGTACCGCGCCCGCTTCGCCGGGATCGATTCGTTCCTGGCCCAGTGCGTCGAACACGCGCGGACGCACGGCTACGTCCGCACCATGCTCGGCCGACGACGATCGATCCCACAGATCGACTCGCGCAACCCCCAGCAGCGCGCCCTCGGGGAACGGCTTGCGATCAACACCGTCGTGCAGGGCAGCGCCGCGGATCTGATCAAGCTCGCGATGGTGAACCTGCACCGGCGGATCGAGGACGAGTCGCTGTCATTGCGGATGCTGCTGCAGATCCACGACGAGCTGGTGCTCGAGGCGCCGGCCGCGCAAGCCGAGCCGATGAGCGCCGTCGTGCGCGAGGCGATGGAGGGGGCGATGGAGCTGAGGGTGCCGCTGAAGGCCGAGGTGGGCGTGGGCCCGGACTGGTACAGCGCCAAGTGACCGCAGCGGGTCTGCGTTGAGCGCGCGGCGGACCTGCTATGATTGGTTGGAATGGCGCGTGTACGATCCAGCCGACAGCAGTATCGCGAATACCGGGAAAAGCTGAAGAAGCGGCGCGTGTCCGAGCCGCGTCGGCCGGACGAGGTCGAGCTCGGCCGGAGGCCGCGGTTCGAGCGACGCCGCGGGTTCCTTACGCTCTTCATCGCGTTCCTGGGCATCCTGCGCGGGCGGCACGGCCTGCTCGCCGGTGCGCTCGGCCTGCTCACGCTCTCCAAGCTCTTCGAGCTCGCCGGGCCGTTCGGCTACAAGCTCGCGATCGATCAGGTGCTCGAGGAAAAGCCCTGGCCCGCCTGGCTCGAACCTTACGCCCCCACTCAGCTCAGCCCGTCCACCACGCTGCTGCTGATCGGGGGGATCATCATCGGCCTCAACCTCCTGGCCGTGGGCGTGAACATCACCGGTCGATGGTGGGCGACCAAGATCGCCTGGCACACGCGCTACGGCATGCGCCGCCGCGCGTTCGAGCACGCCGTCCACCTGCCCCTGCACCGCGTGCACCAGCTCAAGTCCGGCGGCGCGACGAGCATGATCCGCGAAGACGCCGGCAGCATCGGCGACCTCGTCTTCGCCATGCTGTACAACCCGTGGGCGGCGATCAGTCAGCTCGTCGGCGTGCTGGTCATCCTCGCGTTCGTCGAGTGGCGGCTGCTCGTCGGCGCCCTGATGCTGCTGCCGCTGATCTTCCTGACGCACCGGACGTGGATCGCGCGCATCCGCCCGCTGTTCCGGGACGTGCGGACCACGCGGCAGCACATCGACGGGCAGGTGACCGAGGCTTTCGGCGGGATCCGCGTGGTGCGCACGTTCACCCGCCAGCACACCGAGGCGACGTCGTTCACCACGCGCAGCCACTTCATGGGCCGGCAGGAGCTGCTGGCGTGGTGGTGGAGCCGGGGCGTGGACATCGCCTGGCAACTGCTGATCCCGACGGCGATCGCCGCGGCCCTGTGCTATGGGGGATTGCGGATCATGGAGGACCGCCAGCTCGTCGCCGCCGGTCAGCTCTCCCCCGAGCGGGCGTTGACGATCGGCGACCTGGTGATGTTCCTGGGGTACCTGGCGTCGCTGCTGCAGCCGCTGGCGAACCTGGCAGCGAGCGCGACGCAGTTCCAGAACAGCCTCGCCGGGCTGGACCGCACGCTCGATCTGCTGGAGGAGCCGTTGGAAAGCCCGAGCCCGGCGGACGCGGTCGAGCTGTCGCCGGTGAGCGTGCAGGGCCGGATCGAGCTGGAACGCGTCACGTTCCGCTACCCCGCCGGGGGCGAGCCGGCGCTGCGCGACGTCTCGCTCGAGGTCGAGCCGGGGCAGACGGTGGCGCTGGTCGGCCCCAGCGGCGCGGGCAAGACGACGCTGTGCAACCTGATCGCCCGCTTCTTCGATCCGACCGAAGGCCGCATCCTCATCGACGGGGTCGACCTGCGGCAGGTCAACGTGCACAGCTATCGCCGGCTGCTGGCGATCGTCGAGCAGGACATCTTCCTGTTCGACGGCACCGTGGCGGAGAACATCGCCTACGGTCGGCGCGGCGCCAGCGAGCAGCGGATCATCGAGGCGGCGCGGGCGGCCAACGCGCACGGTTTCATCGTGGACCTGCCTCGGGGCTACGAGACGTGGGTGGGTGAGCGTGGGGTGAAGCTCAGCGGCGGGCAGCGACAGCGCATCGCCATCGCCCGGGCCCTGCTGGCCGACCCGCGTATCCTGATCCTCGACGAGGCCACGAGCAACCTCGACACCGAGAGCGAGCGTCTGATCCAGGCCAGCCTCGCGCGGCTGATGACGGGCCGGACGAGCTTCGTGATCGCCCATCGGCTCAGCACGATCGCGCACGCCGATCGCATCGTCGTGCTCGAGGGCGGTCGCGTGATCGAGATGGGCTCGCACGACGAGCTGATGGCCGCCAGCTCGCGGTACCGGAAGATGGTCGAGTTGCAGCTGCGGCCGGTGACCCCGCCCGAGCCGGCCGAGCAGGACGCGTACGCCAACCCGTAGCGAAGGCGGATCAACTCGGAAGCCCGCAGACACAATGGAGCAGAGGCTGCGACCGCCGACGATCGGCCGCGACCTGATTGATCGATCGGCACGGGCTTGCCCTGACGCGCTTGTTTGAGGCCGACTGTGTTCATCGATGTTCCGTCATCACGATCGCCCAACGCCCGTCGCCGAGCGCATCGTCTGTTGCTGTATCGCTACGCGGTGCAACATCCGGAGGCCGAGGTGCGGTTCCTTCGGCGGGCGTATGCGCACGGCGCGGGTGGTCGTGGCCCGAAGCCGACGCGGCTGAAGGAAGACTTCGCGGGCACGGCGGCGGTGGCGGCGGCGTGGGTGGGGATGGACGAGGATCATCGCGCGATCGCGGTCGAGCATCACGGGCCGACGGCACGCTGGGCGGAGCGGGCGGCGCGGGACACGCTCGGCCGACGCGCGATCGACCTGCACGTCGTGGAGGCGGACGTGCATGAGCTGACCACGCCGCGGGTGGATGTCGTCGCGGCACTGAACTTCAGCACGTTCGCGTTTCACGATCGCGAGGCGTTGACGCGGTACTTCCGTCACGCGCGGCGGTCGTTACGCCCCAACGGCGTCCTGGTGATCGACGCGTACGGCGGCCCCGGCGCCATGCGCGTGCAGACACAGGTCCGCCGCGTCGCGCCGCCGCCCAACAGCGGCCTCTCGTCCTTCGAGTACGCCTGGGAACAGCGCGCGTTCGATCACGCCACGCATCGCACGGACTGTCGCATTCACTTCCACGTCGGCGATTCAGGTCACGCCACGTGGCGGCGGAACGCGTTTCGTTACGACTGGCGGCTGTGGTCGCTGCCCGAGCTGCGCGAGCTCGCGCTCGCCGCGGGCTTTCGCGCCGCTCAGGTCTGGTGCGATCGCTTCGACGAGAAGCCGGGACGCAGCGACGGCCTGTTCCGCCCCCGCCGCAAGATACCGGCTCGGGAAGACTGGGTCGCCTACCTCGTCGCGCGACGGTGAGGCGCGCAAGGCGCATGGCACCCGTCACGATCAGGACAAGCGTCGTTGGTCACCCCCAACAGCCGATGGCGGCGCGGCCTCATCGGTTGGTTCGGCGGATTCGTGCGGCGCCGTCTTCCAGCCCAGCGCCGGTGCACGCCGACCCGCGACGACGCGTTCGAAGAACGCCAGCGTCTGCTCCGCCGCCTTCGCCCACGTGAAGCTTCGGACCCGGCGGTAACCCTTCTCCCGCAGCTCGCTCGCGACCCGTGAGTTCTGGAGCACGCGCCGCACACCGGCGGCGATCGCCTCATCAGCCGTCGGATCGACCAGCACGGCGGCGTCGCCGGCCACCTCCGGGCACGAGCCCGCCGTGGACGTGACGACCGGACACCCGCACGCCATCGCTTCCAGCAACGGAATGCCGAACCCCTCGTACAGCGACGGCATCACCAGCGCGTCCGCGAGCGAGTACAACGCCGCCTTGTCGGCGTCCTCGACCTCGCCGAGGACCCGGACGACTTCATGCAGCTCGAGTTGATCGATCAGTGCCAACTCGCGCTCGGCCTTGTACAGCGGCTTACCGACGATCACGAGCTTGTGCGGCAGCTCGTGACGAAGGCGGGCGAACGCCCGCAGCACGCCGGCGAGGTTCTTCATGGGGTAGATGCGACTGAAGAACAGCAGGTAGTGCTCGGGCAGGCTCAGCCGGGTGCGCACGGCCTCGAGGCGGTCCGCGTCCTGTTCCCGTGCGAATCCCTCGGCCAGGCCGTGGTGGATCGCCACACACTTGGGCGCCATCCAGGGATGTTTTTCGACGAAGCGTTTGCGCGTGTCGCGGGAGGCCACGATGATGCCGTCGGCCGCGCGGCCGTAGGCCGGAAGCGCCACCGCGTGATACGCGCGCTGCGCCCGTGAGTAGTTGTCCGGGTAGGCAATCCAGTCGGCGCCGTGCAACATCGCGACCGTCTTGGCCGCGGTCACCAGGGGCACGGTGACCTTCGGATTGAAGATCAGGTCGACGGCTCGCGCCCGCGCGATGCGTGGCACGACCACCTGATCCCAGAGCAGGCGTGACCGCGCCGGCGACACCACCGATTCGGCGTGCGGCGTCTGCTCGAACAGACCGGCGTCCTCCTTTTGAGCGAGCACCAGCAGATATTCACTGGTCCGATCGCAGCGCAGCAGCGCGCGCACGATGTTTCGCGTGTATTCCCCGATCCCCCCGCACGCCGCCGCATCGCGGAGCATGACAAGGACACGCACCGGTGCCCCTTTCCCTGATCTGCCGGGCAACCGTCCTTCGATCCGAACCCGGACGTCAAACCGCGCGCGAACCGGCGCGCGGGGCGCAATCTCGAATGATCCCACCCGAGGTCGCGACCGACCGGGCAGCGAGTTCAACCGCTCACACCCAGACGTTGACGAACAACGCGTCCTCGGTGTTCTTGCCGACGAGCCGACCGATCGTCGTCGTGACGAACTTGACCTCGTAGTCCGGGTGATCGTCGAGCCACTGGTTGATCTGCTCGTCGAGGTGCTCAATCGCGTCGAGGCGGAGCTTGGTCACAAACGTCTTGACGTGTGTGGCACCCTTGCCGGTCTTGTTGGGGATGCGCTGCCACTGGTGCTCGTGCTGACGCTTTTCGCCGAACGCACGGATCATTCGGCTCGTGCCGGGATCGTTCTCGTCCAGCTCGATCGGCTCGAGCTCCTCCTCGTCGACCGAGACCGTGTCCTCATCGGACTCGTCGATGGGGATCGCCTTGGCGAGCAGGTCGTCGTCGCTGATCCTGGATGTGGGTTTTTCCGAAGCCATGGGTCACTCCCTCGAATAGAAACCGACGTCGAGATGATTCGTGGCCTCGCCACGCCCATGAGACCACATACTTAATGTATCCGTCCCGATGGCCGCAGACAAGGATCGGGCGTGTGCCGACAGGGTGAAGACATATACCCGATTCTCATGTGACAGGCGGCCAAAGCCCGAAAGGAATAAGTTGGCCTCCGTTTTCTGGCCTCCAGTCGGTAGGCTCTCACGAGCTCAGAATGAGTTTGGCGCTGACCTCGTTCGGAGTGACGGTGGGTAAGTGTCTTCACCCTGCGTGTGCCGAGCCGTCGCGGCGAGCCACCGCGTGCCGCCGAGCCGGCGCAGGCGGACGCGTCCGCTGAAACGCGGCGTCTGCACGAGCAGGTCGGCCGCGTCCCGGCCCCACAGCAGGATGACCGCGTGGCCGCGATCCACGCGCCGGACGCGCCCGCGCCCGCCGGTCAATCGGCCCTGCCGCGTCAGGTACGCCCGTCGATGCGGAGCCAGCGGCGTGAGCATGAACCGCCCCGCACGGGCCCACGACCGCGTCGGCAGCGTCACGCGTGCCGTCCACAGCATCACCCCGGCGGTCGGCGGCCGCGTCGGATCGAGGATCATCCAGTCAAAGTGGCGATCCCGGGCCCGAACGTGTTCCAGCAGCACCGTGGGACGGATGATCATGGGCCAACCCCAAACCGACGGCGCGCCCGCCGCCCGCCTCGGCTTGTTATCGTACGAACCGGATTTTATGCTGCATCGGCCGGTCGGCCGAGAAGCAGACAAGCGGCGTCGGACCGCGAACGCGTCGATCGCTCAGGCCGCTGACCGGGCCAGCGATCGAGTCGAAGGGAGCCACGGATGTCGGATCGTCGGTCGAGCTCGAGAATCGGAGCGTGCCTGCTGGCCCTTGTCATGGTCGTGAGCACCGTGGGCTGCGAGACAAACGTGGCCCTTCGGGGCCAGGGCATATCGGCGATGGAGCGTGGCGACCTTCAGACCGCCCGGCAGCGGTTCGCCCGTGCCGTCGAACGCAAGCCCCAGGACTACCGCGCCCAGTACCACCTCGGGGTGGTGGAGCTGGAGCTGGGCAACGCCCTGGCGGCGGAGCTGGCGCTCGAGCGTGCCCTGGAGCTTCGCCCGAACGACCCGGAGCTGACCCCGGACATCCTCGATCACCTGGCCGAGGCGATGTACCAGCGCGGTCGCGTGGACACGCTGCACAGCTGGCTGGCGGGGATCGCCGACCGTTACGGGAAAAGCCGGGACTACGTGCGTCAGGGCCGGTACCTGGCCAAGACCGGGGACATCGACGCGGCCAAGGTCGCTTACCGCAAGGCGATGCGCTTCGCCGAGGGGCGCGAGATCGAGCCGTACCTCGAAGCCGCCGACTTTTTCGAGTCGATCGGCGACGTGCCCGCGGCGATCGAGGTCCTGCGTCAGGCGTATTACTACTGGCCGGACTACCCGGGCCTGGGCAATCGGTTCCGCAAGTTCGGGGTCGTGCCGGGCCCGACGGTGGCCGCGGAGCCGCCGCCGCTGATCCGCAACGATTGACGCGTCCCGTCGCGGCCGCATGGCGACGCCACGCCCGCTCACGCCGCGATCGACGCGGGCGCCAGCCGCCGGTGATGGCGTCGGACGCTGCGCCGCCGGGCGAGCTGACGCCGCACGGCGCGCTTGAGCCGGCCCGCCACCCCATCAATGGTCGCGTAGAGGTCGGGCCCGGCCTCCTCAACGATCACCAGGCCCTGGCCGTCCAGGTCGACCTGCGCCCGACACCGCAGCTCGTTGCCGTGCCGGCGGTGATCGTCGGTCAGGCGCACGCGCACGCTGGCCACCCTCCGGTCGAATCGGTCCAGGGCCCGGCCGATGCTGCGTTGAATGTGCCGGGCGAGTGGGTCGGTCAGCCGTAGATGAATCGCGGTCGCTTCGATGTGCATGGTGGACCCTTTCAGGTGCGACGACATCCGAACGACAGGCCTTCCGATTATGGCACGTCCCGGTTCGGCGCCAAGAGAAAATCGCGCAGACCGTCAGGATTGACCGGCTTTTTTTCTTTTCGGACGCGTGCGGCGCAAGGATTGCGCGTTTCATCGCGTCGTGCACGGATCGCCACCGTTCACGTCACGCCGACGACGAGACCGACTCCCTCTCGCGCCGCCAGCGCGGCGGGACCAGCCACCAGCTCACGAGCACGAGCAGCCCGAACGCGGTGTACGCGACCGCGAAGACCCACGTCTCCGCCTCGTAATACAGCGCCTCTTCCAGCCAGTACGCGATGAAGCTGCCGGGGTACTCGGCCTCGCCCGCGGCGCGGCGCAGCCGGTTCTCCCAGATCGTCAGCGGGCAGATGTGTCCCAGCCAGGCCTGCACCGTCACGTACGCGATCGCGCCCAGGTGCGCCAGCCGAAACCAGAGCCCGCGCACCCAGCCCCACCGCGCCAGTCCCCCGATCAGCACCGTCACCAGCCCCAGCACGACGAACGCCACAAACAGGAAGTGGATCAGCAGCAGCAGATCCGCGAGCAGTCGGTAAGCCACCTCGCCGGTCATCGTCCGGGCTCCGTCTCGTCGCCGCGTCTCAGACCAGCGACGGATCGTCGCGATACGGCCGGAACACCAGCAGGCTGGCGGCGTGACCGTGCAGGAACGTGCGGCCGGCGATCGGTCCGATCTCCCCGGCCGCAAAAAAGCCCGCCATCGGCACGTCGCCCAGCGCCTCGTGCACCAGCGTGGCGTCGCCGTGCGCCCGACCGTGCAACGCCGCGCCCCGACCGTTGCACGAGATCAGCAGCGCCCCCGCGCCCGGACCGTGGTTGCGCTGCGCCTCCAGCAGCAGGCGGAAGTCGTTGGCCGCGATCTCCGCGTCGCGCACGTGAAACTGCACCGTCTGCCCCACGCGCACCTGCGGGTCCCCGATCGCGATAAACCCGTTCTCCGGGTCCACCCCGACCAGGGCCCGGATCAGGAAGTCGCCACGACCGAATCGGCCGCGGTACTCGTCGATCACCCGCCCGACCAGCAACCCGCCGTTCTCCACCAGCGCCTGATCCTCCGCGTCGAGCTGCGAGACCATGTGCCGGATCATCAGCAACGCGTTGTGCCCCCCGAGCTCCTGGACCACGTTCCGCTGCGCCTTGGTGATCACGACGGGCTTGCCGACCGGCCGGCACCCCTGGCTCACCGTGGTCTGGATGTCCACCTCGCCGCTGATCGCCACTCCTACGGCGCCCTGCAGACGCACGTCCCCGTCCAGCAGCAGCCGGTTCTCCCCCGGCTGATCCGCCGCGCTGGCCATCCCGCCGATGATCGGCACGCCCGGCAGTGCCTCGTCCATCGCCGGCAGCAGACGCGTCATCGGCGTGCTGAACGGGTCGGCCAGCAGGATCATGCCCCGCACCTCGTCCACGCCGGCGTGGATCCCCAGCGTCCGTCGCAGCGAATCGGGGCTCTTGATCACCGCCGGCCAGTCCACCTGGTCGTACGTGAACGTCTCGAACCGCGCGCCCGGCAGCGCCCCGCCGATGACCGAGAAGCCCGGGTCCGCTTCGACCTCGCGCCGCACCCCGATCACCCCCTGGCCGGTGCAGCCCAGGATCATCCGCGGTGAGAAGCTGCGCTCGACCTCCGCCGCGACGCGTTCCAGCAGCGTCCGGTGCTTCGCCGTGCCGAACAACAGGAAGAAGTCGGCGGTCGACGGCAGGCGATCGCGAAGCGCGCTGACCACTTCCTCCAGCACCCGATCCGGATCGGGCGACTGGCTCATGCACGAGGCGAAGGTCAGGTCTGTCGTGGGTTCGGGCATGCGCGATCCGCCAGCCAACGCCGCCATTGTAGCCCGTCGGGCCGGAAGTGTCCGCGAGCCGCCGCGATGCGCGTCCGGCTAAGATTGGCCCATGGATCACGACCCGCTCGATCGCTTCCTCGAATTGGCCCGAAGACGCCGCGCGACCCGGCGCTTCCGACCCGATCCGCTGCCCCCGGGCGTGCTCGAGAAGCTGCTCGAGGCGGCGCGCTGGGCGCCCAGCGGCTACAACCTCCAGCCGACGCACTTCGTCGTCGTCACGGAGGCGGCCCGTCGCCGGGCGCTCGTAGACGCCTGCATGGGACAGCGGCAGGTCGCCGAGGCGCCGGCCGTGGTCGTCTTCGCCGGCGACCGCCGCGTGGCGCAACGTCACTTCGAAGCGGTGCTCGCCGACGACAAGGCCGTCCGCGCCATCGACGAGCCGTATGAACGGGTGCTGCGACGGACGGTCCCGCTGGCGTTCGGCACGGGCCCGGTCGGCGTGGGGTGGCTGTGGAAGGCCTCCCTGCCCCCGCTGCTGGCGCCGTTCACGCCCATACCCTCCATCCCCGCCGTCCACCGCCGTTACTGGCTGGCCAAGCAGGCGGCGCTGTGCGCGATGAACCTCATGCTCGCCGCCACCGCCGCCGGCCTGGCGACGTGCCCCATGGAGGGCTTCGACGAGCGACGCGTCCGCCGCACGCTCGGCCTGCCGCGACGCGTCATCCCCATCCTCGTCGTCCCCGTCGGCTACGCCGCCTCCGACGACGCCACCAAGTCCCGGCTCTCGCCGGAACGGCTCGTGCACTGGCAGCGCTGGTGATGCGTGGACACCGATGCACGAACGTCAACTGATCTCATCGCGGCGGCGGAGGCGCCGTGAAGCGGACCCGCCGATCGCCCGCGTGGGCCTCGTACGTGCCGTAGAAACCGGTGAAGCTCAGCGTGCCGTCGGGGCCGACCTCGACCTCGGCCGTCGTGGTCCATCGGTCGATCAGCTCGTGGTACGCCCGGCCCGGCACGGTCAGGTTCCAGTCCTCGTCGTACAGGCACGCCTCGCGGGCGCGCTCCCACGTCCCGCCGCGGTAGAACCCGAACATCAGGAACAGGTCGCCCTCCGGCGTGCCGAAGGTCATCCGCATGGTTTCCGTGAGCACCTTCGCGGCCTCGTCAGGCGTGGCGCCGCGGGCGACGCCGAACTCGGTCAGGGATACGGGCAGCCCCGTGATCGCCAGGTTCTGGTACACGCGCTGGATCCGCGCGGCGCTGTGGGTGTGATCGCCGAGGTCGGGCTTGGCGTTGGCGTAATACTGCACGCCGATACCGCCGACCGGCGCGCCGGCGGCGAGCAGGGACTCAACGTGATCGCGGTACCAGTTGGCGTAGGGATCGTCCGGGCCCTCGGCCCCGCCGTACGGCGGTCGCCGCGACCACTGCAGCACGTTGTACTCGTTGGTGTACAGCCGGGTGTCGGCGCCGGCGGACCGCACCGCGTCGGCCGCCTCACGGTAAATCTCGGCGATGCCCTCGACGCCGTACACGTCCAGGTACCCCGGCTGGTGCAGCGCCTCGTTGAGCACGTCGAGGTCGTCGTAGTGCTGGGCCCGGTCCCGCACGTAGTAGCCGATCCGCTCGGAGACCTGCTCACGCAGCTCGGCCCTGGCCTCCGCGTCGCCGGCCCTGGCGCGGTCCAGCAGCCCGATCGCCCAGCCCGGCTGCTGCTCCGTGTCCCAGATCAGCGTGTGCATGCGCATGCGCAGGCCGTGCTCACGCGCGAACCCGGTGATGATGTCCGGGTAGGTCATGTCGATCTGATCGCGCACCGGCTCGTTGTACGCCCACTTGCCGGCGTTGGAAGGCACGGTGGCGGTGAAGCATTCGAGAAAGTGCCTTGCGAACGTTGTCAGCTCGCCGCGCGGCGTGTCGTCGTTGTCCAGCCAGACGTTCGACGTGCCGGGCACGTTGGCGCCGAGGTTGAACCGGTGGTGACGCAGCAACCGGACGCGCACGCGCTCACCGGGCCGCAGGCCCACCGGCTTCACGGCGATCGGCCCGCGGCGGCCGCGCTCGATCCACGTCTCGGCCGACGCCAGGGCCAGCCCGTCGGTCGCGTCGTTGACCAGCCGCCCGCGATCGACGCCGACACGCGTTACGCCGAGCGACAGCGGCGTGTCGGTCAGGTCGTTGCTCAGCTCGACGCGAAGAAAGTGCGTGCCGGCGGGCAGGTCGAACGTCGCGTCGTACGTCTGTTGGTCGGACTTCACATGGAACACGTGCTTGTGACCGAAGATCGCCACGCCCATGCGCGGCCGGGTGTCGCCGTCCGGCGTGCCGACCGCATCGACCCAAACCGTCACGGGCCCGGCCTCCTCGAGTTGCAGGTAGGCCGCGACGTAGCCGTTGCGATCGAGGTGTCGGGCGCCGTCTCGCGCCTCGCCCGTCGAGTGCATGACCAGCTCGCCGCCACGCAGCGAATCGGCGGCGGCGGGCCCGGCCGGGAGAACGCCGATCAACAACGCCGTGAGCACGGGTCTGATCATTTGCAACCTCGTCGTGCATGGCTCAACGGCCGATGCCGGTTCCTTCAGGGCGCCAAGAATCCGATCGTGTCGGGTCACCGCTCCGCGCTCGGGGCAAAGGCGTCGCTGAGCGAGAGGATCGGCCGAAGCGTGCCGCACATGCCCAGGGCCGACTCACTGCCGCGGCGGTTGGCCTTGACCTCGCCCGGCACGGGGGGCCGCTGCGGCAGCGCCGCGATGCGCCGCCGCGTCGTCTCGGCCCAGCGCATCGGCCCGGACCGGACCTTGCCGTCGAACGACTCGGCCTCGGCCACGATCGCCGCGCAGTGCCGATCGAAGAACCGCCGCAACTCGGCGAAGTACCCCTCGCGATCGTCTTCCCATAGCCGCAGCAGGTGCTGGTAACCCTGCACCGCCGCGTCGCGTCGCTTCAGCGCGCCTTCGAGACCCTCACGACGCGGCAGCGACACCAGACGGTCAAACGCGTTGGCATCCGTGTCCACCTCCGGGCCGAAGTAGATCCGCGCGTCGCCGCCCTCGGCCAGGCCCGCGTTGCCCATCATCCCGAGGATGACCAGTTCGCCGTCGGAGACAAGCCGGTGCATGACCAGCGGCGGGAAGTGCACGTAGTCGCCCGGCTCGAGCCGCAGCGTCCGCAAGCCGTGCTCGAGATCATGGAACTCGACGGCCCCCGTGCCCTGGAGGACGAAGTAGCCCTCGTCGGTCACGCCGTGCACGTGCGGGCAGCCGGAAAACCGGCCGTCGGGCGCCGGCCGCTGCGCGTACACGCGCACCTCGGTCAGGCCGATCCCGCCGATCAGCCCGATCGGCTCGGCCTCGCGGTCGCTTCGCGCCGGGCCGTTCACACGCACGGTGTTCATGACTCCAACTCCTCCCGACGGATCGTCCGCCCGTGCTCGATCGACCGCACCGTCATCTCACACGCCGCCATCGTCTCGAGGTTGTTCCGCACGCTCACGCCCGGCTCGACGCCGTCCACGACGTAACGGTGAAACGCACGCAGAAGGTCGGCCTCGCCCTCAGCGTGCGCCGGCTCCACTTCGACGATCGGCCTCGTGCCGAACTGCTCGAGCGAGCGCTCGTTGAACGTCAGCCGCTCGCCGTCGAACACCAGCGCCCCGCGCTCGCCGTGGAACTGGATGTCGAGCGTGTTGCGGGCCGCGTCGTGCGCGTGCAGGTAGTGGCCGTGCGCACCGTGCCGGAAGCGCAGGTGAGCGGCGGTGTTGTTGTCGTGCTCGTAGGCGGACCAGTCTGCCCGCCAACTGTGGGCCGTCAGCTCGCTGATCGGGCCCAGCCACGCCAGCAGGTTGTCGAAGTGGTGGCAGGACATGTCCCAGACCGACGCGAAGGGGTAGATCAGCGTGCGCGGGATCGGCCGCACGCGGTTGTGATTGTAGATCACCGTGTGTACCGGGCCGGGGTGCGCCCGGTGATCGGGATCGTGCAGCGCGGTGGTGATCGTGTGCTCAACGGGGTTGAAGCGGTAGTTCTGGGCGACGCAGACGACCGCGCCGCGCTGCTGCACCGCCCGCGCCAGCTTCTGTGCGCTGGCCCAGTCCGGGGCCATGCCCTTCTCGACCAGCACGGCCAGGCCCGCCTCGATCGCCTTGAGCGTCAACGGCACGTGATACACCGTGGGCGCGCAGATGATCACGCAATCGACCTCGGCCTCGCGCAGGGCGCGGTCGTAGTCGGTGTAGCACGCGGACTCGGGCAGGCCCGTCCTCTGCCGCGCCGCGGCCAGCGCCTCTTCGCTGACGTCGCACAACGCCGTCGGCGCAAAGCCCGTCTCGGCATGGCACTTCTCCAGCGGCCAGGTCCCGCGGTTCGACACGCCCACGTGCAGCACGCGCAACACCCTCGTCGGCGCGGCGCGCGTCGGAGAGGCGGGCGCCGGAGAGGCGAGCGGCGCGGTCGTGGTCTTCTCATCCACGCGGGTCATGCTCCGTCTCCCCGGTCCCGGTACGCCGCCGCCCGCTCCGCGAACCCGTCGGCCGGCCACACCCCGTCGCGGTACAGCACGCGGTAGCGCAGGCGCAGCGCCTGGTCGGCGTTAAGCGACATCGGCTCGTGAAACAGAAACGCGGCGTTGACATAGCTGAAGTCACGGGTCTTGCCGTACCACGGCGAGGGCGAGCGCACGTTGTCCGGGTGATCGACCATGCCGAAGCTCACGCTGCGGTCGGGCCCGCCGTCGACCCGACCGTGCATCAGGCACCACGCGTGGCGGTCGCCGGCGACCTGATCCGTCGTCGAGCCGTCCGCCAGCGTCAGCGACGCCCGGTGCAGCTCACGCGACCCGCGGAGCGACAGCCCGCCGTAGCCGCCCCACGTCGTGAACGGCGTGCGGTCCAGCTCCAGGTCGATCCGCGGCGTCAGCTCCGTCTGCCAGTCGAGCTGACGCGACGCTTCGTCGAGGCGCGTAAACGTGAGCGTGCGCCGCTCGAGCAGCGCCACTCCGGTCTTCGGCGATTCCCATCGCAGCCGATGCTCGATCCGCGCCGACGACGCACTCGGCAGGGTGACCGTCGGCTCGGCCTCGCCGACCTGCACGCCGCAGCCCTGCTCATTCTCCTCCCAGAAGTTCACGCGGTTGAGGTACTTGATCGCGAACCACAGCCCGCGGTGCCAGACGTGGTCCGACATCTCAAAGCCCGACAGGCATGCCCCCGACGGCGTGCACAGCGGGTGCACGCACGGCTTCGGCAGGCCCCGCTCGTAGCGGTACACCGTCGGCTCCGCGTCCCCGGGGGCCAGCAGCTCGATCCGTCGGCCGAACGCCTGGCGCACCTCGTAGCCGCCCGGGCCACCCACGCCCGACGCCGCCGTGTCTGACGGTTTTGCCTCGGTCATCACACTCATCGACTCGCCTTCTCGGCCATCGCGGTTTCGGTTCGCTCGGCCGGCCAGGCGGGAGCCTTTTCGTCCAGCCACAACGCCGACGTGACGCCCCGCGGATAGTACCGGCTCGCGCGGGCGCGCCCTCTCACGAACTGGTCGCTGCACGCCCAGTACCCCCCGCCCTCGACCTGCCAGCGCGCGTGGGCCGCGTCGGCGCGGCGCATCAACGCAGCCAGGTCCGGCTCGTCGTCCAGCCGCAGCACCGACCGGGCCACGTGCATGAACAACGCGATCTTGCTGAACCAGGAGTTATCGCTCGTGGACGAGAGCTTCACGCCGCCGTCGTCGAACAGGTTGGGCCGGTCGGGGTCGCGGAGCAGCGCCGCGGCGTGGCGGCGCAGCGTCTCGGTCAGAGGCGAGTCGAGCGCGTCCCGCAGGAACGCCCGGACGGTCGGATCGCCTGTTTTGCGCCACCACCACGCCGTGTAGACCAGGGCCTCGACGGCCGGCAGGATCCGCGAAGCGTGACCCGGGCTGTCGGGCTCGGCCACCGCCGGCAGCGTGCCCGCGTCGTCGGCGAGCGTCGGCAGGTGCGCCGCGATCGCCTGGGCCATCGCGCCGGGCAACGGCTCGCCCGTCCGCAGCCGGTGCATCCACTCCAGCGCCAGCCAGCTCGCCCACGTCTTGACCGCGATGTACGTGTTCCCCCGCGCCTGCCCGAGCGACTCGTCCAGTGAGTCATAGGTTGTGATCTCACGACCTCCGGCGCAGCGAGAGGAATCGCGGGTCATGATGCCGTGCTCGTCCGTGCGGTGGCGCAGGCTGGTGGCGCACTGGTCGAGCACCGCCGCGCGCGACTCGAGCCAGCGGCGATCGTCCGTCGCGGCGACGTAGCAGCCGGCCAGCAGCACCCAGTTGCAGATCTGCTCCATGGTCATGTAGCTGAAGCAGCCGGTCTGGGCCGGGACCTCGTAGCTGCTGTGTCCGGGCGGCGAGAAGTTGTTGTGTGCGCCCATGTCGTGGCAGAAGCTCACACCGCCGGCGTGCTCGACGCCGCTTCGATCGACCACCGCGTCGCGGTACGAGTACCGGCCGACGAACTGCCCGAGCAGGTTACGCACCACCCACGGGTTGCGGTCCAGCTCCCAGAACGCCTGATCGATCGCCAGGTCGAGCGTGTTCATCATGCAGTACTCGCCCTCGTTGACGATCCAGCACGGCCGACCGTCGATCTCGAGGAGCTGCGTGCTGCCGTAGTAGCTGCGTGTCGCGTGGGCGATGAGGAATCGCTGGTCGTCGCCGAGCGGGCTCTCGGCGAGGTACGCGTCGATCGCATCAGCGCACAGCGTCAGCTCGTCGGCGCGGTTAAGCGCATCGTCGAGCACGTCGCCCAGGCCCGTGAAGTACCGCGTGTAGAGGTACACGCCGTCCTGCCCGGTGGTCACGACGCCGTCGAGGTACACGCCCCACGCCAGCCGCAGCGTGTGGCACCGCCCTGCCGGCACCTCGAACGCAATCCCCGGGCAGGTCCCGAGCATGTGCACCGGACGGTGTCGCTCGTTCAGACCCAAGGGAACCGACCATCGCTGAAACGCCCAGGCGCCGTCGATCGGTCGCGCGTCGCGCGCGTCCGTGGTATCCCACAGCTCAGCGGCGATGCCCAGGTGGCGGCGATGCCCGAACCCGAGCCGCGTCACGCCCTCGCTGGTGCGCCACGGCTCAAAACAGTGGGCGCCCGGCTGGGCGAAGCGCATCGCGTAGAAACCCGTCTCGGACGCGTCGCCGTCGCGGTTGTCGATCGTCAATGAGCCGACCACCGCCGGTCGCAGAGCTGCGCGCATCGCGGCGATGTCATCCGCAGCGCACGTGTCGGGATCGGGGATCGGGCCGAACGGCGTGAGGATCTCGAACCGCAGCCCGTCGGTCTCCCACCGGTCCGTCGCCCAGCCGTACGTGCGGCTGACCTTGCGAAGCGGGATCGCCGCCACGCCGTGATCGACCTGCGCCTCGGACGGGCCCGCCTCGTCGGCCAGGTAGTCCGCCTCGCCGACGGCGCCGCCTTGTCGATCCGAAAAAAACGGCAGACATCGCGGCTTGGTCGCGTGTACGTCCCCGCGCGGCTCGCTGGACGAACCGTCCCACACGCCCACGTACACGTCCTGGTTCGCGGGTCGACCGATCTCCACCCCCACCCCGCCGCGCGTGCCCGGATGGCCGAGCGTCACGCTCATGAACGCGCCCATCGGCGCGTGCTGCGCATTGAAGCCGATCCCGCTTCTCAGCGGCGGCGCCGCGCTGCGCCCCGGCCTGGTTGTGATCACCGGTATCATCCGTACACGTCCCGCATCACCTTCCCCGCCGACACGCTACCGCGCACCGTCCGACACACCGGTCGGCAGCGCCAGCTCGATCTCGGTCCCCTCCCGCGTCAGCGTCACCGTCTGCTGCACGCTAGACCCGTCCACGTCCGCGGTCACCCGATACTCGCCGCAGAAGCCGCGAACCATCGCCTCGCCTTGCGCATCCGTCGTCACGGGCTCGTCCGTCCACCACCGCTCAAACACCAGCCGCTCCCACGCGTCGGCCACCGGTCGGCGGTTCCATTGCCGGTCGAACAGCGCCGCCTCCGGACGCCAGTGCCGCGCCTCCCAGAACCCCCACATGATGATCCCCTCCGTCGCCGGGTGCGCGAACACCGCCGTCATGAAGTCGCGCAGGTAGTCTGCCTGCAGCTCGCGGTCAGTCAGGTCGATGTCCAGCTCGGTGATCTTGATCGGCAAACCAAAGGTCGCGAACCGATCGAGCGTCTCCCACAAGCGCTGCGGCGGGGTCAGGCTCGAGCCGAAGTGCCCCTGCATCCCGATGCCCTGCACCGGCGCACCCGCGTCGATCAGGCCCTTGATGATTTCAAAGTACGCGTCCTGATGCGGCGAGCTGGAGCGGTCGCCGTGCGTGAGGATCCCGTAGTCGTTGATATAGAGCGTCGTGTCCGGGTCGTGCTCGTGGGCGAGGCGGAACCATCGGGCCGTCTCCCGGTCGCCCAGCACGTCCATCAGGTCGCGGTTCGAGTACGGCTCGTTGAGCACGTCCCAGTCAAGCAGGCGGCCGCGATAGCGCGTCGCCGCGTCGATCACGCGCTGGTCGACCGCCTGACGCAGCGCGTCCGGGTCGTCCCGCAGACTCTCCAGCGGGTCGGGCAGCCAACGCCAGCCGGGCCAGACCATCACGTGCCCGCGCGCGGTGATATCGCGATCGGCCAGCCACGACAGCGCCTGATCGATTTCGTCGAGCGTCGCCGTCCCGTGGTTCCGCCACTTCATCGCGTTCTCGAACACGGCCTCGTTGAACCACCGCTCGACCCGGGCACGGTAGCGGTCGCCGTCTTCACCCGAGGCCAGCAGCGCCCGCACGGCGAGCGCCGAGCCGAACCGATAGGCGTGCCGCTGCATCTGGACGCGCACCGCCACGCCCGCCGCCGGCTGACCCTGCCCGTCGACAACGCGAACACGCAGGTCGCCCTTGCGATGTTTCTCGATGCGACTAGCCGCCTCGTCCCGCCACGCCGCGTCCGGCTCCCATCCGCGGTAGGTGATCCGCGTCCGCGGCAGGTCCTCCAGCGCGACGGATTCGCCGTAGTTGGTCACCTCCAGCCCGGCGACCTCGATCGTCTGATCGATCATGCCCATCTGGAGCGTCACCTGCGCTTCGCCGGGGGCGTAGTCGGCGCGGGCCTCGAAGGGCACGTGGTACCGCCGCCACCGCTCGGAGGCGCCGACCTGAACCGACGCGCTCTTGTCGTGAGGCGGCGAAGCCTTCTCGAACGTGAACATCACCAGGCCATGGCCGGTCATGGACTCGACACAGCGCACGTGGAACGTCGCCAGCAGCCGGTCGCCCCGGTTGACCGGCCGATGGATCGGGGCGTTGAGCTGCACCGACCAGGGGTCGCCGACCGCCTCGGGTGGCACCCGTACGCTCTTGACCGGACGCGTCCGGCCATCGACGACCGACTCGACCGAGCCGACGCGAGCCAAGGCCGCCTTCGAGCCGGCGAGTTGGAGTTGCTCCGGCCCCTCGGCCGCCACGACCGCCTCCCCCGCGGGAAGCGCCCGGGCTCGATCCGCCTCCGCCCGCGTGGGATTCGGGACCAGGCCGAGCACGCAGCCAACCATCACGATGCACAGGGCGTTGAGCTTGAGCACGTTGCACCTCACCCAGTTGGACGCGGGACGAAATAGGGTATTGATTCCATCATGGCGACCAGCGATAGACTTGGGTCGCGCATCGTTGGCGGAAGTTCAGGTAAACGTTTTCCAAAGGCCAACTCAGTATGACACGCCCACGCCCTCCGTGTCAACCGTCTCGGCTCCGACGCGAACAGGATTTGTCGCCGCCCTCCCTATCGCTCGGGCCACACCCCGCTTCGGCCGCATGACTGCCCCTCGCGGCGCGGCGCGCAACGCCCCTCCACCCTGCCCGTGTGCGGCCGGCGGTTCGTCGTGGCCGGCGCCGGCTTCATGCCCCGCCGCGGCATCCCGATCGACGATCCTCCCAGATCCGCTCGGGGCGATCGTCCGGCGGTGCGCGGTCGTCAGGGTCTTCTTCTCGCCGCCGGGGGGCCTCGAATCCCGCAAGTTTTTTCGGCCGCGGGAACTTGACAGGCCGGGGCGCGAGGTGGTAGAGTTTGCCTAGATAAAACGCTTACTTAGTGCGTCTTTCGGAGTTCGATCTCCGCGCCCCTCGCAAACGCCACGCCATTCAGGCAGGAACGAAAGTCATGAAGGCCCCTCCCCTCCTTCGCCGCCCCGGATTCACCCTGATCGAGCTGCTGGTCGTGATCTCCATCATCGCGCTGCTGATCGGGATCCTTTTGCCGGCCCTCGGCGCCGCCCGCGCCGCCGGTCGCTCGGCCGCGTGCCTGAGCAACCTCAAGCAGATCATGATCGCCCAGCACGCCTACGCGACCGACAACAGAGAGATCTTCGCCCCCAGCCAGCACTGGGACGGGGTCAGCCAGGCCTCGCCTTTCTGGTTCCTGCTCCTGAGCGAGCAGGGCTACGCCACGGGGTCCCTCGAGGCCCAGGGCAGCGGGCAGAACAGCGTCTACATCTGCCCCGAGGGTGTGGACGAGCCGAACCCGCAGGTGAACAACCTGTTTCCGTCCTCCCTGGTGGCCACCCCCGGGTTCACCACGCCGGGCAACCGCCGCATGGACCCGATCAACTGGATGTACATCCGACAGACCGCGTCCGACGGCGAACGCGAGTTCCGGACCAACTACGGGGCCAACACGACCACCCAGGGCCCCGGCTCCGGCGTCAACATGACGCACTTTCCCATGCAGTACAGCGATCCGACCGCACCCTACGGCTCCACGCCCTTCGCGCCGATAGCCGGGATCGCCACCTGGCCGTCACAGACGGTGACCTTCTGGGACGGCCGGGCCTTCATGCTGTTCGCCGACACCCAGGGCAGCACCCCCTTCGGGCGCATGGCGCCGCGTCACGGCAACCAGACCACCATCAACTTCTCGTTCATCGACGGCCACGTCCAATCGATTTCGCAGGACGAGATCCCGCCCGACAGCATCAGCTCGGGACAACTGGTGGCCCAGTACGATCGCTCTGACGGACGGGGACCGAAGTTCATGCTCAACGCGCAGGACGAGTTCGCATTCAAGGTGTTGGCCGTCAAGCCCTGATGCGGCCGTGGGCGTGGGGCGCCGACGCGAGGCGGACGACGCGCGCGAGGAGTTGCGACCGGGAACGTTGTTCGATCACGACGGTCTTCGCTTCGACCCGGCGCATCGGGGCCGAGCCAGACAGCAAGATTGGGATGAAACAATGCAATGACACACATCTCTAGTTCATAAGGAGGAGCCGGCATGTTTGGTAATAAACGGTCTGTGGCGGCGGCCACGGCCCTGAGCGGCGCCCTGGTCCTGGCGTCGGGGGCCTGGGCGCAGGACGATCCGATCGTTCAGGTGGACATCAACGGCGAGGGCGGGCCCACGTTCGATCCCGCCGACGCACCGGCCTGGAACGGCTGGGACTGGGTCAGCGGGGTGAGCAGCGTGACGAACGACGACGGCGCGCCCGCGGGCTTCACCAACACGGAGACGTTCAACGGCATCGAGGTGACGCTCTCCGGCCTGTGGGGCCCTGACGCGATCGGCGCGGGATTCGCCAATCCGTTCGTCGATGGACGGGACCGGTTGGTCGACTCGGGCGCCAGTGCGGATCAGTTCCGCGATGCCGTCTACACCGACTTCGTGTTCATCACCCGCAATCAGGCTGTGGCGCTCGGGCACAACTTCTTTGAGTTCGACTTCAGCGGGCTCGAGCCCAACACCCCCTACCGCTTCCGGATGTACAACTACGACCTGTTCGCGAACTTTGACCCGATGAACACCAGCTTCATGTCCTACAGCTTGCAGAATCCCAGCGACTTTCCCAACTACTTCCCCACGCTCAATGACTTCGTGGACGGCCAGGTCGTCAGCCTGGAGCCACCGGGCGAGAGCAAGCGACCCGAGGAGCTCGAGCTGCTGTTCCGCTCGCCCATGGGCGGGCCTCAGCCCTCCGACACGGAGAACCCGGCCTTCGATCCCGGGCCGTTCGACTTCCCCTACACGGCCGAGTTCACCATCACCAGCGACGACGAGGGTGAGGTGACGTTCTTCTCGTGGCCGGACGGCGACTCGTTCTCGAACACGCAGCTCGCCGGGCTGATCAACGGCTTCGAGATCTTCGAGGCGGCGGTGAAGGTGAGCGGTGACGCCGACGGCGACGGCGATGTCGACGCGTTCGACCTGGGCATCTGGCAGACGCAGTTCGGCCAGACGGGCGACGGCCTGAGCGCCGACTTCGACAACGACGGCGACGTCGACGCGTTCGACCTGGGCCTTTGGCAGACGAACTTCGGCACGGGCCTGGACGGTGCGGCGGTGCCGGAGCCGTCGGGCGCGGCCGCCTTGCTGCTGCTGGCCGCCGCCGGAACCCGGTCGTGGCGCCGGCGCCGGTAGGAAGCAGACGACGCCATCATGCGTGATCCGCGGCCGTGAATGGTGCGTACGTGAACGCGTGAGGTTCGGCGGAACGCGAGTGAAGCGGTGTTGGGTCATGACGAAGGAGCGCCGATGAGCACGATTCAGGCCGCGGGGGTGCGTTCGGAGCCGCGCGCTCGGGACGCCCGCCTGCACGATTTGTTCGGGCCGTCGATGAAGATCGGCGCCGCCCTGGGGACACCGACGGCCGAGTCGCTGGGCGCGGCCGAGCGTGATCTGCTGGACCGACACTTCAACTCCGTGACGGCCGAGAACGTGATGAAGCCGGAGCCGATCCACCCCGAGGAGGATCGCTTCGATTTTGAGCCGGCCGACTCGTTCGTTCGCGCGTTCGGGCCGGAGGGGCGCGGGATGCAGGTCATCGGCCACTGCCTGGTGTGGCATCAGCAGTGCCCGGGCTGGTTTTTCGAGCAGGACGGCCGGCCGGTGTCACGCCAGCGCCTGCGCGAGCGGCTGCGTCGGCACGTGCGCACCGTGGTCGAGCGGTACCGCGGACGGATCGCGGGTTGGGACGTGGTCAACGAAGCGATCGGTGACAACGGCGAGGGGCTGCGGCGAACGCCGTGGCTCGAGCACCTCGGGCCCGACTATCTGCTCGAGGCGTTCAACACGGCGAACGAAGCCGACCCGGAAGTCGAGCTCTACTACAACGACTTCAACCTCGAGCGCCGCGACAAGTGCCGCCACGCCGTGGCGATGCTGCGCCGCCTGCTCGACTCGGGCGCCCGGGTGGACGCGGTCGGGATCCAGG
This sequence comes from uncultured Phycisphaeraceae bacterium, assembly GCA_964431205.1. Classification (GTDB taxonomy): domain Bacteria; phylum Planctomycetota; class Phycisphaerae; order Phycisphaerales; family Phycisphaeraceae; genus CAYSIX01. The sequence goes on from CAYSIX010000012.1 coordinate 27,808, forward strand.
GGCACTGGATCCTCGACCAGGTGCCGTTCGCGGAGCTGGAGGAGGCGATCGATCGGTTCGCGGGCCTGGGCCTTAAGGTGGCGATCACGGAGCTGGACCTGGACGTGGTCGAGCGGCCCGACTGCGGCGCCGACACGAGCGTGCATCGGCGGTACCGCGTCGCCGAGGACGTCTACCGCGACGGCTGCCCGGCGGAGGTGCTCGAGCGTCAGGCCGAGCAATACGGTCGCCTGTTCGACCTGCTGCGGCGTTACCCCGACGTGGTGAACCGGGTGACGTTCTGGGGATTGCACGACGGGGTGAGCTGGCTGAACTACTGGCCCGGGGAGCGGACGAACCACCCGCTGCTGTTCGACCGGCAGTGTCGGCCGAAGCCGGCGTTCGCCCGGGTCGTGCGTTCGGCGGCGCCGGCGGCACCCGCCGAGCCGCGAGTGGTGGTCAAGGCCCGTTCGGTCAAGCCTGTCCGTGCCGAGCCCTGAGTGCGCCGGCCACGCCGAGCCGCCGGGCCCGTTGCCGTGGGATTTCGCATGGGATCCGCGTGACGATCGGGCCAAAACGTGCGTTCGCCGACTTTGGAAAACGTCTGGTGAGGCGGGTCGCCGGCGCCGCGCCTGATCCACCCCGCGATCCCTGTTTCGTCCGGGCCGCGACGCAGCGGGCCACCCCGGCCTGTTCGGTCGCGGCCGTTTTTTTCGCCACGCGGATCAGTCCGCCCCCGGGGGCGGCGCGGTCGATTCGCGGACGATCAGCTTCTCCGGGACGCGAACGCGCTCGTGCCCCTTGTCGCGCGGCTGGTTCCGATCGATCACGCGCATCAGAAGGCGCGCCGCCTCGCGGCCCATGTCCTGGCCGGAGACGGCGACGACGGTGAACGGCGGGAAGACGTGCGCGACCGGGAACGCGTCGTTGAAGCAGATCAGACTGAAGTCCTGCGGAATCCGCAGCTTGAGCCGGTACGCGGCCCCGAGCAGCTCGATCGCGATGCGGTGGTCGTAGGCGATCACCGCCGTCGCCCCGTGCCGCAGGACCGCCTGCTCGAGAAACGTCGGGCCGCAGGTGAAAGGCTCGTCGTGGCCCGGCACCAGCGTCAGGCCGTGCGCCTGACAGAACGTGTGAATGGTGTCGCGGCGCTCGGCGTTGCTGTAGTGCGGGAAGTAGCTGGGCAGGACGTTGGCGTAGGCGATCGACCGGTGCCCGAGCTGGGCGAGGTGGTGCATCGCCAGCGTGGCGCCGCCCTCGTCGTCGGACACGACGCTGGCGGCGGCGTGGCCCTGAGTCTCGTTGACCGAGACGTAGGGGATCCGCCTCCCGTCGAGCGCCTCGACCAGCGCCGGCTCGGGCGACTGGATCAGGATCGCCCCGTCGAAGCGCCAGAACGGCAGCGGCCTCGCCTCGCTGTGGTGCGAGGTCAGCTCGAAGAACACGTCGTAGTTGAAGCCCCGGACCGCCTCGGCGATGCCCGCGAAGATCGCGTCGTTGATCCCTTCGCTGACGCGCGTGTGCGGCGAACCGAACACGCCCACGATCTGCGCCCCCCCGCTGTGCAGGCTGCGCGCCGCCAGGTCCGGCGCATAGCCGATGCTGCGCGCCGCCTCGAAGATCCGCTGTCGGACCTCCGGCCGCGCTGAGAAGTTCTCGTCTTCGTTCAGCACCCGGCTGACGGTCGCCGCCGACACGCCGCAGAGCTTCGCCACGTCGGTCAGTCGCGGACCCCGGTTCTGTCTCGGAGGCTTTCGGTTGGCTCGGGTCATGCGAGACGGATTCCGGGATGGCGCCAAGCCCCCGACCGACCGTTAGGAAACCCATAATCTTAGAGCTGCGCGGCGACCGCGGCAAGGCGTCCGCCGCGTCCAGCCGCCGCCGGGCGCCGCTGCACCGCACATCCAGCACCACACGACCGGGCGGCGCACGCAACGGCTTCCGTTCACCGCCACCCTATCGACACGACGGCACCGGATCCGGCAAAAAAGCCAAGGAAAACGCTTACTTCAGGCCGCCCACGCTCGCCCCGCAGAGCCTCCCGTGACCGTGAACGTGCGGGCGATCGACCGCCCGGTCGCAGAAACAGAGCGCCGCGGCTACCGCCCGGCGACGATCAATCGCAAGCTGCCCGCCCTGTCCCGCGTGCCGGGCTTCGCGCTCGGCCTCGCGCAACAGCGAGGTGTTCACCCCCGCCCGCTCGACCTCGCCCCGACCTATGGGCTGATCCGCGTCTGCCACGGAGTGTGGTCGTGAGCCGAGTACATCGCCACGATGGCTCGATCCCACGACGACGTGGTGCCGCTGTCAGTCGCCGCGGCAAGCGATGCGAAGGCGAGGGGGAACGCAAGCCGTAGGAGGCCCGTCGACTTTTCAGGAAGGGCAAGCCACGTTGTCTCGTACTGCGCGCGATGAGCAGGGCCTACGCACTGGAGGTGCTACGGCGCGGCGCCACGGCGACCGAAGATGATGTACAGCATCGGCAGGACGAAGAGGGTCAGGGCGGTGGAGGTGACGACGCCGCCGATGACGACGGTGGCCAGCGGCCGCTGGACCTCGGCGCCGACGCCGGTGGAAATCGCCATGGGCAGGAAGCCGGCGGCGTCGGTGACGGCGGTGGCGAGGACGGGGCGGAGGCGCTGGCGTGCGGCGTTCATGACCGCGTCGCGCAGGGGTTGGCCGGCGTCGCGGAAGTTGCGGATGGCGCTGACCATGATCTGGCCGTTGAGCACCGCGATGCCGGACAGAGCGATGAAGCCTATCGCCGCGCTGACGCTGAACGGAATCTCCCGCAGCCACAGCGCGTACACCCCGCCGATCAGCGCGAACGGGATGCCCGTGTAGATCAGCAGCACGTCGCGCAGGTCGCGCATGCTCAGGCACAGCAGGATGAACACCAGCAGCAGCGTGGCGGGAACGACCAGCGACAGGCGGTTCTGCGCGCGCCGGAGGTTCTCGAACTGCCCGCCCCACTCGACGACATACCCCTCGGACAGGTCCACCTCCTGCTCGATCCGCTCGCGTGCCTCGCCGACGAACGAGGTCACGTCCCGGCCGACGACGTTGCACTGCACGCGGATCAGCCGACGCCCCCACTCGCGGTTGATCGTGGACAGGCCCTCGGTCTGCTCGATCGACGCGACCGAGCGCAACGGCAACCGCTGACCGGATTCGGTGGGCACGATCGTCTCGGCTAGCGCGTCGGCGTGACGACGATGCTCGTCGGGCAGACGGACGACCAGGTCGAAGTGGCGCTGGCCCTCGTACACCTCGCCGACGGTGCGCCCGCCGACGGCCTCGACGAACTCGAGCACGTGCCGCGCCGGCACACCATGCCTCGCGATCGCCCGCTGATCGACGCGCACCTGCAGCATCGGCTGGCCGGTGAGCTGGTCGACCGCGATGTCCGACGCCCCGGGGATCTGGAGCAGGGCGCGTTGGATGTCGTCGCTGATCCGCACCAGCTCGTCGAAGTCGTCGCCGTAGATCTTGATGCCCAGGTCGGACCGGATGCCCGAGATCATCTCGTTGAGGCGCATCTCGATCGGCTGGGTGAAGACCATGTTCAGCCCGGGCAGGTCGGCCAGCTCCTGCTGCATCGCGGCGACGAGCTCGGCCTGGCTGGTGGCGCGGGTCCATTGCTCGCGCGGCTTGAGCGAGATGAAGATGTCGGTCAGCTCCGTGCCCATCGGGTCGGTGGCGACCTCGGCGGTGCCGATGCGGCTCCAGA
>CAYSIX010000013.1:0-31145 GCA_964431205.1 uncultured Phycisphaeraceae bacterium
CTCGGACGTGTTCTCGGTCAGGAGCTTGGGCGCGTTGTAGGTGGCGGCGCGCTCGAGGGTGTCGGGCAACTGCTCGCCGAGCATCCGGGCGACCCGCTGCTCATCGGGGACGGCTTCGGTGGCGCGGTCGAGGCGCGGGTCGAGCGTGCGCGAGACGAGCAGGGCAACGATCGCCGCCGCCGCGAGCCCGACGTAGCGCCACCGATACGGGCCCGTGACGATGCGCAGCGCCACCGCCGCCGCCGTCGCCGCCAGCACCGTCAGCACCACCGAGCGGAACGCGGCCATCACCACCGTCCCCGCCGCCAGCACAATCAGCCCCGCCCAGAACTGCCCCCGCGTCCGCCCCAGCAACTCGTACCCGATCAACAACAGCATCAGCCCGAACAGAAACGGCATGTCGGTCAGCACCATGAACGAGAAGCGATAAAACGTCTCGGCGATCGCGGTCAGCACGGTCACCGCCATCGCCGTCGGCCGATCGCTGACCATCCGCATCAGCACGAACACCAGCGCCACCGTTGCCAGCGCCAGCCCGGTGATGACCGCGTGGATCGGCCCCATCGACTCACCGCCGGCCAGCTTCCACGTGCCGGCGACCAGGTACGACAACCCGGGATTGACCTCGCGATGATGCCCGGTCGGGTGCGTGTAGCCCTCGCCGGCGAGGATGTGCCGGGCGATCGTCATGTGCACCGCCGAGTCGGGCGTGATGCGCCACTGGCCGGTGAACGACGCGGCATAAAACGCCAGCAGCGCTGCCAGCACCCACCCGCGGTGGGCGTCGAGCCAGCGCGAGACGCGTCGCGTCGCCGCCTCTTCCGTGACCGGCGCCTGCTGATCGGTTGTTGCTCGCGTGCTCATGACGGGAACCATCAGGCGCATGGCGTCGGCGTGAGAGCGTCTCGGGGCCTTACAGCTCGGCCAGCATCGTGAAGCCGCGGTCGAAGAACCCCGGCAGGCCTTCGTGCCCGAAGTCCGGGTAAACCACCATCTGCTTCTTCGACGTGATCCGGTTGTATGCCGCGAACTGCGACGACGGCGGGCACACCTCGTCCATCAGCCCGACTCCCATCAGCACCTCGGCCCTGATCCGCGGCGCCAGGTGCTGCACGTCGATGTAGCCCAGCCGACCGAACCACTGATCCGCCCGCGCGTGCGTCGGATCGTGGCGCTTGAAGAACGTCCGCAGCTCCGCGTACGCGCTGCCGGTCATGTCCATCTCCCACACCCGACGGTAGTCGCACAGGAACGGGTACATCGCCGCCGCCTTGCGCACCCGCGGCTCCAACGCCGCGCACGCCAGCGTCAGCGCCCCGCCCTGCGAGGCCCCCATCGCCCCGACCCGCTGCTCGTCCACCTCCGCCATGTCCATCACGATCCGCGCCAGTTGCGCCGTGTCCAGGAAGATCTGCCGGTACAGCAGGTTGTCCGGATCGTCCGCCAGCCCCCGGATGATGTGCCCCTGGTGCGTGTTGCCCTTCACCCCGCCGACGTCCTGGCTCAACCCCCCCTGCCCCCGGCAGTCCAGCGCCGCCACGCACTGACCGATCGCCACGTGCGCCAGCTTCGCGTGCCACTCCCCGCTGTCCAGCGTGTACCCGTGAAACTGCAACACCGCCGGGCACGGCGAGTCGATCCGCTTCGGCCGCACGAACTTCGCGTGCACCCGCGCCCCCCGCACACCCGTGAAATACAGGTGAAAGCACTCGGCCCCCGGCGCCTGGAACGACGCCGGCTTCAGCTCCACCTCCGCGTCCACCGCCGCCATCTCCTGCAGCGCCCGATCCCAGTACGCGTCGTAATCATCGGGCTTCGGGTTGATCCCCGTGTAGACCCGCAACTCCTCCAGCGGCATGTCGAGCATCGGCATCGCTAGGCCCTTTCATGTCCGCCCGGCCCCGCGGCGGCGGTATGGTAACCACGCCCCGCCGACGTGACATCGCCCGCCCATGCCCTCATCGCTTGCTCCCGTAGGCCGACGCCGTGAACCGTTGCGCCACGTCTTGATCCCAGTGCTCTGCCGGTCGGCCGGCGTGGTGCTCGTAGCCCACCCACAGCTCGTACCAGTACGCAAGGAAGTCGTACGGCGCGTAGCGACGGTAGTGCGCCGCGATCCGCCGCCGCGCCGCCGGCTCATCCCCGTTCACCGCCACGCCGTGCACGTCCCGGAAGTGGCGGAACGTCTCGCTGTCGATCGCCAGCCGATCGTAATGCCCCAGCACCTGGCACAGATTCGCCGCCGCGTAGTCCCCGATCCCGTGGATCCGCCGCAGCGCCTCGAACACCTCGTCGCTGCTGCGCCGCGGGTCCTCGAACCACGCCAGGTCCAGTCGGCCCGACGCCACCTCCCGCGCCAGGCGAACGATCCGCTCCGCCCGGTAGCCGACCTTGCACCGCCGCTTGAGCACCGACGGCCGCTGGCCCGCCAACCGTTCCGCCGTCGGGAACGCCCCGCCTCCGATCCGCTCGCACAGCAACGCGTTCATCCGGATCGTGTTCGGCCAGGCGACGTTGCACGTCGTGATCGTCTTGACCATGTCCTCGAACAGCGTCGGCGAGCGGAACAGCCGCCCGAAACCCGCCCGCCGCGCCTCGGCGTGCCGCGCATACCAGCCGGCCATCGACTCGTTCAGCCGCAGCATCCGCCCCACCGCCGCCCTCACCCGCGCCTGCTCGGCCCGGGTCAGCCGACGGTCACACCGCGCACGCAGTCCCCCGCCGCCCTGCCGCACCGTCACCGTCACCGGCCGATCCCCGCCGACCCACAGCGGCCGCACCAGCCGCGCCGCCGCCGGCTCCCAGCGGTTCGGCGCCAGCAGAAAGTACCCGTAGCTGCACACCGCCCGGACCAGATCGAAATCCGCCGGCACCGCCAGCCGAAGCTCCGTGCCACGCCCCGTCGCCATGCCTCCCGCACGCGGCACGCCCGCTCGCCTCACGACACCGCCGCGTCCCAGTTCTTCACCGGCCGCATCGTCGCCCGCGGCCGCTTGTCGATCGGGAACAGCAGCAGCGTCAGCGTCTCGCACAGCCGATCCCCCATGTGCCGGTACATGTCGTAGTGCTCGTCCATCTGCGCGCGGATCGGCCCGGTCTCCACGCCCGCCTCGGCCAGCACCGTCGCCAGCATCACCTCGATCTCCTCCCGCGTCCACTCGAAGTGATACTGAAACCCGTACACCTTCAGCCCCACCCGAAACGCCTGCACCTTGCACAGCTCCGAGCCGGCCAGCACCGTCGCCCCCTCCGGCAGCTTCGCCACCTCCTGGCCGTGCGAGTGAAACTGCACCGTCCGCCACGGGATCCCCGCGTAGATCGGGTCCAGCGTGCCCGGAAACGTCAGCTTCACCTCGTGCCAGCCCATCTCCGACGCCGGCATCGCACGGACCTGCCCGCCCAGCGCCGACGCGATCAACTGCGCCCCCAGGCACACGCCCACCATCGGCAGCCCCGCCTCGTGCGCCGCCTTGAGCAACTGCATCTCCGGCTCGATCCAGGCGTGCTCGGCCGTGTCCGGCACGTTCATCGGCCCGCCCATCGACACCACCCCGTCCACGTCGTCCAGGTCCACCGGCAACGCGTCGCCCTCGTGCAGCCGCACCACCCGCAGCCGGTGGCCGTGGTCCCGCAGCACCTGGCCCAGCCGGGCGCTCGTCTCGTGTCGATCGTGCTCAAGCACCAGTATCGCCATCGCGCAACGTCCTTTCTCGCAAGAGCATGGCAGTGTCCGAGCCCGGCCGCACCGTGTCAACCGAGCCGAAGGCGTCCGACGCGACTCCTGACTCCCGCCCCCCTGCCAACTCCCGCCTCCTTCCCTCCCGCTTCCTACCTCCTACCTTCTACCTCCTCCCCTCCTGACTCCTTCCCTCCTGCCTCCTCGCCAATGTCACCCCCACCCCCCCTGGGCCAAGGCAGAATGCACAAGTGTCAATGCACAAAGAGTTTAGGGTGTGTCACCCCCATGTCACCCCCGTGTCAGGGTGACGTCACCCCCTTGGGGAGAACCCTTAGCGACGTGCGCCAAACCGCGAAGCGGCGAAGAGCGCCAGGAGGGAAACCAACCTCTGAAACGCGGAGGCCGCGGAGGGGTTCTGCGGATGTCAAAGATCAAGTCGATCCGAAGCAATACAGTCGGTATATGTTAGGTTCCCCGCCAGAGAAGTCAACACCCCCATGCGCGCAGATCAGGGGCGTCGGAGGGGAAGCACACTCGATGACGAGCCTGTTGGCATGACCGCCGGGGCGGCGGGTGTGAGGCCCAGCTCGTCGAGCACGTCGTCGATGGCGCGCAGGAGGGCGTCGATGTCGGCGACGTCGAGCCGGCCGATGGTGCCGACGCGGAAGCAGTCGATCTGGCCGAGCTTGCCGGGGTAGATGACCATGCCGCGGCGGGCGAGGGCGTGGTAGAAGCGATCGAAGTCGAAGCGTTGGTCGGGGGGGTGGTGGAAGGTGGTGATGATGTGGCCGCGCAGTTCGGGCGGCAGGAGCGGGCGGAAGCCACGGGCGGTCATGCCGTCGATGAGGTGTCGATGGTTTCGGGCGTAGCGAGCGGCGCGGCCGGGGACGCCGCCCTCGTCGTCGAGCTCGCGCAGGGCCTGGCGGAAGGCGAGCATGGCGTGGGTGGGCGGGGTGAAGCGGAACTGGCCGTTGCGATCCAGGCCCTCGCGCTGCGCGACCAGGTCGAGGCTGAGGCTGCGCGCCTGCCCGGCCGCGGCTTCCAGAAGCGAACGCCTGACGATCACGAACGAGAAGCCCGGCACGCCCTCGAGGCACTTGTTCGAGGAGGAGACGAGCGCGTCGATGTGGGCGGCGTGAAAGTCGACGGGCATCCCGCCGAAGCTGCTCATCGCGTCCACGAGGAAGGCGCGGCCGGCGTCGGCGACGGCGCGGCCGATCTCTTCGATCGGGTTGATCAGCCCCGTCGTGGTTTCACAGTGGACGGCCGCGACCCAGCGGATCCGCCCGTCGTCGCGCAGCGCCTCGGCGACGGCGCCGGGGTCGATCGGCTCGGTCTCGGGGGCCGGGACGGTGGCGACGGGGATCTCCAGGACGCGGGCGATCTCGACCAGGCGACGCCCGTAGGCGCCGTTGACGGCGACGAGCAAGGCCGCGTCGCGTGGCAGGAGGGTGCCGACGGCGGCCTCGAGGCCGAACGTGCCGCTGCCCTGCATGGGGACGGCGGTGAAGTCGGTCTCGCGGACGCCGGCGATGCGCAGCAGCTCGGCGCGGGTCTGGGCGACGAGGCGGATGAACGCGTCGTCACGGGAGCCGACGTCGCGGAGCATGGCGCGTCGGACCGAGTCGCTGGTGGTCAGCGGCCCGGGGGTGAACAGGCGCGTCGGCGGCGGGTCGTGGTGGGTCGTTGAAGGGGTCATCGTGCGGTCAGGGGCTCGCCGAGGAGCAGGGCGGGCAGGTCGGCGACGGAGTCGATCAGGTCGGTGTGGGGGTGGGGGCGGAGCTGGTCGCGGGTGTGGGAGCCGGAGGCGGTGACGCCGATGACGCGGCCGCAGCCGGCGTGGTCGCCCTCCTCGAGGTCGGCGGGGGTGTCGCCGACCTTGGCCACGCGGCGGGGGTCGCTGACGCCGGCGCGGCGCATGGCCAGGCGGATCATGTCGGGCGCGGGTCGGCCGGCGTCGACCTCGTCGCTGGTGACGACGGCGTCGATCGTGTCGCCGGCGGCCCAGCCCAGGCGCTCGAGCAGCACCGAGGCGATCTGACGGCTGAACCCGGTGTTCAGCGCGACGCGGACGCCCGCGGCCCGCAGGGCGCGGAAGACGTCCGAGGCCCCGGGCACCTCGGCGACGGCCTGGCCGTCGCGGTAGTGCTCGACCATCCGCCGGACGAAGTCCGCGTGAATCCGTCGCACCTCGGCGTCGAGGTCCGCGGGGTCGGTCCGGCCGGCGCGCTCGAGCAGCGTGCGGATGGCCACGGGCTTGGCGATGCCCATGACGGCGTTGACCTCGTCGCGGGAGACGTCGATCGCGGCGCCGGCGATCGCGTCGCGGAAGCAGCGGTTGACCGCGTCGTCGTCGCGCACGGTCGTGCCGGCCATGTCGAAGACCACCAGGTCGATGTCCATCGGCGATTCCTTGTGCTTGGAAGAGAGACCGGGGTCATTGTCGGGGATGGGCGGCATCGGGCAACGTTCCGATGCGCAGGGAACCCGACCGTTTGCGCGTTCAGGCGGAGGCCGGCGCGGCGGGCGGACGGCGGGCGCGGTCGCGGTCGCGTCGGCGGAGCAGGAGGACGGCGGTGGCCTCGTAGGCGAGGCGGACGGCGAGGTTGATCGCGAGGATGGCGGCGCAGAGGGCGGCGGCGGCCTGGGTGTCGCCGGCCTCGTCGAGGTGGATGACGGCGACGGCGGCCGGGTGCGTGTCGGGCGTGTAGAGGAAGATCAGCGCCGAGACGGTGGTCATGGCGCTGACGAAATAGTAGAGGCCGACCTCGAAGATCGCGGGCAGGCACAGCGGGACGGTGACGCGGGAGAAGAGGCGTGCCCAGGGGACGCCGAGGGAGGCGGCGACGCCCTCGTAGGCGTGGTCGAGGTGTCGGACGGCGGTGGCGGCGGTGAGGAAGCTGACGCCGTGGAAGTGGATGACGTTGCAGATCACCAGCAGGGCCATGGAGCCGTAGAGCGCGTGGAGGGGGTTGGGCAGGCCGGCGAATTGGGGGCGGTTGAAGGCGAAGACGTAGGCGAGGCCGAGGACGAGCCCGGGCAGGGCCAGGGGCAGGACGGCCAGGGCGTGTGTGAAGCGTCGCAGGCCGGGCAGGGGACGGAATCGTTCGGTGAGGTAGGCGGCGAGGAAGGTGAAGGCGGTGCCGGCCAGGGCGGTCCAGGCGGCCATGCGGAGGCTGTTGGTCAGGGCGTCGAGGCCGCCGGCGCCGTAGCTGGCGCCGCCGGAGTGGAAGCGGAAGTGTCGCAGGGTCCAGGTGCCGCCGGGGACGCGGTCGGGATCGGTCAGCGAGTAGGGCCAGATGTGGACCAGGGCGACGAGCAGGGGCGTGATCATGATGGTGAGGATGGCCAGGAGGATGAGCGTGCAGGCCAGGCCGAGGGCCAGGTCGCGCCGGGGCGAGCGGCGGACGCGTGCGGGGGTGGCGCGGGCGTCGAGGCCGGCCTCTTCGGCGCCGCTGAGCCAGCGTTTGAGCGCGAAGGCGACGATGGTCGGCGTGAGCAGCGCGAAGCAGGCGACGGCGCCGAGGCTGAACTGCTGCTGGCCGACCACCTGCTGGTAGACGTCCACGGCCAGGACGTTGTAGTTGCCGCCGACGATCTTGGGCACGCCGAAGTCGGTGAAGGCCAGGACGAAGGCGATGATCGCGGCGCTGGCCAGGCCGTACCGGCAGGCGGGCAGCGTGACGGTGACGAAGGTGCGCCAGGACGAGACGCCGATCGATTCGGCGGCGTCGTACAGCCGCCCGTCCACGCGTTGGAGCGCGATGACCAGCACGACCAGGGCCGGGGGAAAGGTCAGCACGCTCAGGGCGATGACGATGCCAACCGGCCCGCGCAGGGGAAAGTCGAAGGCCCAGGGCAGGTGGCCGAACAAACCCGTGGAGATGAGGCCCTGGGTGCCGAAGAGGTAGATCAGCCCGATGCCGTAGAGCATGGAGGGGGCGTAGAGGGGCGTCATGGCCAGGGCGCGGAGCAGGCCGATCAGCGGCAGGCGTGATCGGGTGAGGGCGTAGGCGAAGACGAAGGCGGCGGCGACGGAGATGATCGACGAGAGCGAGGCGACCAAGAGCGAGCGTTGCAGGGAGCCGACCAGCGCCGGGGTGCGCAGGTACCGGGCGAAGTGGGCCAGGCCGGCCCAGGAGCCGTCGTCGTAGACCAGGGCGCGCCACAGCAGGGTGGCCAGGGGCAGCAGGACGAAGCTGGTCAGGCCGGCGGCGACGGCGAGCAGCAGCGCCAGGCGCAGGACGTCGTCGGCGTGGGCGTGGTGGCGGCGCGGCGTGGCGGGTGCGGGCGGCGGCAGCGAGGTCGCGGCGCGGGCGGGCGTGTCGATCGCGGCGGCGGCGCGGGCGGGATCGATCGGGCCGGCGGTCATGACGCGGCGCTCGCGCCCGGGGGGAAGACGCGCAGCGCCTCGGGCGGCAGGTGGGCGAACCGCGCGTCGCCGGGTTGGCACGTCGCCGCGTCGGTGAGGTGGGCGTTCAGGTCGATCATGAGCGGCGGCGGCGTGGTGAGGCCGTCGTCGAGCAGGGGCCGGGCGTGGACGCGGCAGAACGCGCCGCGGAACTCGACCGATTCGACGCGGACGGGCAGGGCGTTGTCGCGGTCGGTGTCGGTCAGCCCGACCTGCTCGGGTCGGATGGCCAGGGTCGCGGGGGCGTGGTGGTCGTGGTCGTGCGCGGGTTCGACCGTGGGTGGGTGAGCGCAGCGCAGGCGTCGGCCGTCGCGGGTGAAGAGGCCGGGGCCGAGGCGGTGCCAGCCGTCGAGGAAGTTCATGGCGCCGACGAAGCCGGCGACGAAGGCGGAGGCGGGCCGGTCGTAGACGCGTCGTGGCGGGTCGGCCTGGACGACGCGGCCGTGGTCCATGACGACGACGCGGTCGGCCATGGACAGGGCCTCTTCCTGGTCGTGCGTGACCATGACGGTGGACAGGCCGAGGCGGCGTTGGAGGGTGCGCAGCTCGCCGCGGAGGCGGGCGCGGACCTTGGCGTCGAGGGCGGAGAGCGGCTCGTCGAGCAGGAGCAGGCGGGGGGAGGTGGCCAGGGCGCGGGCGAGGGCGACGCGTTGCTGCTGGCCGCCGGAGAGCTGGGCGGGGCGTTTTCGGCCGTGCTCGGCCAGGCCGACGAGGGCGAGCAGCTCGGTGGCGCGTTGGAGGCGTTGCTGGCGGCGTGTGCCGCGTCGCGGGATGCCGAAGGCAACGTTCTGGAGGGCGTTGAGGTTGGGGAACAGGGCGTAGGACTGGAAGACGATGCCGCAGCCGCGGCGAGCGGCGGGCCAGCGGGTGACGGTCTGGCCGTCGATGACGACGTCGCCGGCGTCGGCGTGCTCGAGGCCGGCGATGATGCGCAGCAGCGTGGTCTTGCCGCAGCCGCTGGGCCCGAGGATGGTGACGAACTCGCCGCGTCGAACCCCGAGGCTCACGCCGTCGAGCACGACCGCGTCGGACCAGGCCTTGCGGATACCGGTGGCGCACAGGAAGTCAGCGGTTTCGTCCGTGGACAGCGGCGCGCCGGCGCGCTCGTGCGGCGCCGGCGCGGGCGCCGGCGCCGCGGCCGGCGCACCGCCGTCACGGGGTACGCGGCTCGGCCTTGGCGTTGTAACGACGGTTCCACTCATCCAGTATCCGTTCGCGGTTGGCCGCCACCCACTCGAAGTCGTTCTCGATCAGTTGCTCCCGCGGGTCCGGCGGGAACCCCGGCGGCGTCGATTCCGCCGACGGGTCCGACAACACCGCGTACGTCCGGCTGTACAGCCGCATCGCCTCCGGGCTCACCGCCCAGTCCAGAAACCGCTTGGCCGCGTCCTTGATCACCGGCTTGCGCACCAGCGCGTTCGCCTCCAGGTCCCACCCCGACCCCTCGGCCGGAAACAGCACCTCGATCGGCTCGCCCTTCGACTGCTGCATGAACCCGCGAAACCCGAAGGAGATCCCCACCGGCACCTCGCCCTGCCCGGCCAGCTTCGCCGGCTTCGAGCCCGAGTGCGTGTAAAACAGCATGTTCTCGTGCAGCCGGTCCAGGTACGCCCACCCCTCCTGCTCGCCGAACAACTGCAGCACCGCCGAGACCGTCAGGAACCCGGTCCCCGACGACGCCGGGTGCGGCATCACCAGGCGCCCGCGGTACGCCGGCTTGACCAGGTCCGCGTACGACCGCGGCGGCTCGAGACCCAGCCGCTCCAGCTCGATCCGGTTGGCGCAGAACGCCGTCATCCACGCGCAGTTGCCCACCCAGTGCGCCGGCGAGCGCCGATCGCGAAACGCCGGGGTCAGCCGCTCCACGCCCGCCGGGTCGTACGGCTCGAGCAGGCCGCGCTGGTCGGCCAGCAGCAGGCTCGTCGCCGCCAGGCCCCACACCACGTCCGCCCGGGGGTGGTCGGCCTCGGCCAGCAGCTTCGCGGTCACGATCCCCGTCGAGTCACGCACCAGCTCGACCTCGATCTCGGGGTGCGCCTCGCCGAACGCCGCCAGGTACCCGGGGATCTGCTCGGTTTCGATCGCGGTGTAAACCACGATCGTCTCCCGCGCCGGGGCCGACGCATCCGACGGGCCACACCCGATCATCTGCGCAACGATCGCCACCGCCGCCAGCCCCGATGCGATCCATCCGGATCGCCATCGCTGGCTCGGCCGCACGGTCAGTTTCCTCATAAGCGCTCGATTGCGGTGGTCAGTTCGGCCCGGCGGCCGGGAAATCGGCCCGTCGAGCCGATCCTCTCATCGTGCCCTAACACGCCGGCGGTAAAACCCCGCCTGTACCACGCGATTATAAATCCACGCCGGTCGTCGATCGCCCGGTTCATGGATTTCTCACCCGCCCGAGACGTTCCCGGACGCCCCAACGATGCAACGACGTGCCCTGCGCCGCATCGCCCTGCTGATCGAGACCTCCACCTCCTGGGGTTCCCAGATCATCGAGGGCGTCAACGACTACGTGCACGACCACCAGCCCTGGATCCTCAGCCTCGACCATCGCGGCGTTTACGAGACCCCACGCCTGCCCTTCGACTGGCAGGGCGACGGCATCATCGCACGCGTCATCAGCCCCGCGCTCGTCGAGCAGATCACCCGCACCGCCGTCCCCGCCGTCAACGTCTCCCAGATCCAGGTCCCCAACTCCCCCCTCCCCCAGGTCACCGCCGACGAACACGCCATCGGGCAACTCACCGCCGAACACCTGCTCGACCGCGGGCTCAAGTCCTTCGGCTACGTCGGCCCGCCCTACCGCGCCCACTACACCGACCGCGTGGTCAAGGCCTTTGCCGACACCCTCGCCCGCGCCGGCCGCGAGTTCAGCTACTTCGACCCCGACCGTCACGTCCGCACCGGCGACACCTCCCACGACAGCCTGCCCCAGCTCATCCGTTGGATCCAGGCGCTGCCGCGACCGCTGGGCATCGTCGCCTGGAACACCGCCGGCGCCCGACGCGTCACCAACGCCTGCGCCGAGCTCGAACTGCACATCCCCGACGACGTCGCCGTGCTCAGCGCCGACCAGGACGAGCTGATGGCCCGCATCGCCAACCCGCCGCTGAGCTGCGTCGACCACGCCCCGCGACGCGTCGGCTACGAGGCCGCCGCGCTGCTGCACCGGCTCATGGACGGCCAGGCCCCGCCCCCCGCGCCGCTGCTGGTCGCGCCGCTCGGCGTCGTCGCACGCCAGTCCACCGACACCCTCTCGGTCGATGACGCCGACGTCGCCTCCGCCATCCGCTTCATCCGCGAGAACGCGCACCGGCCGATCCGCGTCGGCGACGTCGTCCGCGCCGTGCCCCTCTCCCGCCGCGCCCTGGAGCTGCGCTTCCGCCGCGTGCTCGGTCGATCACCCGCCGCCGAGATCCGTCGCGCCCGCATCGACCGCGCCCGACGCCTGCTCGTCGAGACCCAGCTCTCCGTCGGCCAGATCGCCACCCGCTGCGGGTTCAACCACACCGAAGTGCTCCAACGCGTCTTCCGCAGCGAGCTGAAGCTCTCGCCCTCCCAGTATCGATCGCGCTACCAGCAGCAGCGCCAGGACGCCAGCCCCCGGCGCGCGACCATTCGCGTCTCCGGCTCCGACTTGCGGGTTTAGCGGCCGATGCGTCGGGCGGCGCTGAGCCACGCCCCCGCTCCAGCCCGTGATCACGACCGCACGCGTCGCGTTGCCTCGGCGATCGCCTCGTCCAGCACGTCGATCGCCCGATCCAGCTCGGCCCGGTCGATCACCAGCGGCGGCGTCAGCGTCAGCACCCGCCCGGCCGAGACCTTGAAGCTTAGCCCCCGCGACAGGCACCCGTACATCACGCGCTCGGCCATGGTTTCCGCCGTGGCCTGCCCGTCCCGCAGCTCCACCGCCAGCATCAGCCCCAGGCCGCGCACGTCCGCGATCACCCCGTGCCGCGCACGCAGCGATTCAAGCCGCCGCACCGCGTGCGCCCCCAGCTCCGCCGACCGCGCAACCAGCCGCTCGTCCGACAAGGCGTCCAGCGTCGCCAGCGCCGCCGCACATCCCGCCGGCGTCTTCTCGTGCGTGAAGTGCCCCAGCGCCGTCGCCCCGCCCACGTCCAGCTCCGCCCGCGCGATCATCGCCGCCAGCGGCCACACCCCGCCGCCCAGCCCCTTGCCCAGCACCAGCACGTCCGGCCGAACCCCGAAGTGCTCGCACGCGAACAGCCGACCCGTCCGTCCCAGCGCCGTCGGGATCTCATCGAACACCAGCAGCGCCCCGTGCCGATCGCACAGCTCACGCACCCGCGCCCAGTACTCCGCCGCAGGCACCCGCACCGTCGTCGCCCGCACCGGCTCGGCGATCACCGCCCCGATCCGATCCCCGCGACGCTCGAACATCCCCTCCAGCTCGCTCAGACACGCGCCCGTGCAACGCATCCCGCAACCGTGCGCGCAGTCGCGCGGCTCCGGCGGCGACACCCGCCACGCCCCCGGCAGCAGCGGGCCCATCCCCTCGCGGAACAACGCCTCGCCCCCGATCGAGATCGCGTCCAGCGTCGCCCCATGAAACGACCCCTCGAACGACACCGTCTCGTGCCGACCCGTCGCCAGACGCGCCAGCTTCATCGCCATGCTCATCGCCTCGGCCCCGCCCGGCGCCAGCAGCACCCTGCCCGGGCCATCCCCCGCCACCGGCGCCAACGCCGTCAGCCGTCGCCCGAGCTCCACCGCCAACGCGTTCGTGTACCGACGCGGGCAGAACGGCAGACGCCGCAGCTCCGCCGACACCGCTTCCACGACGCGCGCATGCCCGTACCCGAGCTGGTGCGCGCTGTTGCCGTGAAAGTCCATGATCCGCCGGCCACGCGTGTCGATCAGGTACACGCCCTCGGCCCGTTCGATCGCGTTCAGGCACGGCGTCGAGAGCGACTGACGCAAATAGTGCGACGCGTCGGCGTCGAGCAGGACGCGCGTCGCCTCGTCTAGGTGGGCGGTCTGCCACGCCTCGCGTGCGGCCGAGCGGTTCACGTCCCCCTCGCTGCGATCCAGCGCGGCCGACGGGTTCGTCGCGGGCGTGCTCGTCATGACCAAGGCCTGAGCCTACCAGATGTCGCGGCGGATCCGCCGACGCCGGCCCACGGTCACTCCGCCCACTCCCACCTCGGAAAGCTCTTGCCGCCGGAGACGTACGTCGAGCGGACCAGCCCCGCCTCCGTGCGCAGCTCGGCCATCGCGCCGGTGCTCCCGCCCAGGTCCTCGTACCCCGCGACCACCGCCTCGACGAACTCGCGGTCCGGCTTGTAGAACTTCGAGTGACCGTCCAGGAAACCGTAGTTGCCCCCCTCGACGTGCACGTCGTCCGGCACCAGGTTCGTCCCCGGGTCCTCGCTCTGCTGCCCGCCGACCGGGTTCGTCCAGAACCGCCAACTGTCCACGTCCAACGAGATGTAGGCCGTGCTCGGCTGCTTGACCGTGATGTCCTGCACCTTGCGGACGATCTCGAAGTCGCCGTCGTCGCGGTTGAGCATCGAGGGCGGGAACTGCGAAGGGTCGATCAACCGCCCGTCCGGGTACTTGCCGGCGAAGAAGTAGGCGTACGTCTCGTAGCTGTGCCCGCCCAGGTCCTTGTCGGTGCCCGTCCCGTCGTTGAACGGGCCGAACGGCGAGGTGCGCGTCAGGTGCACGACGCGCTTCTCGATGATGTAGTTCTTGTCGCGCGGATCGCCGTAGCGGTAGCGCTTTCTCTCGACGTAGGACGTGTCCACGAAGTTCTGCGTCGAGGCGCAGACGAAGATGTTGCCGTCGGCGATGTAGTCGGGGTAGAGACTGGAGAAGTCGTCCCTGGAGTCGTCGGCGGTGTCGAGGTACTCGCCGTCACGATCGACGGCGCGCGAGGCCATCGCGATGCCGTGCTGCCGCGTGTTCGAGAGGCACATGGTCATCCGGGCCGAGTCGCGCGCCTTGCCAAGAGCGGGCAGGAGGATGCCGATCAACAGGGCGATGATCGAGATGACGACGAGCAGCTCGATCAGGGTAAATCCGTTTCGCTTGCGCATGTCCTGCTTCCCGTGCCGTGCACGAATGGGGTTCAAGAGGGCTGGCCGATCCGTCTTCTTCCCTCCGAAGCGGCGTGGTCGGCGGTCACCGGCCACGCCGGATGGGTGATGGGTTCCGCCGGTTCGGGTGTGCCGGCGGGGTCGGGGTCGGGTCAGCGGCGTCGGCGGGGCATGGCCAGCAGGCCGCCGAGCACGATCAGGGCCGCGGTCGCCGGCTCGGGCACCGCCGCCAGCGACGCCGAGCCACCGAAGTTCGCCTGCCAGATGCCCAGGTCGAACGCGTCCACGTCGCCGTCGTTGTCGTTGTCCGCGTCGGCGAACACCGCGTCCTCGGTCGTGCCGAAGCCGGTCTGCCAGATGCCCAGGTCGAAGGCGTCCACGTCGCCGTCGAGGTCCGCGTCGCCCGGGTCGTACACCGTCACCGCCTCGAGCAGCACCCGCGAGATCGGGTTCTCGTCGTCCTCGTCGATGTACTGGATCGCCCACTCGACGCCGTCGACGGTCGCGTCGGTGACGCCGGCGAACGCGCCGGTGCGGTCGCCGCCGAACTCGATCAGCACCCACTGGTCGCCGGCGGTCGGGCGGTATTCGGCGTAGGGCACGTCGAGGGTGGCCTCGACGGTGCCGTCCCAGATCAGCAGGTTGGACTCGCTGGCGCCGCTGGCGAACGCGCCGCCGACGCCGTCGAGAGTGGGCAGGTTGGCGCCTTGGAAGGAAGCGGCCAGGACGCCGCTGCCGCCGAGGGCCTCCTCGAAGTCGCCGCCGAAGCTCAGGTCGCCGGTGAACTGGGCCGTGGCGCCGCCGGCGTCGGTGCCGGTGAGGATGAACGTGCCCTGTCCCTCGCTGCCGACGCGGACGTCACGGCTGGTGAGGCTGCCCGAGATCAGTTGCACGGTGCCTTGTCCGGCGAAGGCGGGGTCGGCCTGGCTGGCCAGGTCGCCGATGATCGTGTCGCGGCCGACGGCGACCGTCGCCCCGTCGATCATCACGAAACCCTGCCCGCCGGGCTGGGCGCCCACGAGCAGCTCGGTGGCCGGGGTCAGCTCACCGCCCAGGGCGTGGTACTCGCCGACGGTGTCGTAGCCGACGGCGATCTGTCCGCCGCGGTCCAGCCAGCCGCGCTCGGGCCGGTAGTTCAGGTCGGCGTTGTTGCCGGCCAGGGCGAACGGCTCATCGATCGAGCCCTGGGCGGTTCCGAGGGTGCGGACCAGGCCGGCGTTCTGGAAGACGCGCGCCCGGCCTCGCTCGCCCGAGCCGACGAAGATGTGCCGCGTCGCCTCCATGACCGCGCCCTCGCCGTTGACGTTGACCGTCGCGTCGGCGCCGTGGCCCATCTGAATGAAGAAGTCGCCGATGCGGGTGATCGCGTCGCTGCCGGTGCCGTCCACGGCGTTGAAGTCGCCGTCGTCGTTGCCGGCCTTGATCAGGCCGTTGTCGTTGAGGTTCACGGTCACCCGGCCCATCACGCGGGTGCCGATGCGATCGCCCTGCTCGTTGAACACCGGCTGGAAGCCCTCGCCGTCGACGATCTCGGGGATGACCCGGTCCGACCCGGCGCCGATCCAGACGCGGTCGCCGGCGGCGAAGACGGCGTCGTCGTTGACGTTCAGCTCGATCTCGTAGCGTTCGCGGCCGCTGGGCCGGGCATCGGGGTTGGCCGTGCCGTCGCCCAGCAGCGTCGGGACGTACTCGGTGCCCGCCTCGCCGATGCCGTGGTCGAAGGCGGCGAGGAACTCGGCGCTGTCGTTGAGCGTGATCACCGTTTTGCTGGTCTGCGGGTCGTCGTGGATGCGGGTGTCCCACATGACGACGATGCGCGACTCGTCGTTGAGGGTGATGTTGACCTCGGCGTCGGCGCCGGGCTGGTCGTTGGCGTAGAAGACGTCGGTGACGACCACTCGGGACTGGTTGTGCATGGTGAAGTCGACGTTGGCGCCCTCGCCGATCTTGACGTCGTCGCCCCAGCGCTGCGGGTCGATGGGGGTGCCGTTGTCGAAGCCCAGGTCGCCGAGGCGTCGGCGGCGGACGTCGAGGATGCGGTTGTCCCAGAACGGGTCGTTGGGGTCGTTGTCGATCACGGGGTTGTAGTTGCCCGAGGCGATCTCGGCGTTGTCGAACATGTTGACCACGACCGTAGCCGAGCTGTCGCCGTCGCCGACCTGCAGCTCGCTCGCCTCCTCGGCGCCGCCGTTGTGATCGAGCTTGGCGTCGCCGGTCATGTTGAGCACGAGGGAGCGGCCGGCGCCGATGAAGCTGTCGGAATCGCCCTGGCCGACGAGGGTGCCGTCGGTCATGTTGACGTAGACGGTTTCATCGAAGCTGACGCCGTCGAGGTCCTCGGCCGGGGCGATGATCCAGTTGCTGACGGTGCGGGTCTCGGTGTCGTCGTATTCGACGGGGTCGGCCTCGGCCGAGCCGGCGCCGATGAGCACGCGGGTGCCGCCGACGAAGTCGGGCACGCCGTCCATGTTGTCGTCCTGGCCGGGGCGGACCCAGGTGGCGGGGCCGAAGCCGCCCTGCCAGTTGTCGTTGTTCGAGGCGTTGTTGTCGGCGGCGGCGCCGATGAAGATCGCGTCGGGCGCCTCGTCGGGCAGGGAGAAGTTGCCGCCGTTGGCGCTGAGGTCGAAGATGCCCTTGGCGAACTGCGTGCCGGCGGCGAAGACGTCGGCAATGGTCTGATCATCGAGGGCGCGGCCGTCCCAGACGGCGAACTCGTCGATGGCGCCCCAGTAGGTGTCGGTGGCGTCGGTGAACACGCCGTTGGGCGGATCGATGTCGACCTCGCTGGTGTCGATGGGGAAGCCGCCGATGCGCAGGTCCTCGCCGCTGTCGAGCGAACCCCAGCCGGTGATGTCGATCGTCTGCTCGAGCACACCGTTCTGGTAACGGCGGATCTCGTTGGCGGCCCGATCGACGACGAGCGTGAACATGAAGTAGTTGTCGAAGCCGACGTCCTGGTCGCCGACGGAGGCGGAGTTCGTGCCGTCCGAGGCGTTGACGCCGTAGTCGTCGCCGGCGTCGGACCACGTGCCGTAGGCGAACCCGGTGTCGGCGCCGCCGTCGACGGTGAGCGTGTCGTCCTGGAGGAAGCGGACGGGCTTGTTGGAGAACAGCGCCGGGCCGTTGCCGCCCAGGGCCTCGGACTTGTTGTTCATCGCGGTCTGGTCTTCACCCATGGCGGCCCAGAGGTTGACCGAGAAGCTCTGGTCGGCGGCGCCGAGGCGCAGGCCGGGGACGACGAGGTGGTCCATCTCGGGCGTGTCGCCGCCGAGGAACAGCGCGTCGCCGACGAGCCCGGTGAAGGTCACGGGGAACTCGGTGACGGTCGGGGGCGTGGTCGAGCCGCCGCTGGCGCTCTCGCCGAGGGGCACGCCGCTGACGAAGCGAGCGCCGGCCGGGAGCGTGCCGTTGTAGGTCGCGTCGAAGGCGGTGCCGCCGACGAGCCCGACCGACGCGTCCTGCAGATCACCGTCGAAGTCGAAGTAGCTGGTCAGTCCCGTGTCCACGTCGACCGTGCCCGCCCGGGCCATCGGGCCCGTCAGCGACACGGCGCCGGCGGCGATCGCCGCCAACAAGCTCTTTCTCATGCTGCTCCTCCTTTTCAAGGTTCCAAACCCTCGCATGGGGATCTCCTGTCCATTCACCAGGGCAGCGGAGCCACACGCCCGGCCGCCGCGATCGCAAGCTCAAACCACACGGCCGACACGCTAGGGGCCGGCTGTGAACGGATGATTCGCCGCGCACGAAAAACCAGTGAACGCCGACGATCCTCGTGCCACACGCCAAATCCGCTCACATGAACCACTTAGATCGCTCCCGCCTTCCCGCCCCACGCTTCCGCCCCGCCGATCGAGCCGCTCGTCTCGCCAGCGGGTTGCGCGTTTGTTCGTATTGGGCGACGCCTCACGCCCCGTCGCGCAAAACCCCGGCTACCCACGACCGTTTACGGCGCGACCTGACCGAACACCGCCTCGCCCCCGTCGGCCGGCTTGCGCAGCTCGAAGCTGTCCCGCATCGCCCCGTCCGCGCCGAACATCCGGAAGATCAGCGTCCCCCCGTGCACGTCCACCGTGCAGTAGTGGTGCCCGCGGTACGTCTTGCTCTTGAACCACGAGCGCATCGGCGCGAAGTCCTCGAGGTTGCCCCCCGCGCCGCCCGCCTGCACGTAACGCACGCCCCGATCCTGGTTGACCTTGCCCTCGAGAATCGGCCACGACCGCTCGTACGTGTGCAGGTGCCCGAAGAAGACGATGTCCACCCCGTGCCGCTCGTACAGCTCGAGGATCTGACGCACCGCGACGTCCCCGAGCGCGGAGCCCTGCTTCCACGTGTCCCCGTAGTCGTTCTCGTCCGAGGTGAACGTCGGGTGGTGATGGGCGGCGAACTTCCACGTCGCCGTCGATCTCTCGAGCGCCTGCTTGAGCCACTCGTACTGCTCGCCGCCGGGCTTGAACTGTTCCCTGGCCCGGTTGCTGTCGAGCATGAAGAACTCGGCGTTGCCGAAGCGGAACGAGTAGTACGCCTCCGGCTCGGGCAGGACGTGGTAGCGCTTGTACCAGTAGAGGTCGCCCTCGCCGTTGCCCGGCACGGTGAGCGCGGGGATGCGGCTGTGCAGTTGCGTGAGCCCGGCGAAGTACTCGTGGTTCCACTCGAACTTGTGCGGCCGGTGTCCGCCGTCGGTCAGGTCCCCGACGTTGACCACGAAGTCGGGCCGCTCGTCCCAGATCATTCCGGCCAGTTGATCGTTGACGTGCGGGCGCGCCTCGGGGTCACCGATGACCACGAAGCTGTAGGCGTCCTCGTCGGCGACGGCGGTCTTGAAGGTGAGGATGCCCGAGTCGATGGTCTCGCCGTCCTCGGCGGTGACGGTGACGCGGTAGAAATACGGCTGGCCCGGCTCGAGATCGCGGATCGTCGCCTCCTGGATCGCACGCGCTTCGCTGATCGTCACGCGATCGCGGATCGGCAGCTCCCGGCCGTAGGCGATCGACGCGGTCGCTGGCCGGTCCGTCTCCCACAGCAGGCTCATGCTCGTCTGCGTCGGGAGCTGCAGATAAGGCCCGGCGGTGAAGTGAAACCGATCGGGGTAGTACACGCCGCGCTCCACCAGGTCGCGCATCGCCTCGTAGCCGGCGCGAACCTCCTCGCCCGTCATCGGGCGGTCGAACACCCGCGCCGCCTTGACCAGGTTCCCGAGCTGCATGAACGGCTCGTTTTCGAGGTAGGCCGCCAGCTCGAACTCCGGCGAGTCAGGAACCGTCAGGCCGGCCTCCCCCACGCGGACGGTGCCCTGAGCCCGGCCGTTGACGAAGAGCGTCGCGGTCTGGCCGTCGAAGACCCCGACGAGCTGGTACCAGTAGCGTTTGAAGGCGTCGTCGCGGTCGAGCACGACGCCGACGCTGGGTCGGCTGGCGGCGTCGGCGGGGCTCAGCGTGAACGAGACGTCACGCCCCTGAAACCCGAGCACCCACGCGAACGGATCGCCGTACCGCGTGCCCTTGACCGTCGCCATCGCCCCCACCGGCTGGTTCACGTGGTAGCAGACCCACATCTCGAGCGAGAACGCGCCGCGCGGCACGTGCTCGTCGGCCAGCAGGCGGCGGTGACGATCGGTCGGCGCCTGGCCGTGAAACAGCAGCGGCGGCGCGGGGTGATCGACCCGCTCGAACGCGTCGCGCGGCGGCGGCGCGGCGCCGCCCGGGCGGTTCTCGGCGTTGCGGTCCAGCGAGTATTGCGGCCAGAAGAACCACTGCCCGACCGGCCCCTCGTGCGCGCCGCCGTGGGCCGACACACCTCCCGCCAGCACCATGGCCAGCCCGGACACGATCAGGCACGACGGTGAAAACCTGTTTCTGTTCATGGCCGATCAGGATAGGACGGGCGCTTGAGTTTCCCGTTAGCGATCCGCGGCCGACCAGACCCGCATCGAGCCGATTCGCGAGCGATTCATCGGATTTCGCTTCGCGATTCGTCTGCAGACCCATAACCTGCGCACGACCGCCCCGCGGCCGGTCACCGGCCCGCGCCGCCGACGTGTCCGGATGGCTACCATCCCATTTCATGACCACCGCGCCCCCTTCTTC
Source organism: uncultured Phycisphaeraceae bacterium (assembly GCA_964431205.1). Taxonomy (GTDB): domain Bacteria; phylum Planctomycetota; class Phycisphaerae; order Phycisphaerales; family Phycisphaeraceae; genus CAYSIX01. The sequence continues at coordinate 20,242 of CAYSIX010000013.1, forward strand.
CCGTCCCCTCGCCGCCGAAACGAACGACGCCTCCCGCCGGGCCCTGGCCGCGTTTCCCGCCGGCTCGAACGGTGAGTTCAACTGGCCGGCCGAGCTGGTGCCCGTGGTTGGCCGCGCCGTTGGCGCCCGGCTCTGGGACGCCGAGGGCCGAGACTACCTCGACTTCTCGATGGGCTGGGGCTCGGTGCTGCCGGGGCACGCGAACCCGCGCGTGCTCGACGCCGTCCGCCGACAGCTCGACTCGGGCACCAACTTCGCCGCCGTCACCGAACGCTCGCTCGAGCTGGCCGAGCGCCTGATCGCGATCAGCCCCGCCTGCGAGCGGGTGCGCTTCTGCGCCTCGGGCACCGAGGCGACGATGTACTGCCTGCGCCTGGCGCGGGCGTTCACCGGCCGGCCCGCGGTTTTGCGCTTCGAGGGCGCCTACCACGGGGCGCACGACGTCGGCGTCACCAGCCTGTTTCCCCAGTCGCCCCCGCCCACGCCCCTGCCCGATCCCTCCTCCGACGGGCTCGACCCCGCCATCGCCGACCACGTCCTGGTCGCCCCGTTCAACGACGCCGAGACCGCGAGCGAACTGATCGCCACTCACGCGCACCGCCTCGGGGCGGTCATCGTCGAACCCCTGCAGCGGTGCCTGCCGCCGGTCCCCGGTTTTCTCGAATCGATCCGCCGCGCCACCGCCGAACACGGCGTGCCCCTGATCTTCGACGAGGTTGTCACCGGGTTTCGTCTGGCGCTGAGCGGGGCGCAGCAGAAGTACGGCGTCGTGCCGGACCTGGTCGCCTACGGCAAGGCGCTGGGCGGGGGCCTGCCGATCGGCGCGTTCGGCGGGCCACGCCAAATCATGAGCCTGGTCGAGGAACACCGCCTCGGGACGCGGCGGCCCTACGTCTGGACCGCCTCCTCGCTGGGGGGCAACCCGGTCTCGTCGGCGGCGGCGCTGGCGGCGATCGACCTCTACGCCGAGCCGGGCACGTATGAGCGGCTCGACGCCGGCGGCGCGCAGATGCGCCAGCAGATGCGCGCGGTCCTGCGCTCGCGCGGCGTGTCGGGCCACGTGATCGGCGATGGGCCGCTGGCTCAGGTCGTGTTCACCGACGCGCCCACCGCCCCGCTGGGCTATCGCGACCTGCTCCGGGCCGACCGCGATCGGGCCCGGCGCGTCATGCTCGCCCTGCTGCGACGCGGGATCTTTCTCAACCCGATGGGCACGAAGCTTTATCTTTCCACGGCGCACGACGCCCGGGTCGTGGGGGCGTTCGCCGATCGGTTCGACGCCGCCCTGGCCGCCGTGCTCAGCGGCCGCGAGTGACCGCGCCGACGGCCGCGCCTCACGCTGAACATCGACGTCGCCGCCGCGGACGCCGACACGGCCTTGTGGAAAACTCACGCTTGCGTTGCCCGGCCGAAGCGGTACGATATCCTTGGTCCCTGAAGGAGAGGCCCTGATGCGAATCGAACGGCACCGCAACCTGTTGCTGTCCGGCTACGAGCCGTGAGCGGGCTCGCCGCGTCGAAACGCTGAGCGCATCGACGACCCTCAAGCCCGCTGCGGAACACCCGAGCGGGCTTGTTCATCTGCGGGCCGTCCCGACGACCCAACCAAGACGAACGACCCGCTCGATCGGACGGCAGTCCCGATTCGAGGTGGCGATATGCGTGCCCGGCGGCCGCGGGCGTTCGCGTCCGTCGCTCGGGCGAAGGATGGTGTGTGATGACGAGAGGAAAGCTGCTGCTGGACCTGTCGCGCGGGCAGCGGCGTCGGTACGCGCTGGCGGTGACGGCGTTGTGCGTGGCGACGGCGTTGACGTTCGTGACGCCGCAGGTCATCCGCGTGGCGATCGACCACGTGATCGGCGGCAAGGCGTTGGACCAGGCCCCGTGGCTGGCGGGGATGGTGCGCACGGTGCACGCGGCGTGGCCGGGCGAATCGGCGTGGTCGGTCGGGTGGCTGCTGCTGCTGGCGGGGCTGGCGCTGGTGCTGCTGGAGCTGGGCGCCGGGGTGTTCACGTTCCTGAAGGGCCGCTGGGCGGCGCTGGCGAGCGAGACGATCACCCGGCGGCTGCGTGACCGGCTGTACGACCACCTGCAGCACCTGCCCACGTCGTACCACGACCAGGCGGAGACGGGGGACCTGGTGCAGCGGTGCACGTCGGACGTGGACACGATCCGGCTGTTCCTGTCGAGCCAGGTGGTGGAGCTGGGCCGGGCGGCGCTGAACCTGGCGGTGGTGCTGCCGATCCTGGCGTGGATGGACTGGCGGATGGCGTTGCTGTCGACGGCGGTGCTGCCGGTGATCGTGGTGTTCGCGGTGGTGTTCTTCTCGCTGGTGCAGAGCCGGTTCACGGCGTTGGACGAGGCGGAGGCGGCGATGACCAGCCGGTTGCAGGAGAACCTGACGGGCATCCGGGTGGTGCGTGCGTTCGCGCGGCAGGAGCACGAGAAGCGGCGGTTCGCCGAGCGCAACCGGGACCACCGGGACAAGGACATGGCGTTGTACGGCGTGTTCGCGACGTACTGGTCGACCAGTGACCTGCTGGTGTTCGTCCAGATGGGCCTGGCGTTGTTCGGCGGGGCGTGGCTGGTGACGCGGGGCGAGGCGAACGGGGGGATCAGCGTGGGGACGATGGTGGCGTTCTGGACGTACCTGGGGATCATCATCTGGCCGGTGCGACAGATGGGGCGGATCCTCTCGGAGCTGGGCAAGGCGCTGGTGTCGCTGGGGCGTGTGGCGGAGGTGCTCTCGGAGCCGGTGGAGGCCGATCCGGCGGTGCCGGCGGCAGAGCTGCCGCCGCGCGTGCGCGGGCGGATCGAGTTCGACGGTGTGCGGTTCGCGTACGGGGATCAGCCGGTGCTGGACGGTTTGAGCCTGACGATCGAGCCGGGCGAGACGCTGGCGTTGCTCGGGCCCAGCGGCAGCGGCAAGAGCACGGTGGTGAACCTGCTGCTGCGTTACATCGACCCCACGGGCGGCGAGGTGCGGCTGGACGGTCGGCCGTTGCACGAGCTGCCGCGGCCGTGGGTGCGGTCCCAGATCGCCGCGGTCCTTCAGCAGCCGTTCCTGTATTCGCGGACGATCCGGGGGAACCTGAAGCTGGGCCGGCACGACGCGGAGGACCACGAGATGATCGACGCGGCGGCGACGGCGCACGTGCACGAGTCGATCGAGCGATTCCAGTCGGGCTACGACACGCTGGTGGGCGAGCGCGGGGTGACGCTCAGCGGCGGGCAGCGTCAGCGGGTGTCGCTGGCGCGGGCGCTGCTTCGCCGGGCGCCGGTGCTGATCCTGGACGACGCGTTCTCGGCGGTGGACACGCGGACGGAGGCGACGATCCTGCGGGCGCTGCGGCGGCGGCGCGGGCGGCACACGACCATCCTGATCGCGCACCGGCTCTCGACGCTGATGCACGCCGACCGCATCCTCGTGCTCGAGCACGGGCGGATGAGCGACCTGGGCACGCACGAGCGGTTGATCGCGCGTGACGGGTTGTACCGGCGACTGTGGGAGGCGCAACAGGGTGGAGCGGCCGAGGCGGAGACGGAAGCGCACGGAACGGTCGGCGCGGCCGCGGGCTGAGGAGGATTCGGATGTCCACGACGACGATGCATCACGACGAGGAGCCGGCGCCGCGGCGGATCGACCTGACGCTGTGGGCGCGGGTTTTGCCTTTCGCCCGGCCGTACAAGCCGGCGTTCGCCGCCCTGGCGGGGATCGCGGTGGTGATCGCGGCGCTGGAGGTGGCGCTGCCGATCCTGACCGGGCGGGTGATCGACGAGGCGGCGTACCGGGGCGAGGCGGCGCGGCTGTGGCCGCTGGGCTGGACGTACGCCGGGCTGGTCACGGTGTTCTCGATCTTCGTCTGCTCGTTCATCCTGATCGCGGGGTTCATCGCGACGCGCGTCGGTCACGACATCCGCGAGGCGGCGTTCGCGCGGCTGCAGACGCTCGACCCGTCGTACTTCGACCGCCGGCCCGTGGGCTGGCTGATGGCGCGGCTGACCTCCGATTGCAACAGCCTCGCCCGGGTGATGGGCTGGGCGCTGCTGGACATCGTCTGGGGCTCGATGATGCTGCTGGGCATCACGGCGGCGATGCTGTGGCTGAACTGGCGGCTGGGCCTGGCGGTGCTGGCCATCGTCCCGCCGCTGGTCCTGGCCGCGCGCTACTTCCAGTCGCGGCTGCTGCGCAGCCAGCGCGCGATCCGCAAGGCCAACTCGCACGTGACCGCGTCGTTCAACGAGTCGATCGCGGGCGTGCGGACGACCAAGGCGTTCGGCCGCGAGGCGCGCCACCTCGACGAGTTCCGCGGGCTGTCGTCGGCGATGTACGACCACTCCGTGCGCAACGCCCTGTACGCCGCCACGTTTCTGCCCGTGGTCATCACGATCTGCGCCGCGGGCGTCGGCGTCGCGCTGTGGTACGGCGGGTACGAGGTCGTCCGCGGGCAGATCAGCCTCGGCACCCTGGTGATCTTCATCAGCTTCGCCGGCCAGTTCTCGCACCCGATCCAGGAGATGGCGCGGACGATCACGCTGATGCAGGGGGCGCAGGCGTCGGCCGAGCGGATCGCGCAACTGCTGGCGACCGAGCCGACGATCCGCGACAGCGAAACGGTGCGCGCCAGGCTCGCCGCGCACGCCGGGGGAAACGGCCGCGATGGTGGCGACGGCGGCGTGGCGGACGCGGCCAAACCCGTCGGCGCGGACGTGGCCGAGGACGGCGGCGCGGCGACGATCCGGCGGATCCGTTTCGACCACGTCTCGTTCGCGTACGAGAAAGACGAGCCGGTGCTTCGCGACTTCTCGCTCGACGTCGAGGCGGGCCAGACGATCGCGCTGGTCGGGCCGACCGGCGGCGGCAAGAGCACGATCATCGGGCTGCTGTGCCGGTTCTACGAGCCGACGGGCGGGCGCATCCTGCTCGACGGCGTGGACTACCGCGATCGCTCGCTGCACTGGTACCAGTCGCAGCTCGGGATGGTGCTGCAGACGCCGCACCTGTTCAACGAGTCGGTGCGCGAGAACATCCGCTACGGTCGGCTGGACGCGACGGACGACGAGGTCGAGCAGGCGGCCGCCCTCGTCCACGCCGACGGTTTCATCCGTGACCTGCCCGAAGGGTACGCCGCGGTGGTCGGGCCCGGCGGGGACAAGCTCTCGACCGGGCAGAAGCAGTTGCTGTCGCTGGCGCGGGCGGTCCTGGCCGACCCGCAGGTGTTCGTGATGGACGAGGCGACCTCGAGCGTGGACACCGAGACGGAGCGGCTGATCCAGGACGCGATCGAGCGGGTGCTGCGGGATCGGATCGCGTTCGTGATCGCGCACCGGCTCTCGACGATCCGCCGGGCGGACCACATCCTGGTGATCGACGGCGGGCGCGTGGTCGAGGCGGGCACGCACGAGGCGCTGCTGGCGGCCGGCGGCCGGTACCACGAGCTGTACACGCACCAGCACGCGGCGGCGACGGCGGCGGAGCTGCTGGGCACGGCGGCGCCGAGCGCATAGCCGGCCGGGGACGGCCGCGAGCCCGCAGTCGCGCGGCCCGGCGTCGGCCGCGAACGAAACAGTTTCACGCCCCGCCGACCTCCCCCACGGGCCGCGCGTTGATCCGCCCGGCCGTCGCCACTATTCTTTTGCGCAACGTCGCCGTTCGGCGGCGTGCGTCACGCGGCCGTCACCGGGATGGCCGCTCCTGCGCTGCCGGCCCCCTGTCCCTGGCCGCCATATGCCCGACCCGTCCAAGACATCGTCGCGCCCCGAGATGACCTTCGCGGAGCGCCACCTGCCCGACTGGGCGCAGCACCTCTCGCTGGGCGGGTGGGTCATCCTCGTGCTCGCGGTGCTCTCGAGCATCGGCATCGCCCTGACCCCGGTCGAGAAGCCCGAGGGCATGGAGGTCTGGACCTTCGCCAACAATCACATGCGCGCCTACATCCCGATCGTGGAGCAGTGGAACCAGACCCGCGAGCCGCGCGTGAACATGATCCTGCTCGAAGGCGGCGCCCTCGAACGCCGCATGCTCTCGGGCTTCCTGTCGGGCACGCCCATCGCAGACGCCATGGAGGCCCACCAGGTGATCGCCTCCAAGGCTTTCACCGGGCCGATCGAAGACGTCGGCTTCCTCGACCTGACCGAGCGCCTGCACGAGCAGGGCATCTACGAGCGGATCAACGAGCCGTCGTTCAGCCCCTGGACCTCGCGGGGGCACATCTTCGGCCTGCCGCACGACGTGCACCCGGTGCTGCTGGCCTACCGCAGCGACATCGTCGAGGCCGCCGGCATCGACATGTCCACGATCGAAACCTGGGACGAGTATGTCGAGACGCTGCGCCCGCTGGTCCAGGACCTGGACGGCGACGGCCGACCCGACCGCTACCTGCTGAACCTGTGGGAGACCGCGACGTCCCACATCGAGATGCTGATCCTTCAGGCCGGCGGGCGGTACTTCGATGAGAACGAGGACCCGGCGATCGACAGCGAGATCAACGCCTACGTGATCTCGAAGATCGTGACATGGATTGCCGGACCGGGTCGGATCGCCGCCGACACGCCGGAGTTCAGCGCCTCGGGCAACCAGTTGCGGCTGGAGGGGTACGTGATCGGTTCGCTGATGCCGGACTGGCTCTCGGACGTGTGGGAGAACGACATGCCACGGCTGGCGGGGAAGGTGAAGCTGATGCCGCTGCCGGCGTGGGAGCCGGGCGGCCGGCGGACGTCGGTCTGGGGCGGGACGATGATCGGCGTGGTCAAGGACTCGCCCTACCGCGAGCAGGCGTGGGAGTTCGCCCAGACGCTGTACCTGTCCCCGGACCTGGCCAAGGACCTGTTCCTGACCACGAACATCATCTCCCCGGTCAAGTCGATGTGGGACGAGCCGTTCTACGACACGCCGTTCCCCTATTACAGCAACCAGCCGATCGGGCGGATGTACATCGACCAGGCCGAGGACGTGCCGCTGCGCAGCAGCTCGCCCTACAGCAGCCTGGCGGCGACGCGGGTGCAGCAGGCGGTCGCCAAGCTCAAGCAATACGCCGAGGCCAACGGCGTGTTCGACGTCGAGTCGCTTCAGCCCGAGGCGCGCCGCCTGCTCGGTAACGCCCAGGCCTACGTCCGACGACAGATCGACAGCAACGTCTTTCTCCGGGAGGACGAATGAAGCGCGGCCCCGGCCATCCACCCCTGACGCCCTACCTCTTCCTGGCGCCGTTCCTGATCATCTTCCTGGTCTTCGTGACCTACCCGCTGTTTTATTCGATCCCCCTGGCGCTGCAGCAGACGTTCGGCCCGGCCAGACGCGAGTACGTCGGCTTCGCCAACTTCACCTACCTGTTCACCGAGCCTCGATTCTGGATCGCCGTCCGCAACACCTTCCTCTTCGCCGCCGGCTCCCTGTTCATCCAGCTTCCGATCTCGCTGAGCTTGGCCCTGCTGCTCAACCGCCCGGACATCCGCGGCCGCGCCTTCTTCCGCCTGATCTACTTCTCCCCGGCCCTGGTCGGCACCGTCTTCGTCGCCGTCATCTTCGCCCTGATCTTCGAGAAACGAACCGGCCTGCTCAACGAGGCCCTGCACACGCTCACCGCCGGCGCCTGGGACCTCGAGTTCCCGTGGCTTCAGGAATACGTCATGGCCGCGATGATCCTCGCCGCCCTGTGGATCTACGCCGGCTTCAACATGGTCTACTTCCTCGCCGCCCTCCAGAACGTCCCCCAGGACCTGCTCGAGGCCGCCAAGGTCGACGGCGCCAACGCCTGGCACCGCTTCCTGCACGTGACTGTCCCGGCGATCCGCCCCGTCGCCTCTTTCGTCATCCTCCTGTCCCTGATCGGCAGCATGCAGTTCTTCGAGCTGCCCTGGGTGCTCTTCAACGGCCCGGGCCCCAACGACCAGGCCCTGTTCATCGTGACCCTGCTCTACCAGGAAGGCTTCGAGACCAGCCGCCTCGGTCGGGCCAACGCCATCGGCTGGCTCCTGGCCGTCTTCCTGTTCTTCTGCGCCATGGTTCAGCGCCAGATCGCCAAGCGCTCCGAGTACTGACGCATGCTCAAGTCGTTCCGCACCAGCCTGATCTACAGCGTGCTGGTCGTCACCGCGGCGATCACGCTCATCCCCTTCCTCTACCTGCTCTGCTCGTCCCTCAAGACGCAGGAGGTGTTCTTCTCCTCGCCCTTCCTGCCCACCAACAGCTACCTCGCGATTCACCCCGAGCCGGCGATCGCCGAGCTCGACACCGCCGACCCGGACGCCGACGACACGAACCAGGCCGACGACGTGGAGCCCGACCCCGCCGACGACACGCTGGTGATCCCCACCCGAGCGTTCGAGCCCGGCACGGCCCGGCAGACCCAGAGCTCGTTCGGGACCGTCACCGTCCTGACCGATCAGAACGACATCGTCGCCGCCTATCAGACCGATGACGTGACCATCACGGCGTATCGGCCCGAGCAGGCCGAGGCCGACGACGCCACCGGACGCACCTGGCTGGTCACCGACGCCGGCCTGCTCCACGATGACACGCTGCTGCCCCGCCTGCGCAGCGAGGTCACCTACGGCGACGTCTTCGACGTCGCCTGGCACGAGCTGACCCTCGACAACTACCGCCGCCTCTTCCGCGAGGACCCCGATCAGCAGCAGAAGGCCATGCCCTTCGCCCGCTTCCTGCTCAACTCCGTCTTCTTCGCCTCGACCACCAGCGTCCTGGCCACCCTCTTCGCCGCCATGGGCGGTTACGCCCTGGCCAAGTTCCAGTTCCGCGGCCGCGAGTTCTTCACCAGCCTCGTCCTGGGCGCGCTGGTCATCCCCGGCATGCTCCTGCTCGCGCCCGGTTACCAACTGCTCTACTGGCTCGGGCTCCTGGACACCTACACCGGCCTGATCGTCCCCCTGCTCGCCCCCGCCTTCGGCGTCTACCTCTTCCGTCAGGCCACCGTCAACTCCGTCCCCACCGAGCTGCTCGAGTCCGGCCGCATCGACGGCGCCGGCGAGTTCTACATGTTCTTCTCCATCGTCATGCCCCTGATCCGACCCATGATGGGCGCCCTGCTCCTGTTCACCTTCCTCGGCACCTGGAACAACTTCATCCTCCCCCAGATCGTCCTGCAGACGCCCGAGAAGTTCCCCCTCGCCGTCGGCATCGTCCAGCTACGAGGCGTCTACAGCATCGACTACGGCCTGATCATGGCCGCCACCGTCATCTCCATCGCCCCGATCATGGTCCTGTTCCTCATGCTCCAGCGCGAGTTCATCTCCGGTCTGACCAGCGGCGCCGTCAAAGGCTGAGCGCCGGGAGGAAGTATCACGGCGAGTGGTACCCATGCACGCGAACCGTGACCGCTCGAAGCCAGGCCGTGGCATCAACGGCGGCGCGCAAGCCGCGGCATCGCGAACGATCGCGCCTCGGCGTCAGAATCGGCAGTGTCAGAGATTGTCGCGGCGCGTTGGCTTGCGCGGGCGTCATTGCAGCGTCAGCGCCCGGCCGTCGGGCAGGCGGACGATCGGCGCGTCGGGCCCGTCGATCCGGCGGAGGTTCGAGAGCGGGTCCGGTTCGAGCCGTAGAAACTTGAAACCCAGCAGCCGGGCCTTGCCCGCCTTGTCTCGCTCGGCCAGGTTCTTCGTGCTCTGGGCGATGTAGGCGTCGATCGGCTCCTCGCGGACGGCGGGGCTGGCCGAGTGGATCATGTGGACGGTGCCGTCGTCACCGATCGTGATCAGCCCGACGTGCCCGACCCAGGCGCTTCCGCCGAACAGCTCGTTGGCCGGCGCGTCCGGGCCCGGGATGCCGCGGACCACGTTGACGAAGTCGCCCTCGCGCAGGTGCGGCTTGGCGCGGTCGATGCGCTCGAAGGGCAGGAACACGTCCTCGATCGGCTCGACGGGCAGGTCGGTCTCGAGGCCGTAGCGTTTTTCGAAGAAGCGGGCGCGGTCGACCTTCTGAGCGAAGCGGGCGGCGGCGTCGCCGGCGAGCTCGGCCGTGACGTCGCGCACCAGCCAGGCGTTGTTGTGGTTCCAGTCGGCCTCGGTGAAGTGGTTGCGGCTGAGCACGCTGATCTGGCCGTCGCGGTAGCGGATGCGCTGGAGCATGGCGATGAACCCGGGCCAGCCGTCGCTGAGCGCCATGGCGTAGGTGTGCTCGGCGAAGACGACGCAGTCGCTCTTGTCGAGCGAGTAGATCGGCTGGGGGTCGATGTGTTCGAAGGGCATCTCGCCGAGCAGGTAGATCTCGTAGGGCTGGCCGACGTTCTTGCGTGCCAGGTGGACGATGCGCTGGCGCAGGTCGGGCTCGGCGGCGGCGAGGTAGCGCAGGTAGGCGTCGACGTCGGCGGGCTCGAACTCGTAGAGGGGGGTGTCGCGGAGCTCGGCGATGTGGTCGGCGTCGAGACCGAGGCGTTCGCACAGGGCGTGGAAGGCCTCGGGCGCGGCCTCGTCGGAGGCGGCGTCGGTTGAGGCCGGGGCGGTGTTGGTGTCGGCCGAGGCGCTGGCGGGGGCGGGGGCGTCGGACTCCGAGCCGCAGCCGGGCGTGAGCAGGGCCGGGACCAGGGCCGAGGCCAGCAGGACGGAGAGGGTGGGGCGGGCGTTTCGCATCAACACATGATACCCGTTGGGGTCGGGCGGGCGATGCCGGGGAGGGTTCGAGGGTCGGGCGGGGCAAAAAAAAGCCCTCGGCGCCTTGTGGGCGTCGAGGGCGATACATGCAAACAGTTGGGCTGGTTTGGCGCCGCGTTGCCGCGGCGTTATCCCGGGTCGGACCCGCGGGGCGGGTTCGGCCGGATGGGGCGAGGGAGTGTTGACCTTTTCACGGTCGGATCGCTCCGACGCCCACGGGTGTTGATCCGTGGGCTGGCCGTGATCTAAGGAATCCCTTAGAAAGGAGGTGATCCAGCCGCAGGTTCCCCTACGGCTAC
>CAYSIX010000014.1:0-30965 GCA_964431205.1 uncultured Phycisphaeraceae bacterium
GAGCCGGTTGCGTGGCGCCGTGGCGGCGGCGTGGGGCCGCGCGATCACCCCCGCCTGTTTTTACCGGGCCGACCTGGCGCGGACGATATGCGCCTGGCAGGACGAGGCGCCGTTCGACGCGGTGCTGACCTTCTGCACGTCGATGCTGCGGTACGCGCGGAAGCTGCGGACGCACGTGCGGTGGACGGTGGGCCAGGAGTACGAGCCGCGGCACCTGCTGGACCTGGTGGACGTGGACAGCCTCAAGTGGGCGACGTACGCGGAGCAGACGCGTGGCCCGCTGGGCTGGGTGTACGGGTTGGAGGCGAGGCGGCTGCGTCGGCTCGAGGCGGGGGCACGCGACCGGTTCGACGCGATCACGCTGGTCAGCGAGGCCGAGGCGGGGGCGTATCGCGAGCACGTGGGCGAGCACCCCGGCCTGGCGGTGCTGCGTCACGCGGTGGACGCCGGTTACTTCCGCCCCCTGCCGGACGCGGGGACGCGGACGCTGGTGTTCGTGGGGAACCTGGAGTATCGGCCGAACGTGGAGGGGATCGCGTGGTTCGTGGAGCAGGTGATGCCGGCGCTGGCGTGGTCGGCGGTGCACGAGCCGGCGGTGGGGGGCGTGGACGGGCGGTCGCTTCGGTTGAAGATCGTGGGACGGAACCCATCATCGCGTGTGCGGGCGCTGGGGTCGTACCCGGGCGTCGAGGTGGTGGGATCCGTGCCGGACGTGAGGCCGTACCTGGAAGAGGCGGCGGTGGTGATCGCACCGCTGCGGACAGCGCGCGGGGTGCAGACGAAGGTGCTCGAGGCGATGTCGAGCCAGCGGGCCGTCGTGTGTTCACCGGCGGCGGCGGAGGGGATCCTGGCCGAGCCGGGCACGCACCTGCTGGTCGCCGACGAGGCGATGCGCTGGGTCGAGACGGTGCGTCGCGTGTTGGAGGACGTGCCGTACCGCAAACGGATCGCCGAGGCGGCCAGGCAGCGGATCGAGGCCGAGTACCGCTGGGCGATCTGCCTGGCGCCGTTGGAGTCGCTGCTGCTTGGCGCGGCGTCGTCGGAACAGGGCCTGCACCGTCTCGCAGCGTGAAGCGCGGTGCCGGCTATTTCTTATCTGAGAGCGAAACGGTAGTCGTGCCGCCGCCGGCGTCGATCGACCGGGACGGGGTCGGCCGTTCGTCGGCGACATGTGCGTCGAGCCAGGTGCACGACGCTCGCGGCGCCGCCAGACATCGCCAGCGCCACAAGGCCCGCGAGCGCCGGCCAGGTCAGGTCGATGGCGCCGCTCCCGTGGCGGTTTGTCCAGGCGATCAGCGTCCCCGCCGTCACGCTCGCGGCCACCACCGATAACGTGTTCATTCGAGATCTTCGACGGACGATCATCGCCGCCGCCAACGCGCTGATCGCCGCCATCCCCAGGCCCGCCAGACAGAGTGTCGCTGCCGCCTCGTCGTAGGGCAGGCGAAAGACGTCGACAAACGGGGGGGCGAGTTCGGCTTTGGACGCATGGCTCGTTTTTGTTCGCGTCGCTTGGCCCCCCAGCACCAGGGCTGCCGCCGCCGCCGCGCCCAGCACCACCCACGTCACCGGCCGACGACGCCACCGGTTCAGCGCGTCCCACGCCGGCAGGACCACGCCTGCGCCGGTTCGGTAAACCCCAAACACGATCGCGCTGCCCAGCGACATCGCCCACCGCGCCGCCATGGCCGCCACGACGCCGGCCGACGTGTTCGTCACCACGTCCGGCCACGACGCGACGCGGCTGAACGTCAGCCCCTGCACGCACTCGATGGTGTAACTCAGCCCCACGATGACGACGAACGCCAGCGGCGCACCGTGCCACCGCGCCCGCCGGCGCACGGCCAAACCCACCGCCAAACCCAGCGGCAGGTACAGCACCACGTTCGTCACCACGTCGCTCCACGCCGCCGTGACGCCGTAGCTCGAAGCACCCGGCGTCGCGCCCACCCAGCTGGGCGAGGCGAGCACGCCTCGGATTGCTTGCCCCGGGTCGGTGGCGAACGCGTCGCGCACCGCCGGATCGAAATCGAACGGCACCAGGCTCCCATAGACCAGCACGGCCGCCCACAGCACCGCCAGCACACGCGGGCGCAGCCACCACGGCCGACGCCACAGCACCGGCAGCGTCGCCGGAGCATCGCGACGGTCCGATCCCCGATCCACAGATTGAAGCTCGGCCTTGCTCAAGGTCACCCAAGCATGCCTCACGGCGGCTCGGGTGCGATGCGATCGAAGAACAAGGCCCCTCGGAACGAACGTTCCACGCCGAGCCAGACGTCACAAACCGCGCGACCGATTCAGACCGTTCCCGCGGCCAGGTGATCCCGCCGCCGAAGTCACGTCAGCGCTTGCGACTTTGTGCCGATATCCCTCGCGTGGACGAGCCGGTTCGACCGATCCTGATCCTCTCGGACACGCACCTGGGCCGCGAAGGTCACGGGGCCGGGTCGGCTGAGGCGCTGCGCCCGCTCTGGCGCGACGCCGCCCACGTCATCATCAACGGGGACGTGGCCGAACTGCACGACCCCGGCCAGCGGGTCGCCGCCGCGCGGCAGGTCGAGCGGCTCGAGGCACTGTGCCAGGCCGACGGCGTCGAGTTGACCCTGCTCTCGGGCAACCACGACCCGCTGCTGACCGATCGCCGATCTCTGACGCTCTGTGGCGGGGCGGTGTTCCTGACGCACGGCGACGCGCTGCACCCGTGCATCTCGCCGTGGACCGATCATCGCGCCGAGCTGCGTCGCCGCCACGAGCGTGCGATCGGTCGCCTGGCCGAAGACGAGCGGGATGATCGCGACGCCCGCCTCGCCGCGGCACAGTACGCCTCGCACTTTCAGTGGATCGGGTCGGAACCCGACGATGTGCAGGATGACGTCGTGAAGCTCGACGATCGGCGCGACCACACCGTCACTCACGCTGTCTGTCCTTCGAAGTCCGCACGGCTCGCCGGCCACGCGATCAAGGTCGCTCGCGTGCTCTGGTACTGGCACCGCCTGCCCGCCACCGCCGCCCGATACGCCACACGCTACGCGCCGAGCTGCCGCTTCTTCATCTTCGGACACATCCACCGCGCCGGGATCTGGCGGCTCGACGGGCGCGTGGTGATTAACACCGGCTCGTACCATCGGCCGCGCAATCCCCGCGCGGTGCGCATCGATGAAAACGGCCTGGCGGTGTATCGTGTCCGGCGCAGCGGGCACCACGCCTTTGCGCTTTCGCCACGGCCGCTGGCGCGATTCGAGCTGGAGGCCGCGGCGGCGTGAGAGAGGCGGCGGAACCCGTCGATGAGCGAGGCGATACGACAAGCCATTGGATCGCTGCCCGACGGCGTGGCGGTGCGCATCAAGGTCGTGCCGGGCGCGAGCCGGTCGCGCGTGGTGGGACTGCTGGGAGACCGCCTGAAGGTCGCGATCGCCGCGCCGGCCGAGGGGGGCAAGGCGAACCGCGCGATCGTGCGGCTGCTGGCCAAGCATCTCGGCGTCCGCACCGCGGATGTGTCGATCGTCGCCGGCCAAAGCCGCGCCCAGAAGACCGTCCACGTACGGGGGCTGAGCGCGGCCGACGTGGCCGCACGACTCGGCTGAGCGCCGCGCGCAGCGCTTGGGTCTATCATCCGATGATGCATCTCGGCCTGATCTACGACGATCGCTTTCTCGAGCACGACACGGGCCCGGGCCACCCCGAGCGACGCGACCGCCTGCGGGCGATCACAGCCAGGCTCAAAAAGACCGGCCAGTGGGACGCCCTGGAACGCCTGCCGTTCGGGCCCGCCGACCGCGCGTGGATCGAACGCCTGCACCGGCCGGCCTACATCGAGCGCTGCTTCGCCGCCTGCGCCGCCGGCCAACGCTTCATCGACTCGCCCGACTCGGCGATCAGCGCCCGCAGCGCCGAGTTGGCCCAGCTCGCGGTCGGCGGCGTGCTGGCCGCGGCCGAGGCGGTCATGACCGGCCGCGTCGCGCGTGCCTTCTGCGCCGTCCGGCCCCCGGGCCACCACGCCGAGGCCGATCTCTCCATGGGTTTCTGCCTCTTCAACAACGTCGCCATCGCCGCCGAGTACCTGATCGTCCAGCACGGGCTCGAACGCGTGGCGATCGTGGACTTTGACGTGCACCACGGCAACGGCACGCAGCACCTGTTCGAGGACCGACGCGACGTGCTGTTTGTCAGCCTCCACCAGGACCCGCACACGCTTTATCCCGGAACCGGCTTCGCCGACGAGGCGGGCGTCGGCGATGGGCAGGGCTTCACGCTCAACGTCCCGCTGCCGCCGCTGAGCGACGACCATGCCTACCTCGACGCGATCGATCGGCAGATCCTGCCCCGACTGCGCACCTACGAGCCGGAGGCGCTGCTCGTCTCGGCGGGGTTCGATGCCGCCACCGCCGACCCGCTGGCGCAGATGGAGGTCTCGACCGACGGGTTCACTCAGATCACCCGCCGATTGATCGAGCTGGCCGACGAGCGGTGCGCCGGGCGGTTGCTCTCGGTGCTGGAGGGCGGATACGACCTGGACGCGTTGGCCGAGGGTGTCTCGGCTCACGTCGCTGAACTGGGTGTCGCCCGCAAGAATCCGTGATCGCTCGCCGATCCTCTTCCCACGCGCGTACAATCGAGCCATGACCACGACGGCCCCCAACACACAGACGCCCTGGTACGCCCCGGGCCTGTCGTTCGAATGCACCCAATGCGGCAACTGCTGCACCGGCCCGCCCGGGTACGTCTGGTTCAACCCCGACGAGGCCCGCGCCATCGCCGCTTACCTCGGGCTCAGCGAGGACGAGTTCCGCAGACGTTACGCGGCCAAGAAGAGCGGGCGGTGGACGCTCGAGGAGGTCCGTACCGAGTCCGGCTACGACTGCGTGTTCCTGCGTCGCGACGAGCAGGGCAAGGCCTGGTGCCGCGTCTACCCCGTCCGCCCGACGCAGTGCCGCACCTGGCCGTTCTGGGACAGCAACCTCCGCTCGCCGCGGGACTGGGCCGAGGCGGCCGAGACCTGCCCGGGCATGCGAAGCGGCAAGAACTTCGTCCCGGTCGAGCGCATCCGCGTGATCGCCGAGAGCAATCCGAAGGGCCTGTGAGCAAGACCCTCTCCAGCGCGAATGAACGACGCAACCACGCCGATGCGCCCGGCGCGGGGACAACGGCAGACGCCGCGCTCTGGCGGGCCTGGGCGGAGGCGGTGCGGCGACCGACGGTGGAGGGTGAGTTGAGGCGGCTGTACGCCGACCTGGACGCCGCGGTGACCACCCGCGGACCGACCTGCTGGGCCAGCGGCCGCTGCTGCCGGTTCGATGAGTACGGCCATCGGCTCTACGTCACGGGGCTGGAGGTCGCATGGTTTCTGGCTCGTGCCGAAAGCCCGAACTCGACGACGCAAGGCGGGAACGGGGCTGGTCATGGCGGGACGCATCACAGTGATCATCGCGGACTCGCGCGGCTTGCCGTCCTGCCGGCACGACAAGCCGATGACGGCTCGGCGTTGCACCAGACGGGCTGCCCCTACCAGATCGACGGGCTCTGCTCGGTGCACGCGATCCGTCCGCTGGGTTGCCGCATCTTCTTCTGCCAGCGAGGCACGGAGTCGTGGCAGCAGGACCTGTACGAGGCGTTTCTTGGCCGCCTGCGTCGCGTGCACGAGGCCCACGGCCTCGGTTATCGGTACATGGAGTGGCGCGCGGGCCTCGCCGAGGCACGCCAAGCGCGAGAAAACGATGGACGCGGCGCGGTTGTGTGGTAGAATCTTTGATTCGGTCGTAAGCGATTGGCAGCTTGTTGGAGGGTGGATGAGGTGTGTGAGTCGTTTGTCGCAGCCGGGCGTGTTGGAGGATGGGTTGCTTTGGCTTTGCTATGGGCGGCGGGCCCGGCCGAAGCGTTCACGAGCTACCACGTGGGCAACAGCCTGACATGGGACAGTCGCCCGCAGTGGATGGACGACTTCGCCGTGCAGAAGGTTGTGGGTGATCATACCGTTGGGTACCACGTCGAGTGCGGTAAGTCGTTGCCATACATATGGGACCACCCTGACAGCTCCTGTGTGGCGCCGGTTCCGCAGTTTGGGCTTTACGCGGAGGCGCTGCCCGCGCACGAGTGGGACGCGCTGACACTTCAGCCGTTCAACGGCGGGGGCGCCACTCTGGCCGTCGATACCGCTCGTATTCTGGACTTTCTGAATCTCGCACGGACAAACCCCGCCAACGGCGATACCGCTGTGTACCTCCTGGGCGCATGGCCCGCGAAGACAGGCTTTTCCGACACTTGGCTCGCCGAGGTACCCGACGCCGACAACACCCCGGCGCAACGTGCCCGGCAATACTACGACCACTTGCTCAATCGCGTGCGCGCATCGACGGATGCCGAGGTGTACCTCATCCCGTCGGGCGCCGTGCTGTTCGAGCTCGACGCGCGTATGAAGCGCGGCGAGGTGCCGGGCTTCGATAGCGTGGCCGACCTGTATCGCGATAATCTGCACCTGACGACGGACGTGGGGCGTTTTGTTGCTGCCGCGACGATGTTCGCCACTCTGCACCGGACCACGCCGCACGGCCTGGTCCACCCCAACTTCACTGATCTCACCGACCCCGACAACCCCTTTTCGTCGGAGCTCTACGAATCGCTCTACGACGCGATCTGGGACGTGGTGACCTCCACGGTGCTCACCGGCGTGCTGACTCCCGGCGACTTCGACCGCGACGGGGACGTCGACGCGTTCGACCTGGGTGTCTGGCAGGGCGGTTTCGGCACGGCCGAAGGGACGACCGCCGCTGACGGCGACGCTGACGGCGACGGTGACGTGGACGCGTTCGACCTCGGCCTGTGGCAGGCCAACTTCGGCTCGGGGGCCGCCGCCGCGCCCTCAACCGTGCCCGAGCCGACCACGGCCGCCCTCCTGATGCTGGCCGGCGGGACGGCGCTACGGCGGAATCGCCGCTGACCGCGTGCTCGCGGCCGGCCACGTGAACGGTCCGATCTTCAAGCCTCGTCTGCTTTGCCGCGCGCCGATTTGATCACGCTCGTCCCGAATGTTCGCGCGTCAGCCCCGATCGCTCGACGGCCGAAATCGGTCACACCGCATCAAGGCTTGGTACACCGCGACGCCGCGATCGATCTTGGCCAGGTCCACCCACTCGTCTTTGGTGTGCGCCTTGTGTGGGTCGCCGGGGCCGAGGACGATCGCGGGCAGGGCGGCGGCGGCGTAGTGGGCCGCGTGCGTGCAGAACGGCGCACCGACGGTCATCGTCGGCAGGCCGGCCTCACGCAGGACCGTGACGGCCGCATCGGTCAGCGCCAGATTGCCACCGTCATCGAGGGGCGGATAGAGCACGCGAATCTCCTGGGAATACCGTACGCCGAGCCGATCCAGCAGCGACGCGACCGCCGGCAGCACGTCCTGCGGCTCCTCGCCGGGGACGAGGCGACGGTCCAGCTCGATCGTGCAGCGGTCGGGGATGATGTTCGGCGCCGTTCCGCCGCGGATCATGTTGATCGTGCAGACGGCCCGGCCGGTGCGTTCGTGCTCGGCGTTCAGCGTGGCGGCGTAATCACGTTCGATCGTCTGGATCACCCGCGCCATCGCGGTGATGGCCGACTCCCCCTCATGCGGGACCGACGAGTGCGCCGCCGTGCCGTAGGTGGTGACGGCCCATCGGACGGCCCCGTTGTGGGCGATGACAGGGTGCAGGTCGGTCGGCTCGCCGACGACGACACCCGACGGACGCCATGGCAGCCCGGGGAGGTCGCGTTGGATGAAAGCCTGCACGCCGGTCATGGTGACCTCTTCATCAACGCCAAACAGGATTGCGACGTTGTTGGGATGTTCCTCGCCGCGGGCATACCGTCGCAAGGCCCAGAGCATGGCGGCGCCGGTGCCCTTGGTATCGCACGAGCCGCGGCCGTACAGGCGCCCCTCGCGGACCTCGCCGCTGAACGGCTCGATGGTCATGCCTGTCGCGCTGACGGTGTCCAGGTGGCTGTCGAACAGCAGCCAGGGCCGGGCGGCGTCCACCTCGTGCATCACAAGCAGTTGATCGGCCCGGTCGGGCACGGGCAGGCGTCGCGTGGCAAACCCCCAGGCGTTGCAGAGGCGCTCGAGCGGCTCGACCAGCGCCAGCTCGCCGGCGTCCGCGTCGGCCAGGGCGGGGTTGACCGTGTTCACCCGCACCATGTGCGCCAGCAGCTCGCTGACGTTGCTCGGCTCGGCCCACGTCATGGCGGTAGCATAGCGGGGTGATGAACGCGCCGGTGCACCTGCTAGATGAATCGGGGATCGCGGCGTTGGTGCGCGAGCTGCGTCAGCGCCGTGACGCCGCCGGTACGAGCCGGTTGCTGATCGGCTTGGCGGGCGTGGCCGGTTCGGGCAAGAGCACGCTCGCCGAGCGTCTGGCCGACGAGGTCGGCGACGCGGTCGTCGTCGGGCTCGACGGGTTTCACCTGCCGAACGAGGTGCTGAGGCGTGATGGACTGTGGGAGCGCAAGGGCGCGCCCGAGACGTACCACGCTCGCGCGTTCGTGGACACGCTGCGGCGGTTCCGAGACCGTGGATACGAGGGTCACTACCCGGTGTACGACCGGGCGGTGCGTCACGAGCCGGTGCCGTCGCCCGAGCCGATCACCAGCCGGGTGGGGCTGATCCTGGCCGAGGGGCAGTTTATGCTGCTGCGGGACTAGCCGTGGCACGAGCTGGCGGAGGTGTTGGACGAGACGTGGCTGCTGGACACGCCGCTGGAGGTGGCGCAGCGTTGGGTGCGTGGTCGGCACACCGCGACGGGACGGACGCCCGAGCAGGCGGAGCAGAAGGCGAAAAACGACCTGCGGAACGCGCAGGTGGTGCTGGCGCGAAGCCGGACGCCCGACCGTGTGTTGCGATGGCCGGTGGCAGCGTGATCGCGCCGAACGGCACAGCGACGTTCCGCGGCGATCCTCGATCGCCCGCTGAACAATCACATCCGGCCTCGCCGCACCGGATTGAGAATGACGTTGTCGTGACCGGGCACGATCACGTCCGCGATCTCGATCACCTCCGCCAGGCTCTGCTGTGCCTGGTTGGCGTCGTACGCGCCGCGGAGCACACGGCCCTGCTCGAGGTGCTCGACGGTCGCCACGGCGTCTCCGGCGATCACCGTCGTCGCGCTCGGGTGGCTCAGCAGCAGCCCGCACGTGCCCGGCGTGTAGCCCGGCAGCGGGAACAGGTCCACGTGCGCCGCGATCCGGTCCGGCGCCGCCTGGCACCGCTGCAGCACCGCGACCTCCCGCCGGAGCGTCTCGGCCGTCTCCGCGTCGGCGTCGTCGCCGGCCTCCGCCCGCCTCAGCCGTTCGATCAGCCTCACCCCGATCGTCTCGCGCTCGGCCTCTCCGATCAGCCAGCGCGCATGCTCGAACGCCGGCAACGCCCAGCGGTGCGCCGGGCGGAAGTTGGTCAGGAACACGTCGGTCACGTCGTTGGGCGTCAGGCCCGCGCGCTCCTCGAGCCGAGCGACCACGACCTGCGGCGGCAGGCCCGGGTCCACGAGGATCACCCGACCCTCGCTGCGCACCAGCGTCGTCGTCGCGTGCGGCGTCCGCGCCGCGCCGCCCCCGCGCGGCCACAGCTCGTGCACGCTCAACGCCCCGATGCTGATGATCCGATACTCCACGCCCGCCGCCATGGCCGCCTCATTCCTTGAAGTGGTCCACGTGACGCCACGGCAGCGTTCCCCCGAACTGCTCCTTCTTCGCCTTCAGCCGCTCGATCACGATCCGTGGCAGCAGCCGGTGCATCCGGTCGATCTCCCCGCCCGCGGCGATCTGCCGGATCAGCGTCGAACTGGTGAAACCAAACTGCTCGCCCGTCATCATGAACACCGTCTCGATGTCGGCCACGGCTCGGTTGGTCAACGCCAACTGAAACTCGAAGTTCAGGTCGGTCACGTTCCGCAGGCCACGCAGGATCGCGGTCGCTCCGACCTGCCTCGCGTAGTCCACCGTCAGCCCGTGGTAGCTGGCGACCTCGACGTGTCCCTCACACGTCTCGCGCAGCAGTTGCCCGATCATCTCCTGCCGCTCGTCCATGCTGAACAGCTCGCGCTTGGCGGGGTTGTCCGCGACCGCGACGATCAGCCGGTCGAACAGGACCTGCCCACGCTGGATCACGTCCAGGTGGCCGTTGGTGATGGGGTCGAATGTGCCGGGGAACAGCCCGATTTTTCCGGACGCCATGGCCCGAGTATAGCAGCCCCACGGCCCGGGCCGGGCCCAGCCTTGCCCAGGCGTTACAGCCTGACCGGTGGCCGCCCCTGACGGACCGAAATCTCGTTGCGCGACTTGGCGAACCGGCGATTGAATCGGACACTTGCCTTGTTCGCGACGCGGCAGCGAGCGGCGGGCAGGCCGACCCCGCTCCACGCACCCGACGCGAACCCGCGGCCGAGCCTCGTGGCCGCCGCGGCACGCGGAAGCCGGTCCGGCCCCGCGCCACAACCTCACCCTGGATCGGGTCTCGTCGCGGCTGCCTCCCCGCGCGAGACCTTTTTCTTTGCGCCCCACGCCCGCACATCAGAACCGCCATGACGTCATGGCGCCCAGACGTCAAGACGAGAAGCAATGCTCGGGCACCAAGCGGTTAGCGCTTGTGCCAGAGGCGCGTCCACGTGCCGCACCCGCGTCATGTACCACCGAGGCACACACGATTGTAGACTGGCATCGCGCCCGCACTTTCTCGGGGCATGACCGAAGGCTGCCCGATCCGCTTTACAATCGGGGGATGACCGAAGCGGCGGCGTCGAACGAGGTGAGGCTGTCCACGCCGGTGGCGGAGCTGCCGGGCGTCGGCCGACGCCGGGCTGCGCTGTTCGCACGCTTGGGCGTCGAGCGCGTCAGCGACCTGCTGCGTCACGTGCCGCTGCGGTATGAGCACGAGGCGTCGGAGACGCCGATCGCGGCACTCGTGCCCGAGACGATCGGCTCGACGCGCGGCACGGTCACCTTCGCCCAGTGGGTGCCCGGGCGCGGCGGCAAGGTGCGCGGCCGACTGACCGCCACGCTCGAGGACGCCGCCGGCGCCCGACTCTCGCTGACCTGGTTCAACGCCGGCTACCTGCGCGACACGATCCGTCCGGGCCTGGCCATCCGCGTGCGCGGCAAGGTCACACTCTTCCGCGATTACCCGCAGATGGTCAACCCCAAGTGGGAGCGGCTGGACGAACCCGACGCCGCGCCGCCCGCCGGCGAGCGCCTGCGACCGATCTATCCCGCCACGGAGGACCTCTCTTCGGCCGTGATCGAGCGTGTGGTCGGCGAGTTGTTGCCCGCCGTGCTGCCCGCGCTCGACGACCCGCTGCCCGAACCGATCCGCCAGCGCCTCGCCCTGCCCGAGCTGCGCGACGCCTGCCGCATGGTCCATCAGCCCGAGGATCACGACGAGGCGGCGGCGGCGCGACGACGCCTGGCCTTCAACGAGCTGTTCCTCCTGCAGCTCGGCATCGCGCTGAAGCGAGCGTTCGTCGAGCGGCGCACACGCGCACCGGCGCTTCGTTTCAGCGACGCGATCGATCGGCACATCCGCGTCCGCTTCCCCTTCGCGCTGACGCCGGGCCAGGACCACGCCGTGCAGCGGATCACCGCCGACCTGTCACGAACGCGTCCGATGAATCGGCTGCTACAGGGCGACGTCGGCTCGGGCAAGACCGCGGTGGCGCTCTATGCGATGCTGCTGGCGGTGGCGAATCGGCGTCAGGCCGCCATGCTCGCGCCGACCGAGCTGCTGGCCGAGCAGCACTTCCTCTCGATCCGCGGCATGCTCGAGGCGGCGAACGTCCGCGTCGAGCTGCTCACCGCCGGCCGCGGCAGCGCGTCGGCCGATCGTGCCGCCGTCCGCCAGCGCCTCGCCTCGGGCGAGATCGACATCGTCGTCGGCACGCAGGCGCTGCTCAGCCCCGGCGTCCGCTTCCGCGACTTGGCGCTGGTTGTCATCGACGAGCAACACCGCTTCGGCGTGCTCCAGCGCGCCGCGTTCCGTCACACGGCGCGCGACGCGGAGGGCTCGGCGGCCGGCACGGACGTAAGCACACACGCCTCGAACACCGACGCCACCCGCACCGTTCCCCATCACCTGGTCATGACCGCCACGCCCATCCCGCGCACGCTCAGCCTCACCGTCTTCGGCGACCTGGACGTGACCACGATCCGCGACCGCCCCGCCGGCCGGGCGCCGATCACCACCCGGGTCGTCGTGCCGGAGAAAACCGACGAGGTGTACAACTACCTGCGCACGCGGCTGGAGCGAGGCGAGCAGGCGTACGTCGTCGTGCCAACGATCGACGCCGCCGGTCGCGAGGCCGCCCGTCAGCTCCGCAACGTGCACGATCATGTCCGGCTTCTTCAACAGAAATACTGCCGCGGCTTCCGTGTCGCTTCCGTGCACGGGCGTCTGCAACGGCAGACCCGCGAGACGATCATGGACCGCTTCCGCCGCGGCGAGGTTCACGTGCTCGTGGCCACCACGGTCATCGAGGTCGGTGTGGACGTGCCCAACGCGACGGTGATGATCGTCGAGCACGCCGAACGGTTCGGCCTGGCGCAGCTCCACCAGTTGCGTGGGCGGATCGGCCGGGGCGAATCGAACCGGCGGAGCCTGTGCGTGCTGATCGCCGAGCCGACGACAGACGAGGCGCGTCGCCGGCTGGAGGCGATCGCCGGGACGACCGACGGGTTCAAGATCGCCGAGCTGGACCTGGAGATCCGGGGCATCGGGGACTTCTTCGGCACGCGTCAGCACGGCGCCCCGCCGCTGCGGGTGGCGCGCGTGCCCGAGGACCTGGACCTGCTCCAGGCCGCACGACGCGAGGCGGCGCAGCTCATCGATGCCGACCACGCCCTGACCGATGCCGCCCACGCACGCCTCCGCAAGGTGCTGCTGGCGCAGTACGGCGAGATGCTGGGCCTGATCGACGTCGGCTGAGCGGCGGGGCGGATCGCCGGATACTGTTTCGACCATCACACGATGCGGCGGCCACCTGACCGACGACGGGAACGGTGCTTTGCCGTCGTTTTGCTCGCTCGGGGGGCGATTTCTACGATGGCCTACCCGATGCTGGACGTGCTGCGCTACAAGGTCCTGATGGTCTGGTCCCGCCTGGTGAGTCAGCGACCGGGATGGGTGCTGTTCGTGGCGTTGGCGGCGGCGATCGCGAGCGTCGCGGTGACGATGGGACAGCTTCGCTTCCAGTCGAACCGCAACGACCTGATCTCGGACGAGCTGGACTGGAACCGTCGCTTTCTGGAATGGATCGAGCGTTTCCCTGGCACGTCGGACCTGTATGTGGTGGTGGACACGTACGACCGTTCCGGCCAGCCGAGCGCCTCGGTAGCAGAGCGGGCGCGGGCGCTGGTGGACGAGCTGACGCGCGAGCTGCCGAAGACGGGCCTGGTGCGTCAGGCGGTTGGGAGTTTCGGGATCGAGGAGGTGCATCCGAAGGCGTTTCGCCTGGAGCCGATGGCGGCGTTCCGTGAGCGTCTGGAGCAGTTTCGCGAGGCCGAGGCGTTGTTGGCCAGCCAGACGCTGGCCGGGCTGCTGGAGCGTGCGGGGTCGATGGCGGGCGAGGCACGCGGCGCGGCCGCGGGGGGTGACGAGCGGTCGACGTCTGAATCGCAGGAAGCGGACAGCGGGGGCACGGTCGGCGATCCGGCCGACATGGCGGCGCAGATCGAGATGTTCGGCGTGTTGATCGGCGCGATCGGCCAGCGGCTGCGGACGCCGGCGGACGAGTTGATTGACCTGTCGGCGCGGATGCTCGCCGCCGAGGGCGTGACGCAGCGCCAGTACCTGAGCTCGGACAACGGGCGATTGCTGTTCGTGCGGATCGAGCCGGCCGTGGACGAGGCCGCCCTGAGCCCGATGGAGGCGTCGGTCGACGCGATCCGCAACGTGCTCGATCGTCTGCGATCCCAGTACCCGCAGGTGGATTTCGGCCTGACGGGCATCGAGGTGATCGAGGCGGACGAGACGCGGGCGGCGACGCGGGACTCGATGATCACCTCGATCGCCGCCGCGACGCTCATCGCGATCCTGCTGGTGACAGCGTTTCACAGCGTGCGGCTGCCGCTGTTGATGCTCACGTCGCTCGGAGTAGGAATCGCGTGGTCGTTCGGGTTTCTGACGTTGACGATCGGGCACCTTCAGGTGATCAGCGTGGTGTTCACGGTGATCCTGCTGGGGCTCGGCGTCGCGTTCGGGATCCACCTTTCCAGCCGATTCGAGCGCGTGCGGCATCGTTACCCGGACGACCGGGAGGGCTTTGCGCAGGCACTGCGGGACACGTTCGCGGCGGTGGGGCCGGGGGTGGTGACCGGCGGGCTGACGACGGCGGCGGCGTTCTGCACGACGATGCTGACCGACTTTCGCGGGGTCGCGGAGATGGGGGCGATCGCGGCGGCGGGGATCGTCCTGTGCCTGATCGCGATGTTTACCGTGCTGCCGGCGTTGCTGGCGCTGTTCAAGCCGCATCACCGTCACGTGACCCGGATGGAGGGGCGGGCGGTCCACCTGTTCGAGGAGCGGTGGGTCATGCCATTCGTGAACCACCCGCGTGCGACGCTGGTGGTGGCGGGGCTGGTGTTCGCGGGGTCGCTGCTGGCGGTCTCGCAGATGCGTTACGACTATAACCTGCTGGCCTTGCTGCCTCGCGGGGTGGACAGCGTCGAGTGGCAGCAGCGGATCGTCGAGGAGGGGGAGATGTCGGTGTATCACGGCGTGAGCATCGTGCAGAGCCTGGCGGAGGGGCGGCGGCGGGCGGAGACGTTCCGGGCGCTGCCGACGGTGGAGGCGGTCGAAGGGATCGGTCGGCTGTTCCCGCCGAATGAGGCCGAACGGATCGCGATGATCGAGCGCACGCGCACGGAACTGGAGCCGGTGCTGAACGAAGCGCTGGCGCCGGACGACGCCGACGCGGCGGCGTTGGCGGATGGTGCCGCGGGGGCCGGCCCGTCGGGCCAGGAACTGCTCAACCGTCTCGCCTCACTGGGGTTCGTGCTCAACGCCGCCGCGCCGATCGCTCCGGCCGAACTGCGTCCGAGCCTGACCGCCCTGTCGCAGTCCATCCGCGAGGTCCAAGCCGCCGCGGCCTCGCTCGACCCCGACACGCGCGCGCGACGCCTCGACGCCCTCCAACGCGACTACACCGCCTGGCGACTCGAGACCGCCCGATTCATCGACCGCGCCCTCGACCCCTCGCCCATCACGCCCGACGACCTGCCCCGACGCGTCCTGGCCCCCTATATCTCGCGCGACAGCGAGTCCGCCCGCTACGCGCTGGAGGTCCATCCCCGCCTGCCCGAGGGCGTCCGCGATCCCCTGCATCCGACGTTTCTCAGTCGGTTCATTGAAGACCTGCGCTCGGTCGACCCGAACATCACCGGCGTCATCGCCCAGATCTACTACTCCGGCACGCTGATCTGGCGGTCCTACCTCACCGCCGGCGTCTACGCCCTCGTCGTCGTGCTCATCGTGGTGTGGCTCGACTTCCGCAGCCTCCACGACGCCGCATTGACCCTCGTGCCCGTCGCCATCGGCTTCGCCGCCACCTTCGGCATCATGTTCCTGCTCGGTCAGCGGATCAACCCGGCAAACATCATCGTCCTGCCGCTGATGTTCGGCATCGGCGTCGACGCCGGCGTGCACCTGATCCACCGCGTTCGGCAGAACCCCTCGACACGCCCGCTCGGCCTCGCCGAGGGCACCGGCAAGGGCATCACCCTCACCAGCTTCACCACCATGATCGGCTTCGGGGCCCTGATCTTCGCCTCCCACCGCGGCGTCGCCAGCCTCGGCTTCGTCCTGACCGTCGGCATCGGCATGACCCTGCTCGCCTGCCTGACCGTCATGCCCGCCTGGCTCGAGCTCCGCGCCCGCCGCGCGACGGACGGCTCCGGCGGCCCGTCCGGACCGAGGCGTCTTCCCCGTCATGACCCGGCCTCCAGGGGTTGACGCGACGGCACGATGCGCCTTGAGATGACGCCGAAAGGTGTCAGCGCGGCGCGATACGCTTTGGGAGGACGCCCAGGGATGACGCGACAGCGTCTTCCCCGGCTCAGAGCGTGCCAACTCACCCGCCTCGACGCTCGGCAAAGAACCGTTGCAGCACCGCCGCACACGGCTCGGCCAGCACCCCGTCGCGAACCTCCAGTCGATGGTTGAACCGCCCGTCCCGGCACAGGTCGTACAGCGTCCCCGCGCAACCCATCTTCGGGTCCGCCGCCCCGTACACCAGCAGCCCCACGCGCGCGTTGACCAGCGCGCCGGCGCACATCGGGCACGGCTCCAGCGTCACCGCCAGGCCGCAGCCGTCCAGCCGCCACGTGCCCCGCGCCCGCGCCGCCGCACGCAACGCCAGCACTTCCGCGTGCGCCGTTGGATCATGATCGGTCTCGCGCCGGTTGTGTGCCGCCGCCAGCACCCGCTCGCCCTCGAACACGACCGCGCCCACGGGCACCTCGTTCATGGCCGCGGCGCGCTCGGCCTCGGCCAGCGCCAGACGCATCATGTCGATGTCACGGTCGGCCGACACCCCGGCAGTGTACCGGCGGCGGGACCACGCCCACGCGGCCTGAACGCTCCCCGGCCGCGGCGCCGCCTCGGGTACACTCCCGACATGCGGATCATCTGTGCACCGGACAGCTTCAAGGAGTCGCTGACGGCGGCGGAAGTGGCCGAGGCGATGGGGCGCGGCGTCTCGGCGGCGTGGCCCGATGCCCAGGTCGACCGCTGTCCGATCGCCGACGGTGGAGAGGGCACCGCGGTGGCGCTGGTCACGGCGACGGGCGGCTCGATCCACTGCTCGCGCGTGCTTGGACCGTTGGCGGAACCCATTGATGCCGAATGGGGTCTGCTCGGCCCGCGGCCGGACACGCCGCCGACGGCCGTGATCGAGATGGCCGCCGCATCGGGTCTAGCTCTGGTCCCGCCCGATCGACGCGATCCGACGCGCACCACGACCTACGGCGTGGGGCAGCTCATCCGCGCCGCGCTCGACGCCGGCGCGCAGCGCATCATCCTCGGCATCGGCGGCAGCGCCACCAACGACGGCGGCTGCGGCGCCGCTCAGTCGCTCGGCGTCTCGTTTTTCGACGCCTTCGATCAGCCGATCACGACGCCCTTGACCGGCGGGATGCTCGAACAGCTCGGTCGCATCGACCTGAGCACGCTCGATGCGCGCCTCGCGTCGGTTGAGCTGGAGGTGGCCTGCGACGTGACCAACCCGTTGACCGGGCCGAACGGGGCGGCGGCGGTGTATGGGCCGCAAAAGGGCGCGACCGCAGAACAGGTCGAGCAGCTCGACCGCGGGCTGGCGCACCTGGCGCGGCTGCTGCAAGGATGCGTGGGCGCCAGCGTGGCGGATCGGCCGGGTGCCGGTGCGGCCGGCGGGTTCGGCGCCGGCGCGGTGGCGATGCTCGGCGGCACGCTGCGGCGCGGGATCGAGCTGGTGTTGGAGGCGACGGGTTTCGCCCATCGCCTGGGCGCGGCCGAGCTGTGCCTGACCGGTGAGGGTCGGCTGGACGGGCAGACGAGCAGCGGCAAGGCGGTGGTCGGCGTCGCGCGGGCGGCCCGGGAGGCGGGCGTACCGTGTCTGGCGTTCGTCGGAGCGGTGGACGCCGGCGTGGACCGCACGCTCGGCGGTCTTCTTGAGGATGCGGTCGTGATCGGCGAGGGCGTGCCGGTCGAGCGATCGATGCGTGAGGCGGCGGCGCTTCTGGAGCGCCGCGTCGCCGAGGTGCTCGCGCGACGGCGGGCCGGCTCGGTGGCTAGACTCATGCGTGGGAACGAGTGATGTGGAACGCGCTGCGTGAGCAATGGTCGATGGTGGTGATCGTCGCGGTGCTGGCGGCGATCGTGGGGCTGCCGTTCGCGCTGCGGCCGGGGGTGGAGGCCGGGCTGATCACCGGCGGGCCCAATGCGCCGCGGCTGATCATCTACACGCCGCACAACGAGCAGATCCGCTACGAGTTCGCCGTCGCGTTCAACACGTGGCGGCAGGCCCAAGGGCTGGAGCCGGTCGTGTTCGACTGGCGTGCGTCGGGCGGGACCAGCGACCTGCGGCGGCAGGTGCTCGATCAGTTCGCGGACGCGGCGTCGGACGGGCGGGAGGACGAGGGCATCGGCGTGGATCTGTTTTTCGGCGGGGGCGAGTACGACCACAACAAGCTGGCCGAGGGCATCAACGTGGAACGGGATGGGCGGACCGAGACGATCGCGGTCACGGTCCCGCCGCGGATCCCCGATGAGCTGTTGGCGGCGGCGTTTCCCGAGCCGCGCCTCGGCGGCGAGCTTCTGGTTCACCCCGAGAGGCGATGGGTCGGCGTCGTACTCTCGAGCTTCGGGATCGTGTACAACCGGGACGTGCTGGCGACGCTGGGCGTGGACGAGCCGACGACGTGGCGGGATCTGGCCGACCCGCGCTACCGCGGGTGGATTGCGCTGTCGGACCCGGGGCACTCGGGCTCGATCGCGGCGACGTACCACCTGATCCTGCGTCGCCAGGGATGGAACGAAGGCTGGGCGACGCTCCGGCGCGCGTTCGCCAACGCGCGGTACTTCACGGCCAGCTCGAGCAAGGTGCCGGTGGACGTCTCGGCCGGCGAAGCCGCGGCGGGCATGTGCATCGACTTCTACGGGCGGTTCCAGGCCGGCGCGATCGGCGGCGACCGCGTCGGGTACGTCGATCCGCCGGGCATGACCGCCATCACCGCCGACCCGATCAGCCTGCTCCGCGGCGCCCCGCACCGCGAGTTGGCCAACCAGTTCATCGTCTGGCTGCTCACGCCCGAGGCCCAGGCGCTGTGGCAGCTTCGCCGCGACGCGTCCGGCGGGCCGCGCCTCTTCGAGCTGCGCCGCCAGCCCATCCGACGCGACCTTTACACCCCCGAGCAACGCGCGCGCTGGAGCGACCCCGATATCGATCCCTTCGAGGAAGCTCGGCCGTTTCCGCCCGCGATGCCGCAGTTCTTCGGCCTGGTCGCGCCGATCAGCCACGCCATCGCCATCGACATCCACGAAGACCTGCGCGGCGCCTGGCGGGCGATCCAGGCGTCCCCCTCAGGATCGGAGGAGCGTCGGCGGATGCTCGAGCTTTTCGATCAGATGCCGCCGGAGCTGACATTGACCTGGCCGGACGAGCGCCTGGCCGCGAGCTGGCCCCGCATTCTCGAGGATCAGCTTCACCCCCGCCACGATGAGGTCGCCGCCGTGCTGGATGAGTTCTTCGGCCGTCTCTCACAGCGCTGGGCGGGCGACGGCGACCGGGCGCTTCGCGATCGCAGCGAGTGGACGGCGTTCTTCCGTGAGCGTTACCGGCGGATCATCGCCATGGGCGGGCGATGAGCTTTGAGCGCCGCGGCCGCGTTTCAACACGACCTCGTCACCGGCTCGCGGTGGGCACGTCGGCATGCTCGGCGTGCGACGGCTCGGCCGTGGCCTCACGCCGCGACGCGGGGCGGCTCACGCCGGCGGTCGGCGTGTCCTCCGGCGCGGTGACGCGCACCAGCACCGTCAGCCCCGCCTTGACTTTCTCGCCCCGTCGCACGAGCACCTGCGGTTTCATTCGTCGCGGCACGTACAGCTCGGTGGTCGAGCCGAGCTTGATGATCCCGATCCGCTGGCCGCGCTGCACGGTCTGGCCCTCGCGTGCCGAGCAGTGGATCGTGCGTGCCAGCAGGCCCGCGACCTGCCGCACCGCCGCCAGCGGATACCGCCGGATCGGGTGGACCAGCACGATGAGGTTGGCCTCGTTCTGCTCGGCGGAGTCGGGGTTCAGCGCGTTGAGGTAGCGGCCGGGCCGATGCTCGATCCGGGTGACCTCGCCGTGGCAGGGGCTGCGGTTGACGTGCACGTCGAAGACGCTGAGGAAGATGCGGACGCAGGTGGCCGCGTCGTCGAACGGCTCGAAGTGCTCGAGCTCGTGGATGGAGCTGACGCGGCCGTCGGCCGGCGCGACCATCACGCCGCGCTGCGTCGGGCAGCGGCGATTGGGATCACGAAAGAACGCCAGCAGCGCGACCGTGGCGATGCAGACCAGCGCCAGAACCCACCACCAGCCCAGCAGACCGGCGGCGAACGCCAGCAGCGTCCCGATCGCCAGGAGGGTCAACCATTCAGGTCGTGCGTCGCGACTGAGCATGGGGCGTTCGTCCGAGCGTCGGGGCTCGGGCGGGGCGGGACCGTGCCGAAGGCGGGCCACGACACGACAGTGGGATCCGGGTGAACGCGGCGTGCCGCGAGGTTCCGGCGTCCGGGAGTCAGCGCGACGCCGCCTTGCCGACCACCGCGCCGACGATGCCGAACACGAAGCAGACCGCCAGCAGCCCGACGGTCCAGATCAACAGGCTGGTCATGGACTCGGTGGCCCAGGTGGTCACGGCGCTGCGGCCGCCGGCGAGGGTGGTGACGGTGACCAGCAGCAGGATGACGAGCGTGATCATCGCGCCGAGCATAAGGCCAGCGCCGAAGCCACCCATGGTCGGATCGTCCTGGTCGAATTCGATCGGAGTGCCCACGGCGGGGGCGGCGGGCTCGGTGACGGGCTCGGCGGCGACCTCTTCGATGGCCGGGGCGGCGGCGCTACCGGTCTCGCCGGCACCGGTTTCCATGCCGATCTCGCTCTCGAACACCCCGGAGGACCCGACGCCGGTGCCGAGCTTGGACTCGTCGGCCCCGGAGTCACCACCCGGGTAGATCTCGTCGAGCAACTCGGCGCCGAGGCTGGTGTCGTCGCTCTCGTGGGTGAGATCGAGCAGGCCCGAGCCGGACCCGACGCTCTCGAGCGCGAGCTCTTCCTCGTCGCCGACGTTCTGGGTGACCTGGGTCTGGGCCATGGGGTCGGCGGTGTCGATTTCGCCGGAGTCGAAGACGCTGACGCCGGTGTCGGTGCCACTCTTGTCGGAAGCGGCGGGTTGCGATCCGCTGGCGGCCGGGCCGCCGGCGCCGGGGCTGGAATCGGCGAGGTTGACCGCGTCGCTCTCGCCGGTTTCCGCCAGCTCAAGCGGGCCCGATTCCCCGGGCGCGCCGCCGCCGGTTGCGCTGGCGCCGGCTGCGCTTCCGCCCGCGGCGCTGCCGCCGCTGCTCTCGGCCAGCGCGTCCACCTGGTCGCGCTTGAACATCAGCTTGTCACGGTCACGGAATTGCTGGAGCTGACCCTCGGCCGCCATCTGGCGCACGTCGTCGGTGCTCTTGCCCAGCTTTTCGGCGACTTCTTCCAGTGTGTAGAACATCTTGGCCATGAGTAAGTTCCTCGTGGGGCCTTGGGATCAGCGGCCGGCAACCTCGCGAACCGTCGGCCCGGCGCCGGGTCACAGGCCGCCTGCCACGCGGCTTCCGTTCCCTCCTTGTAAGGATATGGCGTACCATCCCGCCCGACAAGGTGGCCGCCAGACACCATCCTTGCACCCGCCCGGATCATCCCTCGCCACGCCGCACGCCCTCGGAGCCTCGCATGCCCGTCGCCTACGGCCTCATCGAACCCGCCGAGCTCCACCTGCCTCTCCTGCCCGCGGCACTCGAGGGCCGACGCGTCGCCCACCTCACCGACCTGCACATCAGCCCCCGCACCGCCCCATCGCCCCGCCTGCTCGAACAGCTCGCCCGCGTCCGCTTCGACCTGCTCGTGCTCACCGGCGACTACATCAACGAGACCGGCGATGAGCCGGTCGCCGCCGAGTTTCTCCGGACGCTTTGCCGCACCGTCCGGCCCGCCTGGGGCGTCTTCGGCGTCTTCGGCAATCACGACACCGCCACCCTTCAACGCCTCGCCGCCGACCCCAGCCTGCCGGTCACCTGGCTCGACAACCGCTACGTCTCGCTCACCGCCGCGCCGATCGATCTGTTCGGCGTCGCCGGCGGCTTCGACCGCATCCCCGACAGCCTGGCCATGATGATCCCCGACGCCGCGGCCAACGGCGCCACGATCCCGTGGACCGGCGTGCCCACGGTCGCATCCGGCGAGCGCGGCCGCGCACACCCGGGCGATGCAACCGACGCCCACGCCGGTCCCCGCCGCCTCCGCCTGTTGCTGACCCACGAGCCGGCCCACGTCGCCACCGCCGCCGACCTGGGTGTCGACATCGTCCTCGCCGGTCACACCCACGGCGGCCACTGCCGCCTGCCGACGGGTCGAGCGGTCATCAACGCCACCGACCTGCCCCTTCGCCTTTCCGCCGGGGTGATGCGCCACCGCGACACGCTGCTGGCGATCTCACGCGGGCTCGGCGGGCGCCGCTGGCCACCACGGATGTTCTGCCCCCCCCACGTGCCCCTGTACACCCTCCGCCGCCGGCCGATGCCCGGCCGATCCTGCCACGGCATCGAACTGATTCAGCCGTGGTAAGACCATGGGGTGATTGAGCGATTTGGTGATTGGGTGATCGAGCGTTGGAAGTTGTCGCGGCCAGAGCCCTCCACTGCGCAGCGGCGGTGTGGCGGGCCCTGTGATTCCTCGCTCCTGTGCCGCGGCCCTGCGATGTGTTTCCTCATCCCTCGACCCTCTCGTGGGGCACTTCGTGCGACCCGCGAAGCAGTGGTCGATGGTCCTGTACGCCCGCTGCTACGATACGCCCATGACCGAGCTGGCCGACGAACAGCGTGTGGCCGAGCTGATCGCGTCGCTGGCCGAGCGGTTGCGTGAGGGCATGCGCAAGACAGCCGGGACGGAAGCCGACGGCGGCTGGGCGTTGGTGGGCATCCGCAGCCGAGGGGACGTGCTGGCGCGGCGGCTGGCCGAGATGATCGGCGAGGGGGGCGGGGGCGGCTCCGGCGCCGCCAAGGGGCGCTCGGCGGTGGGGACGCTGGACATCACGCTGTACCGCGACGACCTGTCGGAGGTCGGTGCCCAGGCGGTGGTGCGGACGACGGACATCCCCTTCGCGCTGGACGGCCGGCAGGTGGTGCTGGTGGACGACGTGCTGATGACCGGCCGATCGGTACGGGCGGCATTGCAGTCGCTGATGGACCTGGGTCGGCCGCGTCGGGTGTGGCTGGCGGTGCTGGTGGACCGCGGGGGGCGGGAACTGCCGATCGCGCCGGACTTCGTGGGGCTGGACCTGGCGGGGCGAGCGTCGGGCGGCGGCGTGAGCGAGGGGGACCACGTGCAGGTGCTGCTGCGACCGACGGATGAGCGGGACGCGGTCGTGGTGCGGCGCGGCTGACGGCGATTGACCCGGGCAGGGCGGGCAGCGTGGGGCGTTGCCCCGCCTGAAACCCAGCGCGGGGCTTTGCCCCGCCGCTAAACTCGAGACGCGGAGCATTGCTCGCGGGGTTTGCCCCGCCGCTAAACTGAGCGGGTCGCGCGCGAACTGGGAGGCAACGCCCTGAGGCCGACGGACTACACCTGGACGCACCGCCATCTGCTGGGGTTGGAAGACCTCTCGGCGGAGGACATCCGATTCCTGTTTCGCACGGCCGAGGGGTTCGAGGGCGTCTCGACGCGGAGCGTCAAGAAAGTGCCGGCCTTGCGCGGGCGGGTGGTGGTGAACCTGTTTTTCGAGGACTCGACGCGGACGCGTGCGAGCTTCAGCCTGGCGGCGAGCCGGCTGTCGGCCGACGTGCTGGACTTTTCGGCCAAAGGCTCGAGCATCTCCAAGGGTGAGACGCTGCGGGACACGGCGCGGAACATCCGGGCGATGGGAGTGGACGCGATCGTCTGCCGGCACCCGTTGAGCGGCGCGGCGGTGCAGTTGGCGCGGTCGGTGGACTGCTCGGTGCTCAACGCGGGCGACGGCCAGCACGAGCACCCAACGCAGGGGCTGCTGGACGTGTTCACGATCGCCAAGCGGCTGGGGCGGCAGGGCGAGTACGACCTGAGCGGGTTGCGTGTGGCGATCGTGGGGGACATCGCGCACAGCCGGGTGGCGCGGTCGAACATCCACGCGCTGCGGAAGCTGGGCGCGGAAGTGGTGCTGGTGGGCCCGCCGACGCTGCTGCCGTCGGGCCTGGCGGCGTTGGGCTGCGAGTTGCGTCACGACCTGGACTCGGTGCTGGGCGAGGTGGACGTGATCAACATGCTGCGGGTGCAGTTCGAGCGGTTGACCAGCCAGGCGTTCCCGAGCGTGCGGGAGTACGCGACGCTGTACGGTCTGTCGGGGCGTCGGTTAGCGCGGGCGCGGCCGAACGTGCTGGTGATGCACCCGGGGCCGATGAATCGCGGGCTGGAGATCGAATCGTCGGTGGCCGACGGGCCGAACTCAGCGATTCTCGAGCAGGTGGCCAACGGGCTGGCGATTCGCATGGCGTGCCTGTTCCTGACCGTGGGCGCCGCCGCGGAGCGAGAATGAGCAGCGCGGAACCGCGGCGCCGCCCCGTCTCGTGCCGTTTGCGATATAACCACGCCATGGCCCACCGACGCGAGCGCACGAACAAGCCCGGCCTGCTGCTGGTGATCTCCGGCCCCTCCGGCGTCGGCAAGACGACCATCACCCACGCCGTCGAGCAACGCCTGGGCGGAGTCTTCAGCGTCTCGATGACCACCCGGCCCAAGACCGACAAGGACGTCGACGGGCGCGACTACTTCTTCGTCAGCCCCGCGAAGTTCAAGGCCGCCCGCGACGCCGGCGAGCTGCTCGAGTGGGCCGAGGTCTTCGGGCACTACTACGGCACGCCCCGCAGCTTCGTCGAGCAGCACCTCGACGAGGGCAAGCTCGTGATCCTGGAGATCGACGTAGCCGGCGCCGAGCAGGTTCGACAGCAGATGCCCGACTGCTACGCCGTCTTCGTCCTGCCCCCGACCGACGAGGAGCTGCTCAAGCGTCTGCGGCGGCGACAGCGCGAGGACGAGTCGGTCATCCAGCGCCGCTTCGCCGAGGCCAAACGCGAGATCGAGCGCGCCAAGTCCGGCGGGACATACGACGAGTTCATCGTCAACGACAACCTCGACGAGGCGATCGGGACGGCCGTCCAGCTCGTGCGGCAACGGCTCGATCACCACGCCGCCGCGTGAGGTTGAACGCGAATGCGCTCCTAAGCCGAGCTCTGAGCGGAAGCGAAGAGCCGGATCCGAGGCCTCGCTGAGGCTCGGGCCTCAGCCTGCGCCCGGGGAAGTTCGGTCTCGTGCGTGAGGTCAGTTCGCCTGGACCTTGCCATCACTGATCGGCTCGATCTCCACGATGTGAAGCAGGGAGAGGAACTTGAAGCGATCGGCCACGCCCTTGATCTCCGGGTCCTCGAAGAACAGGTGCAGCCACGATCGGCCGACGACGACCAGCTCGGGGTGCTGGACCTCGTAGGTTTCTCCGTTGCTCATCCGAACGCGAAACGGCTGAAACGGGCGATGGTGCACCAGATTTCGCAAGTCCTGCAGCCGCATGACACGACATTGTACCCGATCAACCCCGCGGGCCGCGCGGCTCGTCACGCCGCGACGGCCCGTGATATCCTGCACCTATGCACCCGGCGGTCTTTCTCGATCGCGATAACACGCTGATCCACAACGACGGCGACCTGGGCGATCCGGCGCGCGTCCGGCTGGTGCAGGGCGCGGCCACGGCGGTCGCCTCACTGTGCGGCCTGGGCTACAAGGTCGTGGTGATCACCAACCAGGGCGGGGTGGCGCGCGGCGCCTTCACCGAGGAGGACGTCGAGGCGGTGCACGCCCGCATCCGCGAGCTGCTCGAGCACGCGGCCAACGGGGCGAAGATCGAGCGGTTCTACTACTGCCCCTTCCACCCCGAGGGGTCGGTGACGCGGTACCGGCGGGAGCACCCCAACCGCAAGCCCCAGCCGGGCATGCTGATCGAGGCGGCGAGGGAGCTGGGCCTGGACCTGTCGCGGAGCTGGACGATCGGCGACCAGGTGCGGGACGTGCAGGCGGGGATCGCGGCGGGGACGCGGACGATCCTGCTTCGCCCCGACGCGGACGAGCTGGACGAGCTGGACCCGCAGACGCTGGCGGGCGTCGAGGCGTCGGGGCGGGGCGACGAGCCGTCAGCGGCGCCGACGCACTACGCGAGGAGCCTGGTCGAGGCGGTGCGGATCATCGCGCAGCACCGCAAGCCCGAGTCGAACGAGGACGCGATGCGGGCGCGGATGGCGGGGCGTCGCTGGGACGCGGCGGCCGTGGCGCGGCTGCAGCGGCCCAAGGCGGTGGAGAGTGAGACAGGCGATTCACCGCGGCGGACGGTCGTGCGGACGCGTCCCGCGCGGGGGGGTGAATCGAAGTCGGCGTCCGCAGGCGAAACCGGCACCGCGCCGGCCGCGGCATCGGCGCCGGCCGAGTCTGCCGTGGGGGAGCCGTCGTCGGTCACGCTCACGCCCGGCCCCACCGCGACGTCACGGTCGGCGGCGATGGCCGGTGCGGGCGTGGCCGAGACCGCCGTCGATGAAACGCCCGCGCCGGACGCCGCGCCGGGGAGCGAACGCGAGACCGAGTCCCGCGCCGATGCCGACGCCGGCGTGGGAGCGGTGGCGGAGTCGGCGGAAGGGGCCGAAGCGGCGTCGCGTCGCGTGCATCAGGCCGACGCCACGTCGCCCGCGATCGAACGCACGCTGCGTCTGATCCTGCAGGAGCTGCGTCAGCAGCGGGGCGAGGGCGGGGATTTTTCGTACCTGACGCTGTGCGCGATCGTGATGCAACTGGTCGCGGGGGTGTGCCTGCTGGGCGGCCTGTGGATGGGTGCGTCGGATGATCCGCTGTTCCTGCGATGGCTGCTGGCGGGGCTGCTGGTGCAGGGGGCGACGATCACGCTGCTGCTGTTCGGGCGGCGGTGACGACGGTCGGGGCGCTGAGTCACCACGTGGTTGTGGCCGTCCGCGGCGCGTTGCCCCGCCGCGAAACTCGGAACTTGAAGCTCGTCCGTCGCGCCACGGACGGGTCCCGGTGGATATACTGCGGTCATGATCGACCCGAGGCCGCGTCGGGACGCCGGCCGACTGCTCGTCGTCATGCCGAGCTGGCTTGGCGATTGCGTGATGGCGACGCCGACCCTGCGGGCGTTGCGCGGCCTGTATCCCGAACATCAGATTACGGCGTTGGTTCGGTCGTCGGTGCGGCCGCTGCTGGACGGTTTGCCGTGGATCGACCGGGTGGTGACGATCCGTCCGAGACGCAAGGGCCGACGCGATGGACGGCGTGCGGGCCCGTGGCCTCTGGCGCGCCGGCTGGCGTCGCGGCATTTTGATCTCGCCGTGCTGCTGCCCAACGGTTTTCGAAGCGCGTTGCTCGTCTCGCTGGCCGGGATCCCGCGGCGGATCGGCTACGACCGTGACGGGCGCGGGTTTCTGCTGACCGATCGCCTGCTGCCGCGGCGTCAGAGCGGCGGGTTCGTGCCGGTGCCGACGCACGATTACTACCTGGGCATCGCGCGGTACCTGGGAGCGCTGGACCCGGACCCGAAGATGCGGTTGTTCACCCGGCCGAGCGAGGAAGAGCAGGCCGATCGGGTGTTGCGGCGCGCCGGGGTGGCGATGGGTGGGGACCGGCCGTTCGTGCTGCTGACCCCCGGGGCGAATTACGGGGACGCGAAGCTGTGGCCGGCCGAGCGGTACGCGGAATTGGCCGATCGCTGCGTGGAGGGGCTGGGCGCGACGGTGGCGGTGACCGGGTCGCCAAGAGAGCGTGCGATTCTGGACCGGGTGTTGGGTTCGGCGAATCGGCCGGTGGCGGATCTGTCGGCGGCGGGGCTGACGCTCGGCGCGCTCAAGGCGGTGGTCCGTCGGGCGGACGTGCTGGTGACCAACGACACGGGGCCGCGGCACATCGCGGCGGCGTTCGGGCGGCCGGTGGTGACGATCTTCGGTGCGACAGACCCGCGCTGGACGCAGATCGACTACGAGGGCGAGAGGCAGATGATCGAGCCGGTGGATTGCGGGCCGTGTCAGAAGAAGCGTTGCCCGCTGGCGCAGACACCGCAGGAGCTGCAGTGCCTGCGGCGCATCGACGTGGGGCGGGTGTATGATGCGGTCGGTTCGCTGCTGGGGCAGCGGGCGTCGATCGGGCTGGCGACGATCGGAGCGGCCGATGCGCATCGCGCTGGTGATTGAGAACTTTTACCCGGCCGCCGGCGGTGCGGAGCGCAACCTGCACGAGGTGGCGCGGCACCTGTCGCGTCGCGGACACGACCTGACGGTGCTCTGCGGCAGCGGCGTGCGTCGCATGGAGGACCTGCCCGGCTTGCGGATCGAGACGTGTCCGACGGGTAAGCCAAGAGATGCCTGGCATCTGTGGCGGTTCGCGCGCTGGGCCGATCAACGCCTGGAACTTGGCGGGTTCGACGCCAGCCTCTCGGTCACCATGGCCGTGCCCGCGACCATCCTCCAGCCGCTGGGCGGCACGGTCCGCGAGACGCTTCGCCGCAACGTCGCGATCCGCGAACACCCCTGGTCCCGCCTGGGCAAGCGGATCAGCTACGGCTTGTCCCCCAAGCAACGCATGCTCCTGCTGCTCGAGCGCCGCAGCCTCGCCCACCCGCGCGTCCGCTGCATCGCGGCCCTGAGCCGCTACGTCGTCCAGCAGATCGAGCAGGGCTACGGCGTCCGCGACGGGCGCGTCCGCCTGATCTGCAACGCCGTCGACCTGCCCACCTTCTCCGAGGTCGAACGCGAGCACTACCGCCGACACATCCGCATGGCCTTCGGCATCCCCGACGACACCACCGCGTACCTGTTCTCCGCGTTCAACCCCAGACTCAAGGGCATCGTTCCCTTGCTGCACGCCACCCGCCACCTGCGCGACCGCGGCATCGCCGCCATGCTGATGCTCACCGGCTGCATCGGATACGCCGAGCAACGTCTCGCCGCCAGCCTCGGCATCCGCGACCGCCTGCGCATCGTCGGGCCCACGCAGAAAATGGGCCAGGTCTTCTGCGCCGTTGACGTCACCGTCCTGCCCACCTTTTATGACCCCGCCAGCCGCGTCGTCATCGAGTCGCTGATCGCCGGCACCCCGACGATCACCACCAGCTACAACGGGGCGGCCGACCTGATGCGACGCCCGGACGGGCGTGTGTGCGGGCGCGTGATCGAAAACCCGGCGGACGTCGAGGCGTTGACCGAGGCGATGGCGGCGCTCGCCGATCCCGACGAACGACAACGCTGTCGCGAGGCCGCCGACGGCCTGGCCGACGAGCTGTCTATGGCCCGGCACGTCGATCAACTCGAGCGGTTCCTCGTCGGGTCCGACGCCGCGCCGCCCGTCCCCCGCCCGCTATCACAGGCACAGTCCGATCACGCCCTGGCCGTCAGTTCGTCTCCATCGGCCTGACGTTCACCTGCTCTGGGCTCTCGATCCCGTTTTGAATCGCCCACAACGCCGCGTACTTGAACTGCACGGCCAACGCAGCCTTCTGCGCGATCAGCAGCCCGAACTGGCCGTCCAGAAATCCTCGCTTGAACACGAAGAACTTCAGGAACGTGAAGTGCGGCCGAAACACCAGGTCGAACAGGGTGCAACGCTTGCCCCGCGCGTACATCTGCCGCGCGACCATCAGCAGCCGCTCGTCCTCCTGCCGGCCGTTGAAATAGTCGGTAAATCCTGCCCGGCTGTGCCGCTTGTGCTCCAGCCAGCCCCGCAGCTTGCCGCCGCGCGCCGGGTCCGAGGGCAGCCGCGCATCGTGCAGCACCTCATCGGACCAGATCACCCGGTCCCGGTGGATCAACCGCGACTGCCAGTCCGGGTACCAAGCCCGTACCGGTCGGCCCATGACCCAGTTCTGCCGGGGCATGCTCAGCACGTCGTACCGCTCCAGTTGCTCGTCCGTCAGCCCCTGGATCTCCCGTGCCAGTTGCGGCGAACACTCCTCATCACCGTCGAGCACCAGCACCCACTCGTGCGTGCACAGAGACGTGCCGAATTTCTTCTGCTCGGTGTAGCCGCGCCACGGCTCGACCACGTAGCGGTCGGCGTACCGCTTGGCGACCTCGGCCGTCGCGTCGCTCGAGCCCGAATCAACGATGACCAGCTCATCCGCCCAGGCGACACTCTCGCACGCCGGGCCGAGCGTGTCCGCCACGTTGGCGCAACAGATGACGACGGAGATCTTCGGCATGGTTCGTTCGTAGGGTAGTCGGCGGTGCGGCGCGTGGCTACCGGGCTCGAACGCGACGCTGACGCCGCATCGCGGCGATCGCGCGGCGACGCTCGGCGCGGTTGACGCCACGCAGGGCCGCTCGTGTCGCCGGCAGCCAAAGCTCCGCCGTGTACGTCGGCCACAGCACCGGCTCCACCGCCGTCAGCCGGTCCAGCATCCACGCCGTCGCCGCCCCCGCGTCCCGCGCCGGCCCCGCGTCCGCCGTGTCCACCACCACCAGCCGATCGCCCGATGCCGTCGCGTCCACCACCACGTTGTCCGGCTTCAGGTCGTGGTGCGTCACACCCCGCCGGACCATGGCCGCCACCAGCTCGCCCGCCGCCCGCGCCAGACCACGCCGCCGCTCCCGGGCCACCGTCCGATCCCGCAACAGCTCGATCAGTGACGGCCCTTCCACATAGGCCATCTCCAGCGTCACCACCCATCGACCGCCGATCCGTTTGGCCCGCGGGCCTCGCAACACCCCCGGCGTCGCGATCCCCGCCCGCGACAGCCGTCGCGTCCCCCGAACCTGACGCTGCGGCTGCGCCCAGCCGACCAGCAGCTTGAACACCAGCATCGGCCGCAGCGGCCACAGCTTCACCACCCGCCACGCCTGCCCCGGCGGGCCCACCAGCCACACCGCCCGCCGCTCGTCCGCCTTGTAGCACCGCAGCCCGTACGCCGGCGCCGGCAGGCCCTTTCCCGACCCCGCCGCCCAGGTCCGGCCCCCCAACGTCTTGACTCGTTCCGCTCGCCCGATTTGCCACACCTTCCCGTTCGACGCTATATTACCCGGCTCGCATCCCAAGGTTTGCCGGAAGTCCACGATGCCTACTATCAACCAACTGATCCGCAACCCGCGCCGCACCCCCAAGGCCAAGAGCAAGGTCAAGGACCTCGACGCCAGCCCCCAGAAGCGCGGCGTCTGCCTCCAGGTCAAGACCGTC
>CAYSIX010000015.1:0-30082 GCA_964431205.1 uncultured Phycisphaeraceae bacterium
TCCGCTGGGCATCAACGTGCTTCGCAACGACGCGCGGTCGGCGATGGCGATCGCGGCGGCGGTGGGCGCGGCGTTCGTGCGGGTCAACGTGCTGAGCGGGGCGATGCTGACGGACCAGGGGCTGATCGAGGGTCGTGCGGCGGAGCTGCTGAGGTACCGGCGTGCGATCGGGGCGGGGTCGGTGCGTGTGTTCGCCGATGCGCGGGTCAAGCACGCGGCGCCGGTGGTGGAGCGACCGATCGGCGAAGAGGTGTCGGACCTGGTGCGACGGGGCGGCGCGGACGCGGTGATCATATCGGGCGTGGCGACGGGTCAGGCGACGCCGCCGCAGCGTTTGCGTGAAGCGCGTGAGGCGGCGGCGCCGACGCCGGTGCTGGTCGGCAGCGGGGTCACGCCGCAGACGTTGGGGGACGTGCTGTCGCACGCCGACGGGCTGATCGTCGGGACGCACTTCCATGAAGGGGGCGAGGTGTCGCGGCCGGTGAGCGTGGCGCGGGTGCGTGAGCTGATTAAGCGCGTGGCGGGCGATCGAGGCGTGGCGGGCGCGACGGCGCGGTGATGGAGAGTCCGGTGACAAAGAAGAGGCCCGAGCGCGGTGAGTCGGCGCGGTTGCGCTTTCTCAACGAGCGGCTGAACCTGATCGCGCGGGTGACGGGGGCGGTGATCGGCGCCGAGCCGCTGGCGGAACAGGCGCGGGCGCTCGTGGAGCGGGTGCGAGAGGCGTTTCAGGTCGATGCGTGCGTGACACGGCTGCTCGAGGGGGCGGAGCTGAAGCTGCTGGCGACGGCGGGGGTGAAGTCGAGCGAGCTGCGAGAGGTGATCCCGTGCGACGCGGGCATCTCGGTGCCGATGATCCGCGAGAAGCGTCCGCTGGCGATCGAGGACGTTCGCGAGCACGAGGCGACGGCGCGGCTGGCGGCGGAGAAGAAGCGCCCGCCGCAACTGGTGTTTCGTTCGTACGCCGGGGCGCCGATGCTCGTGGGCGACCGAACGGTCGGGCTGCTGGGTCTGTACATGCGGCGGAAGAAGCGCCGCTTCACGGAGCTGGACCTGGAGCACCTGCAGATCGTGGCCAACCACATCGCGGTGGCGATCGCCAACGAGCAGCTCTACGAGCAGGTGCGCGAGCTGAATGAGCAGTTGGAGCGTCGGGTGCGCGAGCGGACGGCGGCGATGGAGGAGGCGAACCGGAAGCTGCGACGCGAGGTGGAGGAGCGTGCGGCGGCGGAGGCACAGCTCCGGGTGGTGCAGTCGGCGATCGAGCAGGTGCACGACGCGGTGATGATCACCGAGCCGCAGCTCGACCCGCCGGGGCCGCGGATCATCTACGTGAACGAGGCGTTCACGCGGATGAGCGGGTACACGGCGGAGCAGATCATCGGCAAGACGCCGCGCGTGCTGCAGGGCCGGCGGACGCGTCGGGACGTGCTCGACGCGCTCAGCCGTGCGCTGCGCGCGGGCCAGCCGTTCGAGGCCGAGGCGATCAACTATCGCCGTGACGGCAGCGAATACCTGGTCGAGTGGCGGATCGCGCCGGTGCGTGACGCGGCCGGTCGCCTGATCAACTGGATCTCGATCCAGCGGGACGTGACCGAGCGCAAGCGTCTGGAGGACCTGCAGCGTCAGCACGAGGCGGAGCTGGCGCAGGTCGCGCGGCTGAGCACGCTGGGGGAGATGGCCTCGGGCCTGGCGCACGAGCTGAACCAGCCGCTGGCGGCGATCGCCAACTACGCGACCGGTAGCCTGCGCCGGCTCAAGCGACAGGCAGACAACCCGGCGAACCTGGTGCCGGCGCTGGAGCAGATCGCCGCCCAGGCCGACCGCTCGGCCCGGATCATCCAGAGCCTGCGCGAGTTCGTCGGCCGACGCGAGCCGCGACGCTCGAGCTTCCAGCTCAACGAGCTGGTTCATCACGCGCTGGAGCTGGCCGCGTTCGACCTGCGCCGTCGCGGGGTCGAGGTCCGCCTCGAGCTTGCTAACGACCTGCCGCGACTGATCGGCGACACGATCCAGATCGAGCAGATCATCCTCAACCTGATCCGCAACGCCGTGGAGGCGATGGAGCACACGCCGATCGCCGAGCGACTGCTCTCGATCAACACGGCGGAAGCGGACGGGCCCTATCAGGTGCTCCGCGTCGCCGACGTGGGTGAGGGGATCGACCCGCAGCGACGAGACCGGGTCTTCGACCCCTTCTTCACGACCAAGGAGGACGGGATGGGCGTGGGGCTGACGATCAGCCGCACCATCGCCGAGGCCCACGGCGGCCGGCTCACCTTCGAGCCCAACACGCCGCAAGGCACCGTGTTCGTGCTCCACCTGCCCGCGCCCCGAAGCGTCCACGCCCAGGCAGCCCGGCCGGCCTAGCACGGCCGCGGGTTCGCGCTCGTGCCACCCGACGAGCCCGCCGGGCCTTGACCCGCCACCGACTGTCGTCAACTTCCCTCTTGCGCTTAGAATGCCAGCGGATCGGACGCGCCACGTCGTGATAGTCCATCCGAGTCAGAAGGAGCCTGCCCATGCCCACACCTGCCCCGGATCAGACCACCGTCTATGTGATCGATGACGATCAGGCCGTGCGC
Organism: uncultured Phycisphaeraceae bacterium; assembly: GCA_964431205.1. Classification (GTDB taxonomy): domain Bacteria; phylum Planctomycetota; class Phycisphaerae; order Phycisphaerales; family Phycisphaeraceae; genus CAYSIX01. The sequence goes on from CAYSIX010000015.1 coordinate 2,583, forward strand.
GAATCGCTCGCCTGGTTGATCGAGTCGGTGGGGTTGCGTGTCGAAGCGTTTGAGACGGCCAAGACGTTTCTCGAACACATCACGTCGCTGCGGCATCGGCCGCCGGGCTGCGCGGTCGTGGATGTGCGGCTGCCCGGGATGAGCGGGCTGGAGCTTCAGGAGAGCCTGAACCGTCAGGGGATCACGCTGCCGGTGGTGGTGATCTCCGGGCACGGTGACGTGCCGATCGCCGTGCGCGCGATGAAGGCGGGGGCGGTGGACTTCATCGAGAAGCCATTCAGCGATCAGTTGCTGCTGGAGCGGATCCGCGAGGCGATCGAGCGGGATCGGGACGCGCGGACCAGCGAGCAGGACGTGGCGGAGCTGGAGCGTCGGTGGCAGGGGCTGTCGACACGAGAGCAGCAGGTGATGGCGATGGTGGTCGACGGTCGGCTGAACAAGCAGATCGCCGAGGCGTTGGCGCTGAGCCCCAAGACGATCGAGGTGCACCGGGCGCACGTGATGAAGAAGATGCAGGCCCGGAGCCTGGCGGAGCTGGTGCGGATGGCGGTGGCGCTGGAGTCGGTGCGTGCGGCGTGAGGGGAGCGGCGCGGCGCGTGAGGCGAAGGGCTCTGCGGGGCCGACGGTCGAAGCCTGCTAGGATAAGCCGAGCGTCGCGGCGCCGGGTCGCCACCGGGCCGTGGCGGCGCCTTGTCGATGTCGGCCGTGAGCAGCCCATCCCCGGTCAGTGCGATCCACCGCCATTGCGCGGAGCTGGACCCCTCCACGCTTCAGCGACACCTGTCGCGGTTCGACGAGGAATACGTCGAGCGGTTCGACCCGCAGCAGATCGCCGAGCACGTCAAGCGCCACCGGGACCTGTCGCGATCCAACCCCGTTGAGCTGATCGTTTGCGACCTGGGCGAGAAGCGGGCCACGTGCACGGTGCTCGCGTTCGATCAGCCGTTCACGCTCTCGCTGATCACGGGCGTGCTCGCGGGCACGGGTTTCAGCATCGAGAGCGGCGAGATCTTTACCGCCGGCCGACACAGCCCCGCGACACGCGCCGGCGAGCGCGGCGAGCGCGTCCGCCCCGTCCGCGGACGCCTGAGCCGACACCGCTTCGGCCCCGCGCAAGACGCCAGGCCCGCCCCGGCACGCGATCCCATGCGCGACCCGGTCATCGTCGACCACTTCGTCGGCAGCTACGCCCACGCCGCCACCGACTTCGACGCCTGGTCCCAGATGGTCCGTGACGCCTTGACGCAGGTGCTCGGCCTGCTCGCCCAGGGCGACAACGAATCGATCGACCGCGCCAAGCAGAAAACCAACGAGCTGGTCACCCACCGCCTCCGCTCGATGACCGACAAGCCCGCGCCGTTCCTCCTGCCCGTCGAGCTGAACGTCGAACGGATCGAGGACCGCTGCACGCGCATGACCATCCGGGCCCAGGACACGCCCGCGTTCCTCTACGCGCTGAGCACCGCCCTCTCGCTGCACGGGCTGAACATCGACCGCGTCCGCATCCGCGACGAGGGCGAGACGATCTGCGACGAGATCGACCTGATCGACCCCGAGACCGGCGGCCCGGTCGACCCGCAGTTGCTCGAGCGCGTCCGCCTCTCCGTCCTGCTGACCAAGCAGTTCACCTACTTCCTCGAGCAGTCGCCCAACCCCTACGCCGCGCTGACCCGCTTCGAGCAGATGACCCGCGACCTGTCCATGGCCCCGAGCCACGACGACTGGGCGGACCTGTTGGCCAACCCGCACGCGATGCGCGACCTGGCCAAGGTCCTCGGTGCCAGCGACTTCCTCTGGGAGGACTTCATCCGAGGCCAGGCCGAGGCCCTGCTCCCGATCTTCCAGCCTCACGTACACGGCGAGCACTTCTGCGACTCGCCCGAGTCGCTGCCCCGCCGGCTCGAGGAGGCGCTGAAGCCCGCGGTCGGCCTGGCCGAGCAGAAAGACCGGCTCAACGCCTTCAAGGACCGCGAGACGTTCCTGATCGACCTGGACCACATCCTCCGCCCCGAGAGCGACTTCCGCGACCTGTCCTATCGCCTGACGTTGCTCGCCGAGTGCCTGGTCGCCACCGCCACGCGGCTGGTCTACGACGACCTGGTGCGGTCCTACGGCGAGCCGCGCACCCGCGACCGCAAGCCGGCGCCCTACGCCGTCTTCGGCCTGGGCAAGCTCGGCGGCGTCGCCCTCGGTTACGCCTCCGACATCGAGCTGCTGTTCGTCTACGCCGCCGACGGCCGAACCGCCGGCGGCAAACGCGACCCCATCGGCAACACCGAGTTCTACGAGCAGCTCGCCCGCGAAGCCTCCCAGTTCATCAAGACCAAACGCCAGGGCATCTTCGAGGTCGACCTTCGGCTTCGACCGTACGGCAAGGACGGCCCGCTCGCCTCCAGCCTCGAGCAGGTCCGCAAGTACTACGCGCCCGACGGGCAGGCCCACCCCTTCGAACGCCTCGCCCTCGTGCGCCTGCGATGGATCGCCGGCGACGCCCGCCTCGGCTTCGACGTCGAACGCCTCCGCGACCAGTACGTCTACGAGAACGCCGACGCCGTGCTCGACCTCGACGCCCTCTGGGACCTCTGGGCGAAACAGAAACAGCAGAAGCTCACCGGCAAACGCCTCAACGCCAAGTACAGCCCCGGCGCCCTGGTCGACCTCGAGGGCACCGTCCAGCTCCTGCAGGTCACCAACGCCCGCCACGCCCCCCAGCTCCGCACCCCCCGCCTCGGCGAGGCCATGGACGCCCTGCACCGCGCCGGCGCCCTGGACTCCAGCGAGTACGAGCAGCTCAGCGGCGCCTACCGCTTCCTCCGCATCCTCATCAACGCCCTGCGCATGCTCCGCGGCTCGGCCCAGGACCTGTTCCTGCCCGACCCGGACGCCGACGAGCTGACGCACCTGGCCCGCCGCTGCGGCTACGAGTCTCCCGACGGGCGCTCCCCCGCCGAGCAGCTCACCGACGACTTCGAACGACACACCACCGCCGTACGCCGTTTCGTCCGACGACGCTTCGAACGCCCCGTCCCCGGCGACCCCGACTGAGGCGGTGACGCCGGCCGGCGCCCACCGCCACGGCGCGTCGCCCGGCGCCCGCGCCGTACAATGCCGCTCATGTTCGAGCCATCCTGGTGGCTTTGGCTGACCGGGGCGTACCTGGCCGGGTCGATCCCGTTCGGTCTGCTGATCGGTCGGATGCACGGCGTGGACGTGCGTCGGGCCGGCAGCGGCAACGTCGGCGCGACCAACGTCGGGCGACTGCTCGGGCGCAAGTGGGGCGTCGCCTGCTTCGTGCTCGACCTGCTCAAGGGCGCGGCGCCGGTGGCGATTTATGGGTGGACCCATGGCGCGGCCGCGGCGGTGCGCAGCGCCGACCCGGCGGGGGACTGGCTCGCCGCGGCGCAGTGGCTGGGCGTCGCGGCGGCGACGGTCGTCGGCCACGTGTTCCCGATCTGGCTGGGCTTCCGCGGGGGCAAGGGCGTCGCCACCGGGCTCGGCGCCGTGCTCGGCGTCTGGCCCCTGTTGACGCTGCCCGCCGCGTTCGCCGCCGTCGTCTGGCTCGCCGTGGTGCGACTGAGCGCATACGTCAGCGTCGCGAGCATCGCCGCCGCCGCATCGCTTCCGCTGTTCACCCTCGCCGGCGCGTGGTGGTTCGCCCTGCCGCCGCGGCCGACGGCGGTGTTCGTCGGCGTCACGGCCGCGCTCGCCCTGCTCGTGGTCTGGCGTCACCGCGAGAACCTCTCACGCATCCGGGCCGGGCGTGAGGACAAGGTGGGCTGGGCCTCGCGGAGACACGAGCGCGCGACGTGATCCGAGTCACGCTACGCGGTCGGTACCGTCGTGGCGTCCCTATGGCTCGCGCTCGTACACGAAGCTGACGAGTGCGGCGAGGGCGAAGACGCCGGCGACGATCCCGCCGAGGATGACCGGGCGCATCGGCTTCTGCGAAACCATCGAGAAGAGCCCGCCGCAGGCGAGCATCACCAGGGCGAACACGGCGAGGATGATCGTGCGCAGGTGCATGACCCAGCGTGGCTGGCGCCGGCCGGGCGTGTCGTCGGCGCTGAGCCCCTCGCCGGAGAAAATGTCGTACGCTTGCCCGCACTCGGGGCATCGGCCGCGATGGGCCAGGCCGTGCAGGTCGTAACCGCAGTTGACACAGATCCGATCCTCGTGCGAAGGCATGACGGACCATGTTAGGCCGTCGCGTCCGCCGGCGCAAGGCGCGTCGGCCCGGCCGCGGCCTCGGCGGCCGATGCCCCAAGCGCTTACAATCCCGGCCTGTGTCGGGGGACTGCCATGCGAACACCCAGAGGTATCGATGTCCAACTCGCCCAAGCCCGTGGTCCTGATCGTCCGTGACGGCTGGGGGTGCAACCCCAACCCGCAGCACGACGCGTTCAACGCCGTCAAGCTCGCGCACACGCCCCGCTGCGATCGTCTGCTGGCCAGCTACCCTTGGACGCTGATCCGCACCAGCGGCGAGGACGTCGGCCTGCCCGAGGGCACGATGGGCAACAGCGAGGTGGGTCACCAGAATCTGGGCGCCGGCCGCGTGGTCGACCAGGAGTCCGTGCGGATCACCAAGGCGATCCGCGACGGCTCGTTCTTCGAGAACGACGTGCTGCGTTCGGCGGTCGAGGCGGCGAAGCGGGCCGGCGGGAAGGTGCATCTGCTCGGGATCGCGTCGGACGCGGGGGTACACGGCCTGCTCGATCACCTGTACGCCTGCGTCGAGCTGTGCAAGCGGCTGGACGTGCCGGCCGATCGCGTCTGCCTGCACCTGTTCACCGACGGACGCGACACCGGCCCCTACACCGGCAAGCGGTTCGTTGAGCAGATCGAAGCCAAGTGTCGGGAGCTCGGCGTCGGACGCGTCGTCACGATCTGCGGCCGGTACTACGCCATGGACCGCGACAACCGCTGGGAGCGCGTCGAGCGCGCCTACCACGCCCTGACCGAAGCGACCGGCGACACCCCGCACTTCGACGACGCCGCCACGGCCGTCCAGGCCTACTACGACGCGCCGACCAATGACAGCCAGAACGGCGACGAGTTCATCACCCCCCGGACCGTCGGCCCCGACCCCGCCGCGACGCGCATCGCCGACGGCGATACCGTCATCTTCTACAACTACCGCGGCGACCGGCCCCGCGAGCTGACCCGCGCCTTCGTCATGGACCAGTTCCACGGCCACGTCGCCCCCTCGCCCGACACCGGCGAGCCCGGCTTCGAGCGCCCCCGTCGCGTTCAGCTCAGCGCCTACGTCACCATGACCGCGTACGACGAGAGCCTCAGCGACATGGTCCGCGTGGCCTACCCCAAGCCGCCGAAGATGACCGACATCGGCGGCGAGTACCTGGCCCGGCACGGCCGCAGGCAGTTCCGCTGCGCCGAGACGGAAAAGTTCCCGCACGTGACGTTTTTCTTCAACGACTACCGTGAGCAGCCGTTCGAGGGCGAGTCGCGGAAGATGGCGCAGTCGCCGAAGGTGGGCACGTACGACCTGCAGCCGCAGATGAGCGCCCCGCAGGTGCGCGACCTGGTGCTCGAGCGGATCCACGCCGACGACTGCGAGGACTTCATCCTGGTGAACTTCGCCAACGGGGACATGGTCGGGCACACGGGCAAGCTGCAGGCGGCGATCCGCGCAGTCGAAGCCGTCGACGAGTGCGTGGGGGCGATCGTGGACGCGACGCTGGCGCGCGGTGGGCGGCTGATCGTCACCGCCGACCACGGCAACGCCGAGCAGATGTACGACCCCGAGACGGACGCGCCGCACACCGCGCACACGCTCTACGACGTCGAATGCATCCTCGTCGGCGAGGGGTTGGACCGGAGCGTGACGCTGCGCGAGGGCGGGCGGCTGGCGGACGTGTTCCCCACGGTGCTCGACCTGATGGGCGTGCCGGCGCCGCAGGCGATGACCGGCCGAAGCCTGCTTTCGGAGCGCTGATGTTCGATCACGTGCTCTGGCACCTGGGGCTGCTGATCTGGATCCTGTGGTCCGTGCAGGCGATCCTCTCGGTGCTGCAGGTGCGCAAGTTCTCGCGGATGTGGGACCGCGAGCCACGTGAGGACTACGCGGCGTATCGGCCCAAGGCAGCGGTGATCGTGCCGTTCCGCGGCCTCGAGGTGGACATGGCCGGCGGGATCCGCAGCCTCTGCACGCAGCGGTACCCCGACTACCACCTGCTGCTCGTGGTCGAATCGACCGAAGACCCGGCGTACGAGGTGATCCGACGTGAGATCGTCAAGTACCCCGACTGCAAGGTCGAGCTGATCATCGCGGGGCTGACCGGCCCGACCGAGGGCCAGAAGGTGCACAACCAGCTCGCCGCCATCGAGCACCTGAAGCAGAAACAATACGGCGAGGAGGTGTGGGTGTTTGCCGACAGCGACGCCGTCCCCGGCGAGCACTGGCTGGGCCACCAGATCGGCCCGCTGTACCAGGACTGGAAGACCGGCGTGACCACCGGCTACCGCTGGCTCGTGCCCGAGAACGTCCGCGGGCTCAAGGCCGTCTGGAACCACCTGGCCAGCGCGATGAACGCATCGATCGCCTGCTTCTATGGCCGCGACGAGTTCAACCACGCCTGGGGCGGCGCGATGGCCGTCCGCGTCGACACCGCGCAGCGTGGCGACCTGGTCGGCATGTTCCGCAACACGCTCAGCGACGACTTCCAGCTCAGCAACCTCAGCAAGAAGCTCAGCCTGCGCATCTACTTCGTGTACCAGTGCCTGGTCCCCGCGCCGATCTCGATGAGCTTGGCCGAGCTGATGAACTTCGCCTACCGGCAGTACACCCTCAGCCGCATCTACGCGCCGACGCTCTTCGCCGCGGCGCTGTCGATGCAGGTGCTCTACTTCCTCGGCACGGTGACGTCGATCATCGGGCTGGTGCACGCGCTGTGGGCGTACCCCGGCACGTGCTGGTGGGTCGTGCCGGCGGCGGCGATGCTGATTGTCTTCGTGGCCAACAAGTGGCGCAGCGTCTACCGCCGCAAGGCCGTCCGCGCCGCGTTTGATCAGCAGGTGCAGCGCCGCCTACGGGTGGCTTTGTGGATCGACCGCTGGCTCACGCCCGTATACATGACCGCGCACATGCTGCTGATCCTGCGCGCGGCGTTCGGCAACACGTTCGACTGGCGCGGGACGGTGTACCGCCTGCACGGCCCGCAGAACATCGAGCGGCTGTAGCGGCCCGAACCATCGTTCGCGCGGCGGCGCATCGAGAAGAACGTGCGAACCCGCGGTCAGCCGACCACACCCGGCGCCGGCCGGTGCGTCCGACCTGCCCCAACCCGCTGCCCGCTTGCCTTGAAAGGACCGATTTCCGGCTCAACCACGCGCCGCGAACCGAATCGCGCGTTGCCTGACACCGATGCCTCGTCACCGCGCCGACTCACGCCGCGGCCATGCAGATGCACCCGGCTCGCCATAGCCGACCGCCGCTTCGTCGAGGACCAGCACCCAGTCGCCGTCGGCCGGGCTCACGAAGCACCCGTCGTCGGGCACTTCGGTCTCATGAGCGACCCCGCCACGCGGATCGAAGAACCAGCCTCGCAGCGCCCGCCCGCCAAAGGCCTCCATCCGCACGCTCAGCTCGCCGTCGTCGGGCATGTAGATCATCGCGTAGGTCGCCTCGAGGTCACGCGTCGCCGCCGCACGCCGCGGCCCACGCTCGATCAGCCGGGGGTCCGGCACGCGTGTGAGGAACGGCCTCGACTCGATCAGCCGCCTCAGGTGCCCCATCTGGAACGCCGCCGGGTAATCCATCGCCTGGTGCCACGGCGTGTCCGCGCGAAGAAACGGTGTACGCAGCTTCGGCACGATGGGCTCCCGCGCCGGCTCCCACATCATCCACACCTCGTGGGCACCGTAGGTGTGTCCGAACGCACCGCTGAAGACAGACTGGTAGGCACACCGACGCACGTCCGTCGCCGTCAGCTTGGGCGCGTCCGGCCGCACCCACTCGGGCAACCGCTCGTAACACGGCTCCCCGTTGACCACGGGCCGCGTCGGCCGAAGGTCATAGTCCTGTGACACCCCTTCGCAAACGTCCACGCTCCCGCTGTGCCCGGACTGGATCATGTTGAAGCTCAACCAGGGCTCGTGATGGAACGCGCGGGACGAGCTGGACTGTCCGCGGGGGTGGTAGGTCATGACCAGCGCGTCGTAGTCCTCACGCCCGGTCGCCCCCTCCGCGATGCCTCGTGCCATCTCCTGCCACGTCCGCACGCCGGTCTGCCACGCGTCGCGGTCCCCGCCCAGGACCCAGAGGATGTTGTCCCATTCGCCGAGGCGTTCAGCCAGGAAGCGACCCCACGCGTATGCGTTCGCGCCACGGGTCGGATCGAAAAGATGATGCGTGTGAAACAGCGGGTGAACCTCCACGCCGGCGTAGGCGCCCCACGTCGGGAGCAGGGCAACGATCATGCCGCGCTCGGCGGCCGCGGCGATGAAGAACGCGACGAGGTCGAAGTACTTCTCGTTCGGCCGCGCGGGGTCACAATCGTGCAGGGGCAGCTCGCCCTCGGCGTTCGGCTCGTCCAGGCCGTTGATCTCAGCCAGGACGACCGTCTGCACGACGGTGAACCCCTTGGCCTGGCGGTTGTCCAGGAACCCGGTCATCTGCTCGCGATCGAGCCGGTGCAGAGCCTCCCAGGCGGTGTCGCCGAGCCAGAAGAAGGGATGGCCACCGTCGCGTTCGACCAGGTAACGGCGGGTGTCCGAGACACGCAGACGGCATTCGGCCATGACTGGCTCCTCGGGGCGCTTCAACGCGGGGCCCGGAGATGCTATCCTCATCCCACGTTTAACGTTTCATCATTGCGAGACTAACGCTCCGGCACTCAAATGCAATCCGCTCACCCCCACTGAGGAAAACCACGATGCCCACACCTCTCTCAAGCCTGTCTGTCGCCGACCCGTTGCGCCTCGTGTCCGCTTCCCTGCTGATCACGCTCTGCGCCTCCACCGCGGTCACGGCCCTCGCCGGCGACACCGCCATGGACGACTGGTACCCCTTTCAACCCACGTCCACGCCCGATCCCGGCGCGATCGGCCTGAACGACTGGCTCGAGTCCCCCGCCGGCGCCCGCGGCTTCGTCACCATCGAAGGCGACCGCTTCGCCTTCGAGGACGGCACACCTGTCTCCTTCTGGGGCATCAACCACGGCAACAAGACCTGTGCCCCCGAACACGACGACGCCGACTTCCGCGCCCCGTTCTACCGCAAGTACGGCGTCAACTGCGTCCGTATGCACAAGTTCACCTGGGCCGGCGGCAACCAGGGCATCGGCGACCCCCACGACTCGACCCGACTCACCGACGAGGGCTGGGACCGCTTCGACTACTACGTCGCCCGGCTCAAGGAGCAGGGCATCTACCACGGCTGGTCGCACATCTACGGCCAGAGGCTCCAGGAGGCCGACCGCGACCGCGTGCTGGCGTACGACGAAATCAAGGCACTGGAGGGCGGGCACCTGGCCGGCTCGACGATCGGCCTGGTCAACTTCGCCCCCGACCTCCAGGACATCTCCATCCAGCTCACCGTCAACATGCTCAATCACGTGAACCCGTACACCGGCAAGCGGTACGCGGACGAGCCGGCGCTCGCGTTCATCGAGTTCCAGAACGAGGACGACATCTACTTCGCCACCACGCACGACCGGGTGATGAAATGCCCGACGTACAAGCGGCTGTTCTGTGAGCTGTTCTCCGACTGGCTGCGTGAGAAGTACGGCAGCCACGAGGCGCTGGCGGAGGCCTGGGGCCGGGGCCTGAACGCCTACCCCGAGTTCATGGCAAACGAGCACCTGGACCGGCGGAACGTCTTTCCGATCGCGCACCACTGGTGGTACAGCCGCGAGGGCTTCGAGAACCAGTCTCGGACGAAGGGCGCGGGCCAGCGTCTGCTGGACACGGCCGCGTTCCTGCACGAGACGCAGAACGCGTTCTACCGCCGGTTCGCCGAGGCGGTGCGCGCCACGGGGTACAAGGGCCCGCTGGTCGGTTCCTGCTGGCAGGCGGGCGACGGGATCGGGCACTACTACAACCTCTGGTCGGACGCGCGGGTAGGGATCATCGACCGGCACAACTACTTCGGCGGCAGCGGCGGGCACCGGCTCCGCCCCGGGCCCGTGGACCCGGCGGCGATGGTCGATCGGCCCGGCTCGGGCCTGCTGGGCACGGGCATGCAGGCCGTCGCCGATCGGCCCTTCGCGCTGTCGGAGTGGATGTCGCTGATCCCCAACCAGTGGATCGCCGAGGCGACGCCGATCATCGCCATCTACGGCATGGGCCTGCAGGGCTGGGACGCGTCGTACCACTTCGCCTCGTCCGGTCGCGGCTTCACGGAGACGGTCAGCTACCGCGGCGGCAACATCTACAACGTCGATTCGCCGACACAGCTCGGGCTTTACCCGGCGCTGGCGCGGATCGTGCACCGCGGCGACGTGGCCGAGGGCGACGTCGTCGCCACCCGTTACGTCAGTCGCGACGACCTGCGGCGCGGCGAGCTGCCCTTCGACGAGTCCGTTGAGCAGGCCGGCGACGTCAAAGCCTTCGGCGGCGCGATCCCCGCCGAGGCGCTGGCCATCGGTCGCGTGCTCGTCGATTTCGTCGAGCGGTCCCGCCCGCCCGACGTCGCCGACCTTGATGCGTATCGTGGCGACGGTTTGACCCACAGCACGACCGGACAGCTCGCCTGGCGCCACGACGGTGCACACACCGGCTACTTCACCGTCGACACGCCCGCGACGCGCGCCGCCGTCGGCTTCCTGCCCGCGCGGCCGCTGCGCCTCGGCGGCCTGACCCTCGAGCCGACCGACCAGTTCGCCGTCGTCCTTGTCACCGCGCTCGGCCGCGACCAGACCCTCGACGACGCCGACCGCCTGCTCGTGACCGTCATGGCCCGCGCCCGCAACAGCGGCATGCACTACAGCGACGACGGCACCGAGCTGCTCGAGCTGGGCGGCCCGCCCATCCTGCTGGAGCCCGTCCGGGCCACGCTGCGATTCGACGACGCCGACACGCCCGCCACCGTCCGCCTGCTCGATCACGATGGCCTGTCCACCGATCGCACCCGCCCGCTCGACGACGGTCGCCTCGTCATAGACGGACGCGCGGACCGCACCCCCTACTACCTCATCGAACGCGACTCCGCCGCCGCCAGCCGCTAACCTGTCCCCACCTCCTCGCAGGAAAGGACGCCATGCCCGACCCCGTCGCCCGGCCCAACATCCTCCTAATCACCACCGATCAGCAGCGGCACGACACCTGCGGGCCCGACGCGCCGCCCTTCATGCGCACGCCACACTTCGACCACCTGACCCGCGAGGGCGTCCGCTTCCGCCGCGCCTACGCCGACTGCCCCATCTGCGTGCCCTCCCGCGTCACGATCATGTCCGGCCGAACGATCTACAGCCACGGCATGACACACTTCGGCGACACCCGCAGCGTGCTGGAGAACGACGACTCGCTCCCGAACTGCCTCAACCGCCTCGGCTACCACACCATCGCCGTCGGCAAGATGCACTTCTCCCCCCAGCGCAGTCGCCACGGCTTCCAGGAGATGATCATCCCCGACGATTACTACCGTTGGATGCGCACCACCGGCCACCCCTACCAGCCGATGCGGCACGGCCTGGGCCAGAACGAGCTTTACCCCGGCATGGCCACCGTGCCCGAGAGCCTGACGCTCACGTCCTGGACCGCCGAGCAGTGCGTCCAGTACATCCGCGAACGACGCGACCCCAACCGCCCCTTCTTCATGTGGTGCTCGTTCTCCAAGCCCCACCCCCCGCTCGATCCCCCCGAGCCGTACTACTCCATGTACCGCGACTGCGACATCCCCGAGCCCGTCTTCGGAGACTGGTCCGACGACGGGCGCGCACCCGAGCAGTTCAAACGCAATCGCCAGTTGCAGTCGTACGACATGGTCCCGCCGCAGATCATCCGCGAGGCGCGGGCGGCGTACTACGGCCTGATCACGCAGAACGACTACAACATGGGCTGGGTCTTCGCCGCGCTGCAGGATCGCGGCCTGTTCAACGAGACGCTGATCCTCTACACGTCGGACCACGGCGAATACCTGGGGGACCACCACAGCGGCGGGAAGCTGCACTGGCACGAGCCGTCGGCCCACGTGCCGTTCGCGATGCGCCTGCCGCGGTCGTGGGAGCCGCGTCTGCACGGCACGACGTCCGATGCGCTGGTGACCCTGGCCGACATCCTGCCCACGGTGGTGCGCGCCGCCGGCGGCGAGCCGCCCGAAGCCGCCGACGGCCAGGACCTCGTCGCCGTGGCACGCGGTGAACACCCGGCGCCGCGCGACGCGCTGTTCGGTGCCTGCGGCTCGGGCGACCCGATCAAGCACTATTACGCGATCACCGACGGCCGCTGGAAGTACATCCACTACACCGAGGGCCCCTGTGAACAACTGTTCGATCTCCAGAACGATCCGCGGGAGCTGACGAACCTGGCCGAGCATCCCGAGCACGTCGACGTCCGGCATCGACTTCGCGACCGACTGATCGAGCACGTGCGCGCGACGCAGCCGGACTGGCTCGAGGACGATCGCCTGCCGCAGCGACCGCCCGCCGGCGACAGCGAGGCGGACCGCCGCAGCCGCTTCTGGCCCGGCTACCACACCGACCTGTACGAGGTGGACGTGCGCCATTGACCCGCCGCTCGCCCCTCGCCCCGTCCGGGACCGCCCCCACCTCGCGAAACCCACCGTGAACAGCCGACGCGTCCTGATCGATCACGACCCGTTCCCCGAGTACCCGCAGGGCCTCGACACCCGCGAGTTCGATCGGGCGTTGTGGCCGGCCAAGTGGATCGGCTGCCCCGACGTCCGACAGACCTCGTTCGTCTGCGCGTATCGCCTGCGGTTTCAGCTTCAGCGATCCGAGCCGCTACGCCTGCACGTCTCGGCGGATCAACGCTACGAGCTGTTCCTGGACGGCGTGCGCATCGGCCGCGGGCCCGAGCGTGGCGACCCGATGCACTGGTTCTTTGAGACCTACGAGCTGGACGCCGACGCCGACGAGCATTCGCTCGTGGCGCGGGTCTGGACGCTCGACCCGGACGCGGCGCTGGCGCCGGCGGCGCAGATGACCCACCGGCACGGGTTCGTGCTCGCCGCGTCGCCGCCCCACACCGAAGCGCTCAGCACCGGCGTGGCCCCGTGGGAGGTCAAGGCGCTCAACGGCTACGCGTTCACCGCTTCGCCGTTCGCCGGGGCGGGCGCGTTCGTCGGCGGCGAGCAGCACCTCGACGGCGGGCGGTACCCCTGGGGCTGCGAGCGCGGCGACGGCGACGGCTGGCAGCCGGTGGAGGCGCGGGAACCGGCGCGCGCACGTGTCAGCGGTTGGGGCGACATCGATCGGCCCGTGCTCCGCCCCGCGACCCTGCCGCCGATGCTTGACCAACGCCGCACCGTCGGTCGCGTCCGCCACGTCGCGGCGCTGCCCGACGCCATCGACCCGCAGACGCCGACCGAGTTGAGTGTCGATCCGACGCATCACCGGCCCGATGAGGTGAACGCGTGGCAGCGACTGGTCAGCGACCGGGGCCCGCACACCGTCCCGCCACGCACCGCTCGGTTCGTGCTCATCGACCTCGACGACTACTGCTGCGGATACCCGGAGCTCGTGGTCAGCGGCGGCGCGGGCGCGCGGCTCCGCTGGCTCTGGGCCGAGTCCCTGTACGAGCGCGAGGTCAGCGAGCGCCGCATCGGGGCGAGCACCCGCCACAAGGGCAACCGCGACGAGGTCCACGGCAAGGCGTTCATCGGCCGGGGCGACACGTTCGAGCCCGACGGAGGGGCCTCGCGAACGTTTCAGACGCTGTGGTGGCGATGCGGGCGGTACGTCGCGCTGCGCGTCGAGACGTCCGACGATCCGCTGACCATCGAAGCTCTGACCGTGTTCGAGACACGCTACCCGCTCAAGATGGAAGGGGCGGTCGAGCTGAGCGAGCGGCGATTCAACACCGCCGTCCCGATCATGTGGCGAACGCTGCAGATGTGCGCTCACGAGACGTACATGGACTGCCCGTATTACGAGCAGCTGATGTACACCGGTGACACCCGGCTCGAGGCCCTGGTGACGTACCTGTGCACGTCGGACGACCGCCTGCCGCGCAAGGCGGTCGAGCTGTTCGGGGCATCGCAATCGTTCCATGGCCTGACGCAGGCGCGGTATCCATCGCACAATCCGCAGGTGATCCCGCAGTTCTCGCTGTTCTGGGTGGGGATGGTGTACGACTTCGCGCTGTGGCGGGGTGATCGAGCGTTTGTGGGAAGGCAGATGCCGCGGGTGCGGGCGGTGCTGGAGTCGTTCATCGGGCACCTCGACGGCGAGGGGTTGCTGCGCTGGCCGGAGGGATGGAACTGGGTGGACTGGGTGCCACGGTGGCACGCCGGTCACCCGCCGCGCGACGACTCGCCGTACAGCGGGATCAACCAGTGGCAGTTCCTGATGATCGCGGGGCAGGCGGCGGAGCTGGAGCGATGGGTCGGCGAACCCGTGTTCGCCCAGCGGCTCGAGCGCGTGCGCCGGGCCTTGGCCCGCCGCGTGGTCGAAGCCTTTTGGGACGATCGCCGCGGTCTGTTCGCCGACACCCCCTCCCGCGACACCTTCTCCGAACACGCCCAGTGCTACGCCCTGCTCAGCGGTCTGGTCGATGACGATCGCCGCGCTCGCGTCGGCCAGGGCCTGCTCCACGACCCCGACCTGGCGCGGATGACCATCTACGCGCGACACTATCTCTTCGAGACCTTCGGAGTGCTGGACCAGCCCGACGCGATCCTCGATCGGCTCGACCTCTGGTACAACCTCGAGCCGATGGGCCTGAAGACCACCATCGAGTCGCCCGAGCCGGCGCGCAGCGATTGTCACGCCTGGGGCGCCCACCCGATTTACCACGCCCTGGCGACGCTGCTGGGTATCCGGCCGGGCGGGCTCGGATTCGAGACCGTGGGCATCGAGCCACGCCTCGGCGCGATCGACGCGGCACGCGGCACGCTGTGCACCCCGCACGGCCCGATGCACGTCGACGCACAACGCGACGGTGACGCCCTGACCCTCAGCGTCGAGCTGCCCGGACCGCTTCACGGCGAAGCGGTCTGGCGCGGGGTCGCCCAGCCGCTGCGGCCCGGTCGGCAGTCGCTGCGGTGGTGATGATGGGCCTGCGGGCGTCGCAGCCGCGCCTCGATGGCCTGCCTATGGTTTTGGCATGAAGGCGAGGTTGCTGGTCACGGGGCTGATCGCGATCGTGGTGCTGGGTTGCGCGTCGGCCGGGGTGGACCGTCCGCGTGGGGGCGTGGCGTCGGTCGACGCCGCGGCCGATGAGCGGGAGGAGGAGGACCGCGTGTTTCTGATCCGTGAGGCGGCGGTGCCGGAGGGTTGGCCTTCGCCGACGCCCGTGGGTGAGGTGCGCCTCAAGCAGTACCCGGCTTATCGTGCGGCGGTGGTGCACGCGTCCGACGTGGAACGGGCGGGGATGGACGGGATGTTCGACGAGCTGTTCCGTCACATCAAGCGGAACGAGATCAAGATGACGGCGCCGGTGGAGATGACGCTGGGCGGCGGCGAGTCGGAGGCGACGCCGAGGCGGATGGCGTTCATGTATCGCGAGCGGACGCTGGGCGAGCGCGGGCGGGACGGCGTCGTGGAGGTGGTGGACGTGCCCGAGCAGCGGGTGGTGAGCGTGGGGGTGCGGGGCCGGTACGACGAGCAGCGGTTCCGCGAGGCGATGGAGCGGATCGAGGCGTGGCTGGCCGAGCACGCGGAGGCGTGGCGGGCGGCGGGCCCGCCGCGGTGCCTCGGTTACAACAGCCCGTTCGTGCCGTGGTTACTGCGCTACGGCGAGGTGCAGGTCCCGGTGGAACCGGTCAAACCGGACGAACCCGTGGGTGGGGAATGACCGGGACGTGGGATAACCGAAACTCCGTGCTGCGATGAGAATTCATCGGCCGCGGCGATGGCCGCGTGTCTGGGCAACCGAGCGCGGGGATCGGCTCAAGCGGCCGGGGCGGGCGCGGGCTTGGCGGCGGTATCGCGGGCGGCGGCCCGCTGCTGAGCGATGCGGGCGCCGATGAGCAGCAGCGGTGCGGCGACGGCGATCGAGCTGTACGTGCCGATGAACACGCCCATGAGCATGGCGTAGGCGAAGCCGTGCACGCCCGCGCCGCCGAAGACGTACAGGACCAGGATGGCCAGCATCGTCGTGCCGGAGGTCAGCAGGGAACGGCTGATGGTCTGATTGATCGAGTCGTTGATGATGCCGGGGGTGGCGTAGGAGAGCCGGCCGCGGTTCTCGCGGATTCGGTCGAAGACGACGATGGTGTCGTTGAGCGAGTAGCCGACGAGGGTGAGCAGCGCGGCCACGGTGGCGAGGTTGATCTTGAACGGGTCGATCAGGAGGAACTGACCGAGGGCGTTGTCGTAGATCCAGGCGCTGATGCCGATGAAGCCCAGGACGATGAGCACGTCGTGGACGAGGGCGGCGATGGCGGCCAGGCCGTAGCGCAGGCTGCCGAAGCGGAACCAGATGTAGGCGACGACGGCGAGCATGGAGAGGGTCAGGGCGGCGATGGCCTGCTGGCGCATGGTGCCGGAGACCTGGCTGGAGAAGCTGGCGACGCTGTCGAGGCTGGTGTCGCGTTGGAGGGCGTCGCGGACGAGGTTCCACTCGGTGGCGGCCAGGCCGGTCGGGTCGTCGAAGCCGGCGAAGCTGTCGGCGTAGTTGGTGTACTGATCGCGGACGACGACGACGGCGGAGCGATAGGTGGGGGTGCCGCGGTCGTCGGCGCCGGCGAGGTCGAGGCCGATGACGCTGAACGGCCGATACCCAAGCTGTTCGTAGGCCGGCTGGCGGCGCATGCGCGTGATGCGCTGCTCGAGGTCGGCCAGCGTGGTGGGCGGAGACAGGTCTTCGAGGACGATGGCGACCCCGCCGAGGTACTCGGCCACGTCGCTGCGGACGTCGGGGCGGTTGATGTTCTGGCCGAGGTTGGCGGCTCGGATGGGGCAGACGGCCATGGAGGCGTTGACGTCGGGCTCGTCCTGGCCGCGGAAGCTGATCGGCCGCGAGGTGTCCAGCACGTCGGAGAACGTGGCCTTGACCACGTCGCTGACGGCCTGGGCGTCGGTGATGAGCGTGGCGATGCTGAACGCCGACGCCTCCGTGCCGACGACCACCCCCTCGGTGACGACGGCCGCGTCACGCAGGAGCTGGAAGTCGACCGGCTCGGTGGGCAGGTCGCCGACGCTCTTGCCCTCGGCCTCGAGGCGCTCGGCGTCGGCGCGCGCCTGCTCGACGCGTCGCTCGGCGTCGGCGAAGACCGGGCGCAGACGCTCGTACAGGTCCCGCTGCGACTCGGGCAAATCCGTCGGGTCGAACGCGGGCATCCGGGCGTCGGCGGCGAGGTCGGCCACGTCCGCCAGGCGCTGACGCACCTGCCCGATCGACATCGTCTCGCCCTCACGCAGCGTGAAGCTCACCTGCGTGCCGGCGCGGAACTCGATGTCCAGCATGTCCTTGCCGCGGGCGAACACGACCGAGGCGCCCACGACCATCAGCATCGCGCTGAAGGCGAAGAACGCGTGCCGCTTGGCCAGCCAGTCGATGTTCGGCGACAGCAGCCGCCGCAGGCCCGGGATCAGGATGGGCAGCATCGGCAGCGACGTGGGCTTGGTGTACGTCAGCCACATCTCGAAGATCACGCGGGTGCAGAACAGCGCGGTGAACAGCGTGGCGAGGATGCCGACCATCAGCGTCGTGGCGAAGCCCTTGATCTCGGCCGTGGCGGTGTAGAACAGGACCACGCAGGTGATGAACGTGGTGATGTTCGCGTCGAGGATGGTCGACAGCGCCTTCTCGTACCCGAGGCGGACGGCGGTGCGCAGGTCGGCCTTGCGTTCGATCTCCTCGCGGAGCCGCTCGAAGATCAGCACGTTGGCGTCCACGGCCATGCCGATGGTCAGCACGATGCCGGCGATGCCCGGGAGGGTGAACGTCGCCTCGAACAGCGACATGATCCCGAGGATGATCACCATGTTGGCCAGCAGCGCGAAGTCGGCGACGAGCCCGGCGCCCAGGTAGTACAAGGCCATGAAGATGGCGACGGCGATCAGCGAGTAGACGGCGGCCTTGAGCCCGGCGCGCAGGTTGTCCTGCCCGAGCTGGGGCCCGGTGGTCTTGATGCTGATCGGGCGGTCGCCCAGCTCGGCCTCGGTGGAGCCGGCCTTGAGCGTCCGCAGCAGGTAGTCCACCTCCTGACGGGAGAAGTTGCCGCTGATCTGGCCATACCCGCGGATCTGCGAGTTGAGGTTGGGCGCCGAGATCACCTGGTTGTCCAGGAGGATGGCCATGGGCCTGTTGACGTTGGGCCCGGTGATTTGGCCCATGCGCGACCCGCCGAGCGCGTCGAGCTCGAAGTTGATCGCCGTGCGGCCGAGGCTGTCGGCCCCGAGCGTGGCGCGGGTCAGCTCCCAGTCCTGATCGCGGGTCATGGCCATGTCCGGCGTGTTGGCCAGCAGCAGGTAGTAGCTGCCGCCGTACGCCCGGCCGATCAGCCCGCGCTGCGCGAAGAACGCCGTCGCGTCCTGCTCGACCGCCTCGAGCTGCGACGGCGAGTCGGCGAACTGGCGGATGTCATCGACCTCGAACCACCGCCACGGCTTGCCGCGCCCGGCCCGCGGGCCGTCCTCCTCCAACTGCTGGATGTATTCCTCGACGTCCAGGCCCGTCGCGTCCGGCGTCGCCGCGATCCGGAACTCCAGCACACCCGAGCCCTGCAGCAGCGCGATCAGGTCGTTCGGATCGTCGAGCTGCCCCTTGACCCCCTCGTAGGCGGCGTACGCCTCGGCCACGGCGTCGATCTCGTCCGCCCGGCTCGGGTGCTCCTGCTTGAGCTTCGCCAGCGCCTCGCCACGCGGCGACGGGGCGCTCGGCGTCCGCCCCGCCCGCGGCAGCTCCAGGACCCGCTGCAGGTCGTCCGGGTCCACGTTCGCACGCAAGACCTCGGCCTCGGCCTGCTCGTACGCGCGCTTCGCGTCCAGATACGCCCTCGCCTCGGCCTGAACCCGTCGCTCCAGCTCCCGCTGCCGCAGCGCCGCGGCGTCCTTCTCATCGTCGCTGGCCGAATCCGGCAGAGCCTCACGGGCCTCTCTCGCCGCGCGGTACTCGTCCTCGATCTGGCGGTAGGTCTCGGTCGTCTCGACCAGCCGGTCGTGCGCCGCGGCCAGGTCGGTCAGCGCGGCGCGCAGCTCGTCGTCCTCGCCGGCGATGGTGCGAAGCTGCTGCTCGCGTGCCTCGGGGTCCAGGCGCAGGGCCGCCTCGAGCTGGCGACGTGAGATGTTGCCGTCGATCAGGGCCTGGCGGGCGTCGAGGTACGCCTGGCGGAGCTGCTTGGTCTTTTCGCCGGCCAGGGCCATCTGGATCTCGATGCGGTTGCCCGCGACCTGACGCCAGACCAGCCCGCGCGTGCCCTGCGGATCGACGCGGTCGCGCAGCACGTTGATCAGGTCGTCGATCACGCGCTCGGCGTTGGCCTCCTCGGGCACTTTGACGTCGTAGATCAGCGTCGTGCCGCCGGCCAGGTCCAGCCCCGGCCTCAATCCCTTGTACCGGACCATCAACGCGCAGCCGATCAGCACCAGCACGATCAGCAGCGGCTTCCACAGCGGGTATTTCATAGCGCCTGTCCGACCTTGTTCTTCTGGGGGCGATCACCCGGGCCCGCGTGCCGCCGGCCCTCACCCGGTCTCTAGCCGTCGCTCTTATCGTCGAGCACCGCCTGGACGGCCTGTCGGGCCAGCCGCAGCCGGGTGTTCGCGTTCTCGTCCACCTTCACTACCACTTCCTGGTCCCGCACGTCCACGATCGTGCCCAGGATCCCGCCGATCGTCTGGACCTTGTCGCCCTTCTTCAGCGACGAGAGCATCGCCTCTTTTCGCTTGCGCTCCTTGCGCTGCCCGCTCATCGAGAAAACGATGAACACCAGCATGATCACGGCGAGCAGGATGAGGAAGCCGGCGTCGCCGAAGCCGCCCGGCTGCTGTGCGCCGCCGGGGCCCTGCGTCGCCCCGCCGGGCGCCTGCTCGCCCGCCTCGCCCTCGCTCGGCGCTGGCTGGGGGATGATCGGACGGTCGGCGTCGCCCTCGCCCGTCTGTCCCAGCACGAGCACCGGCATCGGCCACGTCATCGTCTGCATCTGTGCCATCGGCTATCCAGCCCCTGATCCCGAGCGCGGCGGCCGACCCGCCGAGGCCTCCGGGGCCTCAGCCGGTCCCGGCCCGTCCCGCCGTCGGGGCGTCCCGCGAGCCGTCGCCCGCCGGTGCCGCCACCGGCCAGGTCGACTCGACCAAAGACCAGTCATTGTGAGCGATCGCCCCGCGGATGTCCAACATGAGCCGCTGATAGTGACGCAGGTTGTGCAGGCTCACCAGGATCGGCCCGAGCATCTCCTCGGCCATGAACAGGTGCCGCAGGTACGACCGCGAGAACCCGCCGCCGCAGGCCGGGCAGTCGCAGTCGGCTTCGATCGGGGCCGGGTCGTCGCGGAACCGGGCGTTGCGCAGGCGGATCGAGCCCGTGCGCGTGAAGGCGTACGCGTTGCGGCCGTTGCGCGTCGGCAGCACGCAGTCGAACATGTCCACCCCCGCCCGCACCGCCGCGACGATGTCCCGCTCGTACCCCACGCCCATCAGGTAGCGCGGCCGGTCTTCGGGCAGCAACGCCGCCGTGTGCTCGACCACCGCGCGGATCGCCTCGGGGCCCTCGCCGACCGCCACCCCGCCGATCGCGTAGCCCGGCAGGTCGTGCGCGCAGACGCGCTGGACGCACCAGGTGCGCTGCTCCAGGTCGGTGCCCCCCTGCACGATCCCGAACAGCGCCTGGTCGGCGGGCCGAGCGTGGGCGCGAACGCAGCGCTCCAGCCAGCGCAGCGTCCGTTCGTTGGCCTGCTGAACGCGAGCGGCGTAGTTCTGTGCTTCGCGTTGCGAGTCATGAGTCTCGAGTTGCGCGTTGCCAGCGGCGGAATCTCGACGCTCGGGACTCGGATCTCGGGATTCGCCGCCGTGAACCCCGGGCTCCCGCCCGGGGCTACGGTCAAACTGAGGGCCCCGCCCGGGGCTGGTGGCCGGGGGACAGTCGTCGAAGGCCATGACGATGTCGGCGCCCAGCTCGTTCTGGACGCGCATGGCGCGTTCGGGCGTCAGCTCGACGTAGGCGCCATCGACGTGGCTGCGGAAGGTGACGCCGTCGTCGTTGATGCGGCTGATGTCGGCGAGGCTGAAGACCTGGTACCCGCCGGAGTCGGTGAGGATGGGCCGGGGCCAGCGCATCCAGGGGTGCAGCCCGCCGTGTCGGGCGACCAGCTCGGCCCCCGGGCGAAGCAGCAGGTGGTACGTGTTGGCGAGGATGATCTGCGTGCCGAGCTCGGCCACCTGGTCGGGCCGCAGGCCCTTGATGGTCGCCTGGGTGCCGACGGGCATGAACGCGGGGGTGTCGAAGGCGCCGTGGGGCGTGGTGACGCGACCGAGCCGGGCCCGGCTGGCCGTGTCGCGATGCGTGATGGAGAAGGTCAGAGGCGGCAAGCTACATGAACTCGAGACGGTTTCGCATATCCTGAGCCGTCATCACTCGAAACGCGAGGGAGATGATCTCGATCTTTCGCCGGTTCGCGAGCCGCTGATGACCGTAGATGATACCCGCGTGCCCGCTGGAGGCGTGGTGGAGGGCGATGAAATCGGCATCGTGCGTCAGCAGAACACGCCCTTCGGTCGTGGCGAATGCGAGCTGCTGATGGTCATCGGCTGCGGCCAGGCCGGCTTCAGCGGCGGTCAGGACATCCAGGCCGGCCTGGCGCAACGCCTTGACGACCGGCAGAGGGAACTGATGATCCGCATAGAAACGGATGGCCTCATCCACCCTCACGTTCCCTCAGCTTCTGCTGAAGCACCGAAGGGTTTTCGGACATGACCTTTTCTGCGTAGGTCTCGTCGTCCGCCAGACGCTTTTCGATCTGAGCGCGATGGTCGTAGTAGAACGCCAGCGCAGCATAGACCTGAGCCGGCGACAGGCCATAGTCAGCACAGATCTGCTCGATCGATTCGCCCTGCTCAAGGTGCCAGATCTTGACGTCGTGGACCCCGATCCGCGTGCCTTTGATTCGCGGCTTTCCACCGATAACGCCCGGCGTCGCCTCGATGTGCTCGATGCTCGATAACGTCGACATAATGGATTATACCCCTACCCCGCGCGGCGGGAGCGCTCCGTCGCCTGGTTGAGCACCCGCTTCTCGTGACGCGAGAGGCTGTGCAAGCCCTTGGTGCGCACCTTGTCGAGGATGCGATCGACCTCGGCCTGCTCGGCCTGCTGCCGCCGCCGCTTCTTCTCGTACCGCGACCGGGCGTACCGCGCCTGCACCGCGTCGGGTGAGAAGCGGTCCGCCCAGTTCAGCCAGCCCGGGTGCTTGATCAGCCAGAAGCCCAGCGCCATGCCGCCCAGGTGCGCCGCGTGCCCGCCGGCGTTCGAGCCCGGGTCCGTACCCCCCGCCACCACCGCGTACACCGCCCCGAACAGGATGATCCAGACCAGCACCCGAAGCGGGATCGGCAGGATGAAAAACAACAGCACCGTCGCGTTCGGCGCGATCAGCGCCGCGCCGGCCAGGATCGCGAACACCCCCCCCGACGCCCCCACCAGCGCCGTCTCCGGCGTCTGCACGATCACCCCCAACGCCCACAGCAGCAGGTACATCACCGCCCCGGCCGACCCGCACAGCAGGTAATACGCCAGAAACCGCTTCGAGCCCAGGTGACGCTCGATCATCGGCCCGAAAAAGAACAGCCCCAGCACGTTCCCGAACAGGTGCCACCCCCCGCCGTGCAGGAACTGGAACGTCACGAACCGCCAGACCTGCCCGCCCAGGATCGCCGTCGAGTACGAGAAGTGTCCCCACGCCTCCAGCGGCTTCATCCCGAACGCGCGGTCCCCGAACGGCACCGCCACCGGGCCGAACACCCGCGCCAGCAACGCGTCCAGCAGCAGCACCCCGGCGTTGATCACGATCAGCCAGAAGACGATCGACCGCCGCGAGAACGCCCCGCCGACGGGCCCGAACCGAAGCTGCGGCGGCGGGCGCGAATAATCTCGATCTTCCCAAGCCATTACACCGATCCTCGCACGAAGCAGGCGTAGTACAGCAGCGTCGCGATCGTCTTGCCGTCCTCGATCCGCCCGTCGCGCACCATCTGCATCGTCTCGCCCCACGACTTCGCTTCAACCGTGATGTTTTCGGTCTCGTCGAGCGCCTGGCCGCGGTGGGTCAGACCCTGGGCCAGGTACGCGGTCATCCGCTCGGTGCAGAAGCCCGGCGTCGGGTAAAACGCCGTCAGCCGCGTGAGCCGATCCGCCGCGTACCCCGTCTCCTCCTCCAGCTCCCGGCCGGCCGTCGCCTCCAGCTCCTCGCCCCGCTCGACCGTCCCCGCCGGCAGCTCCCACAGCGTCTTGCCCACCGTGAACCGCTCGTTGCGGATCAGCACCACCCGCGGCTCTTGCTCCGCGCTGTCCGGTCCATCGCCGCCCTTAGCCCCGGGCGACGCAACCCCCTGCTTCCGCAGGGGACTACCGCGTCCGCCCAAGCTCACATCGCCAGCCCCGGGCGGAAGCCCGGAGTTTGGTCCCTCGCCCGCCAGCAGCGGCAGGATCACCACCGCGTCGGCCGGGACCACCACCTCCCGCCTCGCCGTCCCGCCCGAGCGACGGTTCAGCTCCAGCGCATACACGTCGAACCGCACGCCCGCGAACACCCGCTCCCCACGCTCCAGAGTCTTGCTCGACATGCCGCCATTGTAGCGCCGCGGCGCCGGCGGTGCGGTCGGCCTCGTCACCCTCATCCACGTGCTCCCGCACGGGGATCTCGGCGCGCATCGACCTCGTTCACGATAGCCCCCGGGCGGAAGCCCGGGGTCCGGGGTCGGCGCCCGGTGTTCGCTGCCGCGACCTCACGTCGCCGACAGCTCCGGCGTGCGATACCCCTCGACGTCCGGCTCCTGATACCCGCTGCGAACCTTGCCCTCCGGCGTGACCGAGCTCTTCCAGTCGCAGGGGTGCGCCGCGGCGCCCAGGCCGAAGTCATCGTCGTACCACGCGGCGAGCTGGTCCAGCAACTCCGTGTCCAGCGGCACGCCGTCCGCCGCGGCGACGAAGTCGTCCACGTCATCGCGGGTGAGGATGTTCGGCTCGATCGAGACCAGGTGCGGCTGCGCCGCCAGCCACCTGAACGCCAGCCGCCGCAGCGTCAGCCCGCGCGCCTCGGCCAGCGGGCGGACCATCTCGTTCTTCTTCAGGCCGTACACCAGCCAGTCGCGGTCGCGGAACTTGCGGTGGTCGTTGGGGTCGAACCGGTGGTCGGGCGAGGCGAACTCGTCGTCGAGGATCCCGGAGTTGGTCGGCACGCGGGCGATAATCCCGCCGCGACCGAGGCGCTCGGCGATCCGGCAGAACTCGCGGCCCGGGTCCTGCTCATATAGGTTGAACACGGTTTGCACCGTCGCCGCACCGCGGCGGATCAGCGCCTCGTAGCCCTCCTCCCGCCAGCCGATCGCCGGGCCCAGCGCGATGCCCCACGCCCGCAGCTTGCCCGCCTCGACGAGCCGATCCAGCGCGGCGAACAAGTCGTCGCGGTACTGCGGCAGCTTGATGTTGTGCGCCTGGTACAGGTCGATGCGGTCGGTGCCGAGGTTCTTGAGCGAGCTTTCGAGCTGGCGGGTGACGGCCTCGGGGCGAAAGTCCTGGGCGCGTTCGCGGTGGGAGCCGGTCTCCCCGGGGTCGCGTTCCAGGTCATAGCCGAACTTGGTCGAGATCACCAGGCGGTCGCGTCCGACGTCGCGGATCGTGCGGGCCAGCAGCGCCTCGGCCCGGCCGTTGCCGTACGCCGGCGCGGTGTCGAAGAACGTCACGCCCTGCTCGACGGCGTGGTTCTGGATGGCCACGGCCTCGTCGTCCGAGGCGTCGGTCCACCAGTTGACGCCGAAGGTGAAGTTGCCGAAGCCCAGGAGGCTCACGGTCAGGTCGGTGCCGGGGATCGTGCGGTATTCCATGGGTGTATTGCATCCGAACCGGGGGCGGGAATCAACCTCCAACACGCCAAGAACGCAAAGCGCACGAAGCGACGCGGCTCCGCCGCGCACTTCTGCCGCCGGTATGCTCCCGCCGCGGGACGGCTCACCCGCCGGCGAACTTGCTCTCCAGCCGCTCGAACTCACGACGGTAAATCAGCCCGCCCAGGTCCGGCTCGCGCAGGCGGAGCTGCCGCACGCGCAGCGGGATCTGGTCGGTGTGCCGCCCGAGCCGCTCGGTGATCTGCAACCGCCGCATCCACGCGTTCCACCACAGGTCCGGGTACGGCGGCTGCAAACCGCCGATCAGCCGATCGTACAAAGCCGCGGCGTCGAGCAGCGTCTGTTCGTCGCTGTCATCGTCCGCCTCGTCGCTGTCATCGGCCGCCGAGGTGAACAGTGCCTCGGCCCGCTCGTGGATCACCTGCGCCTCGTGCGGGAACGCCTCGATCAGCGCCGCCGTACGCCGGCGCGCGCCCTCCAGCCGCCCCGCCACCCGCAGCGCCCGCGCGTGACGCAGCTCGATCGCCAACCGCGCGTCCGCCGGCTGATTCGCACCGCCCGCGCCCTGCCTGCCCTCACCGTCCAGCAGCATCGCCGACAGCTCCGCCACCAGCGTCGCGACCTGGGCCGCCTCGGCCTCGTGACGTTCACGCTCCGCCTGCACCCGCGTGATCGCCGCCTGACGCACCCGCCTGTCCATCCGCTCGGCGAGCTCTTCGGCCACGCGGTCGATCACCGCCGCCGCCGTCCCCGGCGATGCCTGCATCATCGCCCGCGCCGCGCGGACGAGCTGGGCCGACCCGCCGCCGCGCGACAACGCCTCGATCCGCGCCCGCATCGCCATACGCACCAGCTCTCGCTGCCCGTCGAAATCGTGTTCAAACCCGTCGAGTAGGACGAGCGCATCGTCGTATCGTTCATCCACCAGCGCGACGCGCGCCCGCGCCAGCCGCGCCGCCGCGACCGCCGCCTGCGGTCCACGCTCGGGTTCAAACTCGGACTCGGGCTCACGTCGCCCGACGCCGGTCGCATCACCGTCGCCCCGCTGGGCCGCCTCGGCCTCGGCTTCGATGCGCGCCGCCGCGGCCTCGATCCGCTCGCCCAGCGCATCCCGCGCCGCCGGCAACGCCGCCTCGTACGCCGACGCCAGCGACAGCACGATCTCCCGCTGCGCCGCGAAGTAGTCCCGATGGTCGCGCGGCACGCGGCGGTACACCTCGACCGCCTCCTCGTGCCGCCCCTGCGCCGCCAGCACCGTAAACCCGTAGAACAGCCGCTCGTCGTCCGCCGCCGCGCTGACCGGGAACCGCTCGAACAGCACCTGCGCCGCACGCCCGTACGCCCGCCGCGCCGCCTCGGCGTCCACGCCCGCCTCCGCGCCCGCGCCGCCTTCGGCATTCAGCATCGGCCGGACCAGCTCCACCGCCAGCGCGATCGCGCGCTCGGCCACCGGCTCGCTCGGGATCTCGTCGGCCAGCGCCGTCAACCGCCCCGCCGTCTCGATCGCCCGCTCACCCGACGCCGGCGCCTGGAAATATCGCGCCAGCGCCAGGTTGAACCGCGCCGTCGCCCGCACGCCGGGGTCCATGCCCGCCCCGCCGTCCACCAGCGTCCGGTTGATCGCCACCGACCGGGCCAGGTCCTCGGCCGCGCTTGCCGGCACCGCGCCGCCACGCGCACGCGCCGCCGCCGCCGCCGCACGCTGACCTCGCTCGCGCAGCACCTGCCCCACCCCCATCCGCACGATCGCCGGCAACCCCGCCAGCTCCGACGCCTCGCGTTCGGCCGGCATCGCGTCCAACCAACGCTCAAACACGTACTGCCGCAGCGCCTCGGCCCGGTCGCCCGCCCCCGCCTCGCTCAGCAGTTCCACGTACGGCCGATACGACGACGCGGCCGCCTCGCCCAACGCCGGCGCACCGGCCCACGGCTCGACCCGCCCCGCCAGGACCCGGTGCTGCGCATCGGCGACCAGCAGACGATCCAGCGGCGAGTCGTCGATCGACGTGTCTTTCCCCAGTCGCTCGAGCGCCCGCGTCGCCGCCGACGCGTCACCCCGCCGCCCGTCCACCCACGCCCGCGCCAGCGCCGCGACGAACGACACCGCGTCGGCCCCGCCGTCACCCCCACCAGACTCTGCATCGCGCGCATCGCCGACGCCACCCGCCACCGCGTCCAGAACCTCCGCCGCCTCATCGAACCGCCCCAGGCCGCTGAGCACCCGACCGCGCAGCAGCCGACACGCCCGGCCCAGCGGCGTGCCCGGCGGCTCGATCTCCAGCACCCGGTCCGCCTCCTGCAACGCCAGCTCCAGCACCGCCCGCCGCGCCGTACGAACGTCCGTCGAATTCAGGC
>CAYSIX010000016.1:0-29138 GCA_964431205.1 uncultured Phycisphaeraceae bacterium
GAGCCGTGCGCTCGAAGATCCGGTCCACGACCTCTCGCGTCTGATCGGCCGAGAGGTCCACCTTCTGCATCGACCCGCCCCGACCGGCGTACGCCAGGTGATAGATGCACAGCCGCTGCACGTCGTGCGCCACGCACAGGTCGAACATCGCGTCCAGATCGGCCACGTTGAGCGCGTGCACCGTGTAGCGCAGGCCGACCTTGATCCCGCGTGCCCGGCACCGGCGGATGCCGGCGACCGCCGCGTCGAACGCCCCGCTCATCCCGCGCAGCTTGTCGTGACGCGCCCGCGTCCCGTCGAGGCTGATCCCCACGTACCGCAGCCCGATCCCCGCCAGCCGATCCGCACGCGGATCGTCGATCAGCACCCCGTTGGTCGACAGCGTGCAACGCAAGCCCAATGACACGGCGTACTCGATCAACGCCTCGGCGTCCGGTCGCGCCAGGGGTTCGCCCCCGCTGAACAGCACCGCCGGCACGTCGAACGACGCCAGGTCCTCCAGGAGCCGCCGGCCCTCCTCGTGCGTCAGCTCGCCCGGCGCGGCGTGTGGCTCGGCAGAGGCGTAACAATGCACACATCGCAGGTTGCACGCCTTGGTCAACGCCCAGACCACGATTGGCCGCGGCGGCGCCCCTGCTCCGTCGCGCGCGTGCCCGTACCGCAGCGACTCGTTGCCTGTCTCGTACCCGCACAGAACATGACTGACGCTCAACATGGGATTGATTCCTGGCGCCACGGCGCCGGTTGATAAACACAGTCGGGCTCGGCGGCGAGCGGGTCACGCGTGACGGCGTAGGCACGCGCCCGGCTGCCGCCGCAGACCCCTCGATAGGGACACACGCCGCACTTGCCGCCCAGGCGCTCCGGATCGCGCAGCGCACAAAACAACGGGTGATCGCGGTAGCACGCGACCACCGAGTCCTCGGGGAATCGGCCGCACTCGATCGGCAGGAACCCGGAGGGAAAGACCTGGCCGGTGTGACTGACGAACAGCACGCCCTTTCCGTCGTTGACGCCCAGCGGCGCGCGCTGGATGCGTCGGCCGACGTGCGACGCCGCGTCACGCTGCGGGTCCCCGGCACGCTCGAGCACGAAGCGTCGGTAGTGCGGCGCCTCGGTGGTCTTGATCCCGTACGGCTGGTGCTGGGCGTGATGCCAGAGGCGATCGAAGACGCGCTCGTACTCGTCCGCGCCGATGCGCTGCTCCGTCAGGCCGCGGCCGACCGGCACGAGAAAGAAGACCGACCACAGCACGATCTCCTGGCTGGCCAGCAACTCGGCGGTCGCGTCGATCTGATGCACGTTGCGTCGGGTGACGGTGGTGTTGACCTGCAGGGCCAGGCCGAGACGACGGCAGTCGGTCATGATCTGGAGGGTGCGTGCGAAGCTGCCGCGGACCCGGCGCAGCCCGTCATGCGTCGCCGCGTCAGCGCCGTCGAGGCTGACGGCCAGGCGCGACAGGCCCGCGCGCTGAAGCGATCGCAGCGCGTCGGTCGTGACCAGCGGCGTGGCCGACGGCGTCATCGCGACCGTCAGCCCACGCCCCGTCGCGTAGGCGACCAGGTCGATCACGTCGTCACGCTTGAGCGGGTCGCCCCCCGTCAGCACGAGCAGCGGCGGGCGGTCGAACCGCAGCAGCGCGTCGACCAGCGCCCGGCTCTGACCCGGCGTCAGCTCGCGCGGGTGCCGCCGCGGCTGGGCGCACGCCCGGCAGTGCGCGCACGCCAGGTCACACGCCCGGGTGATCTCGTAGAACACGAGGAACGGGTCGCGGTCGAAGCCCGACGCCGTCGTGTCATCGGCCGGGTGACCCGGCTCTTTCGGACGCATCGCCGGAACCCGTCGAAAAGTTGAGTTCGCGTTGACGTCGCTCGGCACAGCGGCTGCCCGATCGACCGGGCTGATCCGCTCGTCGCTGACGCATCTCCTGACCCACCCGCTCGAGCGCCGATTCGCTGAGCACACGCGAGGCCAGCACGAACACACGCTCGTCCTCGAGACGGATGTGCTCGGTGTAGGCGTCGGTCAGCTCGGCGAGCAGCGACACGAGCTCGGCGTGTTCGTCCGCTCCGAGCCGCCCCGCCTCCAGCCATCCGCGGCCGAGCTCGTCCAGCCGCTCGTGCGCTCCCTCGGCCTTGCGGTGATCGGCCTCGAGCCGGTCCAGCTCCGCCAGCGCCCGCTGCACGTCCGGATCATCGCGCTCACGCATGCGCGGGAACAGCGACACCTCCTCGTCGGCCGTGTGCCGCGGCGCCGCCTGCCGGAAGTAGTTCAACGCCGTCTCGAGCGCGGCCCGCCCCTCGGCGTCGAGCTCCGTCCGGGCGTATCGCTCGGACACCTGCCTCAGCACGCCGAGGAAGTGCTCGATCCGCCGGTGGCAGTCCATCATCAGCTCGATCGGCTGGGTGAAGTCCGGCTGCCCCTTGCTGCCCATCGGCACGGCCATCACGAACCCCCTTTCGCCGCGAGCCGGGCCTCGAGCTCGATCGCCTTGGGAAACAGCACGTTGTTCTCCTTGTGCACGTGCTGGTGCATGTCCTGCTCGAGCTGCGCCAGACCGTCGAGCATCGCTCGGAACGTGTTGCAGGCGTCGGCCGGCGGGGCGAAACCGTTCGAGAGCGTGCGCATCCGTTCCAGCGCCCGCCCGGCGTCGTCGTGCTCGTGCTCCATCACGCGGATCGGGTTGCCCACGCTCATGGCACGCGATGCATCGGGCCCGGACCCGTTCGCCTCCAGGTCACGGATCAGCGGGAACAGGATCTGCTCCTCCTTCATCATGTGTGAGTCCAGCTCGGCGACGAAGCCGGCGAAGACGCCGTCGAGTTCGAGCATCCAGGGGCATCGCTCGCCATGAACGGCCGCGACCTTGCGGACCATGGCGCCCAGGCGCGGCAGCTCCCGGCGCAGGTAGGCGTGGTGCGTCTGCTCGATGTGGTCGGCCAGGTCGGTCAGGCTCAGGGCGTCGGCGTCGGTGACGTCGCCGGTCGCGGCGTCGTCCGGCTCGATGAGCTGATCGACCACGGTCTCGACGTCGAGGCCGCGCTCGCGGCAGGCCTCGGCCAGCGGGCGTTTGCCCCCACAGCAGTAGTCGATGCCGAGCCGTTCCAGGACGCGGGAGCGATCGGGTCGGTCGCGGACCCAGTCGCCGACGGTGGCGTGAGCGTTGAGCGTGATCATGCGGGAGGCCTTTCGTCTGGTGGGGTCTGGGGGAATCGGATGGTCGCCATCGGGCCGGGCCGCCGTGCGCCGGGCCAAGCGGGTAAGCTGGGGTCGGCGGGGCGCCGGGCCTCGCCGGTGGTGCGCCGCCGACGCCGGATCGGCGTCGATCGGGCGGTCGCGACCGTTGACACGAGAGGGTAGACGGGCATAAAATGGATGTCAACATCCACTTGTCGACAATAGGCCCGATGGTTTTTTTCGTGAGGTGACCATGCTCTTCTCCCAGACCGCCGAATACGCCCTGCGCGCCGCCGTGCTCCTCGCCGATCGATGGGATCAGCCCCAGACCACCCGCCAGATCGCCGAGGCCACCCGCGTCCCCGCCGGCTACCTGTCCAAGGTCCTGCTGAGCATGAGCCGCGGCGGCGTCGTCCTCGCCCAGCGCGGGCTCGGCGGCGGGTTCGTCCTCAGTCGGCCGCCGGACGCCATCACCGTCCTCGACGTCGTCAACGCCGTCGACCCCATCCGACGCATCGAGACCTGCCCGCTCGGCCTCGAAAAGCACGGCAAAAACCTCTGTCCCCTGCACCGCAAGCTCGACGACGCGCTGGCCTCGATCGAGAGCGCCTTTGCCGACACCCCCCTCTCCGAGCTGCTCGAGGCGCCGGGACGCCGCAAGAAGCACCTGCCGCTGTGCCACGTCACCGCCGAGGGCCAGCCCGTATCGTCTCGTTGAAACCGTAGCACCCCTCCGATCGGAGCGACCGACATGCCAGCCCAATACAAGAACCCGCCGATCGAACGCCACCCCGCGCTGCAGCCGCTGTCCCGCGATCACTACGGCGGGCTCGTGCAGGCGCGCCATCTGGTTCAGGCGGCCGACGCCGACGACGTGGCCCGACGCAAGGCCGTGGCCGAGTTCGTCGACGCCTGGGACCGCGAGATCGCCGAACACTTCCACGACGAGCAGTGTCTGCTCGAGCCCCTGATGGAGCCGGCCGACCGCGAGCGACTGCGTGCCGAGCACGAGTCGCTGACCGACCTGGCCGAGCAGGCGCGATCCCTGCGGCGGACGATCGATCCCGACGCGGCCGTGTTGCGCGCGCTGGGCGAGCGGCTCGAGGCGCACATCCGCTGGGAGGAGCGTGAGCTGTTCAACCGCGTGCAGCAACGGGCCAGCGAGCCCGAGCTCGCCGAGCTGCGCAAGCGCACCGATGAGATCGAGCGGCGGCGGGCGCGGGACGCCTGCCGAGGCCCGGCCAGGTCCACGCCCCACGAGGAGCCGTGACGTGCTCGCCTCGCCCGCCCTGCCGACCACCGCCCCGCCATCGAGCCGGATCGGACCGCGCGTCGCCGCGTTACACCGGCCGTTCTTCCTCGCCGCCATCGCGATCGTGCTGACCGTCGGCGCCGCGTGGGGCGTGCTGCTGCTGGGCAAGATCACCCTCGCCGGCACGTTCACCGGCATCAGCGTGCACGAGGCGAACGCCCACGGCCACGCCCAGATCATGGGCTGGGTCGGCCTGTTCGTCATGGGCTTCGCGTATCAGGCGTTCCCGCGGACGTGGCAGACCGACCCGCCGAGCGCCCGCCTCGCGATCGCCGTCCTGGGCGCGATGATCGTCGGCATCGTGGCGCGTGGCACGGCGATGATGGCCGCCGCCAACGCCTGGGCGACGCCTCTGCACACCGCCGGCGCGACGCTGGAAACCGTGGCGGTCGCCGTCTTCGTCGCGCAGCTCGCCGCGGCGTTCCGCCGAAGCGGGCAGCCGATTTCGCCCTCGATCGCCTTCATCTTCGCCGGCCTGGCGTTCATGCTGATCCAGACGGTGTTCGGCAGCTGGCACGTCGCGGCCCTGATCGCCGCGCCCGACCGCGAGCGCCTGCTGGAGCAGATCGCCACGTACCAGGCGCCGCTTCGCGACGTGCAGATCCACGGCATGGCGTTGTTCATGATCCTGGGCGTGGGGCTGCGGATGTTCCCGGCGATCTTCGGCCTCGCCGAGACGCCGGCGCGACGCGGCTGGGCGGCGTTCGGGCTCCTGCTGGCCGCGGTCGTGGGCGAGGTTGCGCTGTTTCTGGCGTATCGCTACACGGGCCGGCACGCCCTCGCGGCAGCGCTGCTGCTGCCGTGGCTGACGCTGCCCATCGGCGTGGGGCTGATCGTCTGGCCGTGGCGGCTGTGGCGGGCTCCGACGCCGACCGCCGCCGGGCAGCGCAGCGCCAAGTTCGTCCGCGCCGCGTTCGCCTGGCTGTTCGTGTCGTTCGCGATGCTGCTGGCCATGCCCGTGTATCTCGTGGCGGCCGACACCGCGTTCAGCCACGCCTACCACGGGGCGGTCCGTCACGCGATCACGGTCGGGTTCATCTCGATGATGATCGTCGGCGTGGCGTCCACGGTGGTCCCGAGACTCCGCGGTGTGGCGTCCGTGAATCTGCCGGCCCTGTGGCTGCCGTTCGTGCTGCTGAACGTCGGGTGCATGCTGCGGGTGACCACGCAGATCGGCACGGACTGGCACGATGGCTTTTACCGAGTCATCGCGGCCAGCGGCGCGATGGAGTGGACCGCTCTGGCGGTGTGGGCGGCGCACGTCGTCGCCCTCATGGCGGGCAAGGCGACGGACCGCGGGTTGAATCGTGGGTGCGCGTGAGTGTCGGGGGGACGGGCGTCTCGCCCGCCCCACCGAAGAAAACGCCAAACGCCCTCGCCGTCGGGGATGCTCTACTCCTGGACCACACCCGCCGATCGCCGCCGCCGGCTCGCCACGCGACGTGAAGGCTGATACAACGTCTGATGGACCGACGCGACAGGAGCGAACCGATGCCGCAGACGCCCACGATTGAAGCCGATCTCTTGGAGATCCTCGTGTGCCCGCTGACGCGATCGCGATTGCGTCAGGAGGGCGACGAGCTGGTAGCGGAGGAGCCGGAGGGGGCGGGGCTGCGTTACCCGATCCGCGATGGCATCCCGATCCTGCTGGTCGACGAGGCGAAGCTGCCCGAGGGCGTGGCGGACCTGAACGAGTTTCGTCGGCGGTACGCGCAAGACATCCCCGAGTAGCCCCGGGACGGGTCGGCCCACACCCACGGCAGCGGTGGACGGGACGTCCGTCCCACCCATTGAATATTCCCCGCTGCTTCACGGTCGCGGCTCGTGAAGACCGACGCCCCACGTAAGGCCGACGCCCCACGCTCGACGCCGGTTTCCCGGCTCGACCGATCGCGGTTATCATCCGGCGATGGCCCTATTCTCCCCCCCAACCAAGCAGTCGTCGCCGCCCACCGCGCGGCGGACGTTCATCCGTGACCTGGCCCCGACCCAGTTCGTCGACGGTGTGTTCGCGATCCAGAACTGCCAACTCGGCCAGACCCGCGGCGGCAAGCCGTACATCAAGTGCCTCCTGGCCGACAAGACCGGCCGGACCCCCGGACGGATGTGGAACGCCTCCGAAGAGCTGTTCCGCGACCTGCCGACCAACGGGTTCGTCTGGATCGCCGGCCAGACCCAGCCCTACCAGGGCGAGATGCAGATCATCATTCAGGACATCCGCCCCTACGAGCCGACGGACAAGGACCTCGAGCAACTGCTGCCGACGACCGAGCACGACGTGGACCAGATGTTCGCCGAGGTCCTGCGCATCCTCCAGACGCTGGAGCACCCGGCGATCAAGGCCCTGGCCGAGCGGTACCTCGAGGACGGCGAGCTGATGGACAAGTTCTGCAGGGCGCCGGCGGCCAGCTCGCTGCACCACGCCTACCTCGGCGGGCTGCTCGAGCACACGCTCGCCCTGCTGCGCCTGGCCGACCAGGTCCTGCCGCTGTACCCCAAGCTCAACCGCGACGTGGTGCTGTTCGGGCTGTTCATCCACGACCTGGGCAAGTGCGAGGAGCTGACCTGGGAGCGCGGGTTCGGGTACTCGACCGAGGGCCAGCTCATCGGGCACATCGCCCGCGGAGCGATGTGGCTGGAGGAGAAGGCCCGCGCCTGCCAGGCCGGCGCCGACGGCCGCCCGGCCGTCACCGTCCCCACCCCGATCCTCAACGTCCTGCACCACATCATCCTTTCGCACCACGGCGTGGCCGAGTTCGGCGCGCTCAAGGTCCCCAGCACCCCCGAGGCCATCTTCGTCAGCATCCTGGACAACCTCGACGCCAAGCTGAACATGGCCCTGGCCGCCGCCCGCGCCGACGACCCGCGCGACAAGAGCGCCGAGCTCGGCGGGGACTTCACCGAGAAGATCTGGGCGCTGGACACGCGGCTGTACCGGCCCGACCCGACCACGGTCGAGCCGATCGACTGACCGACCGGCGGCGGACGGGCCCCGCCGGCGATAGCACGGTTTCTCACGGGGAGCACAACATGCGTGCAGTCTTGCACCGCGTCGCGCTGAGCGCGTTGCTGGCCGTCGCCGCGCCCGCCTCGGGCCAGCCCCTGATCGAGCACGTCCCGGACAACGCGGTGGTGTACGTCGGCTGGGCGGGCACGGGCGCCGACAGCCCCGGCTACGCCGATTCCAAGACACGGCAGGTCATCGAGACGGCGGAGCTGGCCGAGACGACCAAGGCGTTGTTTGAGAGCCTGCGTCAGCTCGCCGAGGCGGAAGGGGCGGCGGAGGGCGTCGGGACGATCGAGGCGCTGGCACGGACGTTTGCCGCGTCGTGGCGGCGGGCGACGGCGGCGTACGTGCTGCCGCCGGTCGGACCCGACGCTCCGCCGCGGCTGACGGTGCTGTGGCGATCGGGCGAGGAGGACGAGCGATTGATCGCGGACCTGGAGGCGATGCTCGCCGACGCCGTGCCATCGACCGCTCAGGCGGGGATGACGCCGGACGGAGCGTTCGTGGTGCTGACGCTGGGGCACGACGCCGGGCATGTCGTGCCCGGCGCGGGCCGGTCGCTGGCCGACAACGAACGGTTCGTCGAGACGCGCGCTCACGGCGCGGACCGACCGGCGCTGAGCGCGTACATCGATGTCGAGCGCATCGTGGCGCGGCTGGACGAGCTGGGCGAACAGGAAACGAATCGCCAAGCGTTCGAGACGTGGCGTCGTGTCAGCCGGGCGCTGGGGCTGCGTTCGCTGCGTCGGGTGATGTTGAGCGGCGCGTTCGTGGAGACCGAGTGGCAGGTCGATCTGTTCGTGGACGCGCCGCGGCCGCGCGAGGGGCTGATCACGGTGTTCGAGGGTCCGCCGCTGGACGAGGAGGAACTGGCGATGGCGCCGGCGTCGTCGATGTGGCTGCACGCGGTGCGGCTGGACCCGGCGAAGGTGCTCGATGGGATCCGCCGTGTGATCGACGCGGCCGGGCCGGAGGAACGCGGTGAGTTCGACGCGGCGCTGCAACGCGGCGGCGAGGCCGTGGGCCTGGACCTGGAACGCCAGATCATTGACGCGCTGGGCGACCGGTGGGTGGCGTTCGGCGACCCGGGGGCGACCGGCGGCGGCGGGCTGGGCGGCTGCCTGATCAACCCGCTGCGCGACGCCGAGGCGATGCACGCCGCGCTGACCCGCCTCGAATCGCTGGTCAACGAACGGCCCGCGGACCCGAACGCCCCGTTCCAGCTCCGCTTCGAGGTCGTCGAACGCGGCGGCGTCGAGATCCACACGCTGACGATCCCGTTTCTTTCTCCGAGCTGGGCCATCGCCGACGATCGGCTGTACGCCTCGCTGCTGCCGCAGGCGATCATGAGCGCCCACGACTTCGCCGGCTCCGACAGGCCGTCGATCCTGACCAACGAGGCGCTGCGGCAGGT
This sequence comes from uncultured Phycisphaeraceae bacterium, assembly GCA_964431205.1. Taxonomy (GTDB): domain Bacteria; phylum Planctomycetota; class Phycisphaerae; order Phycisphaerales; family Phycisphaeraceae; genus CAYSIX01. Next base: position 8,911 of record CAYSIX010000016.1, read on the forward strand.
GCAGGAGAAGCTCGGCGGGCAGGCGCCCGTCTCGTTCACGTTCGTGGACCTGCGCCGGACGGCGCCGATGATGTACCAGCAACTGCTGGGCGCGGCGCAGATGATCTCGGCGATCACGGCCAGCCAGGGCGCGCCGGTCACGATCGTCCTCCCGCCGTTCAGCGCCGTCGCCGAGCACCTGGCGCCGGCGGGGCAGGTGGTGTGGGTGGACGAAGCGGGCTTCCATGCGAGGACGCGCAGCCCGTTCATCGGCGCGGGGTTGCTCGGCCCCCAGACGATGACGGCCGGCGGCGCGCCGGCGATGGTCAGCGTGCCCATGGCGGTCGGCATCCTCCTGCCGGCGCTGGGCGCGGCGAGGCGGACGGCGCGGCAGATGCAGTCGAGCACGCAGTTGCGCGGGATCCACCAGGCGTCGTTGACCTGGGCGCAGCCGAACCAGGGCCGCCTGACCGACGACCTGGGCACGCTCGTGGTCGAGAACTACTTCACGGTGGAATACGCGCTGTCGCCGATGTCGGGCAAGCGGCCGCCCCCGGACTTCGAGCGGTGGCCGGACGATCGCAAGCGTCAGTGGGTGCGGCAGAACGCGTCGTACGTCCTGCTGCCGGGGCTGGTCGACGACGTGGACAGCGAGCGTGTCGCCGGCTTCGGCATCCCGGAGGACCACGACGGGGGCGAGAACGGCATCCCCGTCGTGTACAACGACAACCACGTCGAGTGGACGCCGGACCTGGACAAGGTGCGCCGGCTGATCGCCGAGCAGAACGACGGGCTGACGATGGAGCAGGTGATCGACCGTTTTCGGCGTGGTGGCGAGGAAGCCGGCGAGGACCGGCGTGTCCGCCCGCCGCCGGCGCCGTGATCCCCGCCCCGCTCAATGACGGTGAATCGAATGTTGATTCTTCCGGTGTAAAGGGTTGCGTTTTCCCGTCGGCGGCGATAGACTGACCACGTTGCGGCCGTCGACGGGATCGCCGCGACCGGACGTGGAGAAGCTGCGTTGCAGGGGAGGATCGCTGTGAAACTGGAGAATCGTGTGAAGCTGGCGGCTGTGGTGCTGCTCGTTGCCGGGTTGGCCGTGCCGGTGCAGGCGGATTCGCTGATCATGGCCAGCGAGAAGATCTTCGACGAGCTGCCGCTGGACGCGTTCGACCGCAACCTCAAGCGGGTCCGCACGCTCACCCCGGGCGGGGTCTGGATCGAGACCGATGACGCGGTGATCGAATCCGAGAACTCGGTCGACGACGACTTCGGTATCTGGAACAAGAAGGACGTCTCGTACAAGCACGACCTGTCGTGGACGGGGCTGGACCCGGACAACTACGTTTACGCCAGGCTCAAGATCACCGCGTGGGGCGCGGACGGGAACAACGACGTCATCTTCGCTGATTCATACGATCTCGGGTCGCTGATCGCCGACGGCAAGCTGCTCGAGGGTTTTTCGACGACGGTGCGCTCGACGACGAACCAGAGCGTGATCGACGTGCTGCTGGGCGACAACATGCTCTGGGTGGAGATCGACAAGAACCACGGCACGGGGTGGCGCGACCTGGCGCACTACGACCCGGTGTCGGTGTTCAAGTCGGAGCTGATCGTCAAGGCGATCCCGACGCCGGCGGCGTTCGGGGGCGGACTCGCCGCGCTCGCCCTGTTCGCCGCGATGCCCGGGCGGCGGTTTCAAACGCGCCGCGGCTGAACCATGGCCATCGACTGACATTGCCACCACCGCCCGATCGCGTGGTCGATCGGCCACGCGGTCCTTCTCGCGCCCGCCCGCGGTCCGGCTCAGGACACGCCGTCACCCGCTGTCCCGAGCACCTCGCGCTGGTACCACGCCCACATGCGCGTCAGCCCCTCCCGCACGGGGGTGGACGGCTTGTACCCCAGCAGGCGGCGGGCCCGGTCGATGTTGGCGAAGGTGACCTTCGGCTCGCTCGCCGGCGCCGGCGGGGTCTCGAGCTTCGCCGGCTTGCCGACGAGCTGCTCCACGATCGTCACGAAGTCGCGCATGAGCACGGGCTCGCCCCGGCCGAGGTTGACCACGGCGTAACCCAGCGGCGTGCGCAGGGCGCGGGCGACGCCGTCGACGATGTCCCCGACGTAGGTCCAGTCGCGTTTCATCTCGCCGGCGTCGAAGAGCCTGATCGTCTGGCCGCGGACGATGCGGTCCATGGTCATGAAGGGCATCATGTCGGGCCGACCGCGCGGGCCGTACACGCTGAAGAAGCGGGCGGCGGTGAAGTTCATCGCGTGCAGGTTGTGGTAGCTGTAGCCCATGACCTCGATGGCCTTCTTGCTCGCGGGGTAGGGCGCCAGGGGCTCGTTGCAGGGGTCGTCCTCGACGAAGGGCAGGCGGTCGGTGTGGCCGTACACCGAGGAGGTCGAGGCGAAGACGAACTGGCCGACGTCGTGTCGTCGGGCGGCCTCGAGCAGGTGGACGGAGCCGGCGATGTTGACGCGGGTGTAGAGCTCGGCCCGGCCGATCGAGTAGCGCACGCCGCCGTAGGCGCCCAGGTGGGCGATCGCGACGGGGCGGTGGTCGGCGACGAGGCGTTCGACGGCGTCGGGGTCGGTCAGGTCGGCCTCGTGGAACTGGAAGCGGTCGGTGTCGCCGATGGCGGCGAGGTTGGCGCGTTTACGGGCCGGGTCGTAGTAGTCGTTGAGGTTGTCGAGGCCGACGACGCGGTGCCCGTCGGCGATCAGTCGCTCGACGAGGTGGGAGCCGATGAACCCGGCGGCGCCGGTGACGAGGATGGTGGCGTCTTGCGTGTCGATGGCGCAATCCCCAGGGATCGGTTGGAGGCGTCGGGGCGGGTGCCGACGACCGGGCCGGTAGTGTAACGTCCGCGCTCGCGGCCGTGCGCGGGCTTGACCGTGCGCCGGCTTGACCGTGCGCCGGCTTGGGCGCAGCGATCACCGGCGCGGGCCGGGGCCGGGGCGGCGCGGGGGTCAGCGGACGGGGTTGGTGAAGCGGTTGTCGGCGCGGTGGGCCTCACGGTATCGGCCGTGGATGCCGGCGGCGGAGCGACGGACGGCGTCGAGGAGCATGGCGATGTGTCCGTCGTCGGGGTAGGCGGCCTCAAGGGCGGCGAGGGCGGCGCCGGTGGAGCCGACGCCGCTCTGCTCGTGGGCGTTGCGGTAGAGCTTGCGCCAGGCGTCCTTGAGGCGTGCCTCGGTCTCTTGGGAGAAGCGGTGGCGTTTGAGGCCGATGACGTTGACGCCGCGGACGCGGGAAGGGTTGCCCTCGACGATCATGAAGGGGGGCACGTCCTGGACGATGCGGGTCATGCCGCCGACGTAGGCGTAGGAGCCGATGGTGACGAAGTGGTGGATGGCGGTGGCGCCGCCGATGGAGGCGTGGTCCTCGATGGCGATGTGGCCGGCGAGCTGGACGGCGTTGGCGATGACGGTGTGGTCACCGAGGACGCAGTCGTGGCCGACGTGGGTGTAGGCCATGATGAGGTTGGCGTCGCCGATGCGGGTCAGCCCGCGGTCGTTGGCGGTGCCCTTGTGGATGGTGACGCACTCGCGGATGTCGTTGTGGTCGCCGATGACCAGCTCGCTGTCCTCGCCGTCGAACTTCAGGTCCTGCGGGTCGCCGCCGATCACCGCCCCGGGCCAGACGACGTTGCCCTCGCCCATCGTGGTGCGCCCGAGCACCGTCACGTGACCGATCAGGCGCGTGCCGGGGCCGACGCACACGCGCGGACCGACGTGGCAGAACGGCCCGACGTACACGTCGTCGGCGAGCTCCGCGCCGCGTTCGATCACCGAGCTGGGGTGGATCTCAGGCATAAGTCATTTGTGATTCGCGATTGCCGATCGTCGATTGGTGCGGGAAGGCCCAAAGCCATGGCCTCAGCGATTCCAATCAAGAACCGGCAATCCTCAATCACCGATCCCTTCACTCCTGGTCATCGTCCACGAGCATGAACTTCACCTCGGCCTCGGCGGCCAGGTCCTCGCCCACGTACGCCCGACAACGCATGTGCGCGATCCGGCTGCGCACCCGCACCGACTCGGCCTCCATCACCAACTGATCGCCCGGCGTCACCGGCCGACGCAGCTTCACACGGTCCAGCGACAGCATCACCCCCAGCTTCCCCGTGTTCTCGATCTTCTGCCCGATCAGCACCGCCGAGAGCTGCGCCATCGCCTCGACGATCAGCACCCCCGGCATCATCGGCGTGCCCGGGTAGTGGCCCTGGAAGAACGGCTCGTTGAACGAGACGTTCTTGATCCCCACCGCGCGGCGGTCGCCGTCGATCTCCACCACGCGGTCGACCAGCAGCATCGGGTAGCGGTGCGGCAGGATGCGATTGATCGCGCGGATGTCGAACGCCGTCCGGTGGACCGCCGCCTCGCTTCGCTGCTGCGCCCGGTGCTTCTCGATCAGCTTGCGCACGAGCTGGTGGTTCAGCGCGTGGCCGGATTTGTGCGCGATGATCCGCCCCTGGATCGGCGCGCCCAGCAGGTACAGGTCCCCGATCAGGTCCAGCACCTTGTGGCGCACCGGCTCGTCCTCGAAGCGAAACCGGTTGTTGCCCAGCGGGCCCTCGGCCCCGATGACCAGCACGTCGTCCGGGGTCAGGTGCCGACCGACCCCGCGTTCGCGCAACGCCACCGCCTCGGACTCGAGGATGAACGTCCGCGACGGCGCGATGTCGTGCGCGTAGTCGCCGTTGTTGAGGCTGAAGTGGCGGACCTGCTTGCCCAGCGGCCCGTCGTTGCCGTAGTCCAGCTCGTAGAGCACCTGCATCTCGGCCTCGTCGCAGGGCATGGCGGCGACCATGGCGTCCTCGTCCTTGACCACGATCGGCTCGGTCACGACCAGGCGGCGACGCGGCTCATCGCAGGCGGTCAGACCCGCCGACTCCAGCGCCTCGAAGAACGGCTTGGCCGAGCCGTCCATCGCCGGCACCTCCGGCCCGTTCAGCTCGATGATCACGTTGTCCAGGCACAGACCCGCGATCGCCGAGAGGCAGTGCTCGCACGTGTCCACGCTCGCCGGGCCGTTCTTGAGCGCCGTCCGCCTCGCCCGCTTGACCACGTGCGTCACCAGCGCGGGGATCTCGGCGTGGCCCAGGTCCGTGCGGACGAAGACGATGCCGTGGTTCGCCGGCGCCGGGCGGAACGTCAGCGTCACCTCCTGACCGTGGAAGAGGCTTCGCCCGTGCAGGCTCACCGGCTTGGCGATGGTGTGTTGCAGCTCCATGACACGATCCGCTCGGTCCGGCCGGCCACGGCGACCCCGCGGGGCCCCGCCACGCGCTCAGCACCGCTCGCCCCAGGCCAAGCCCCGCATTTTATCGCGGCTTGAACTGCTTCACCAGATCGGGCAGCTTCCGCAGCGCCCGGATCTGTCGGATCGCCTCCCGCTTGGGTATCGCCGGCGACCCGCCCCACTCCTGACCGTCCGGCACGTCCTCGCTCACCTGCGCACACCCCGCCAGGCGTGCCCCGCGGCCGATCGTCCGGTGGTCCCGCACCGCCACCATCCCCCCCAGCATCGCCCCATCGCCGATCGTCACCGACCCCGCGATCGCGCACGACCCGGCGATGATCACCCCCCGCCCGATCCGGCAGTTGTGCCCCACCTGCACCAGGTTGTCGATCTTCGTGTGGTCACCGATCGTCGTCGCCGAGAACTTGCCCCGATCGATCATCGTCCCGGCGCCGACCTCCACGTGGTCGCCGATTCGCACCGTCCCGATCTGCGGGATCTTCACCGGCACGTACCCGTGCTCGGTCTGGCCCGACCGGTACCCGAACCCGTCGGCCCCGATCACGACGTTGGGGTGCACGATGCAGTGGTGCCCGAGGCGGCATCGCTCGCGGATCACCACGCCGGGCCAGAGCTCGCCGTGATCGCCCACCGTCGTCTCGGCCAGGATCGTCACCTGCGCGTGCAGCACGCACCCGAGCCCCAGCTTCACGCCCGGCCCGATCACGCACATCGGCCCGATCCGCACCCCCTCGCCCAGCTCCGCCGACGGATCGACCACCGCGCTCGGATGCACCCCCGGCGTCGGCAGCACCGCCGGCGGCGCAAACTCCGCCAGCACCTTCGCCATCGCCAGGTCGGCGTTGGGCACGAAGATCAACGCCCGACCCTCCGCCGCGTCCACCTCCAGCCCACGGCTGACCAGCGCCGCCGCCGCTCGCGCCTCCGGCCACCGGTCCGCGTGCTTCTGATCGCCCAGAAACGTCACGTCCCCCGCGCCCGCGTCCGCCAGCCGCTCCACGCCCCGGATCTCCAGATCCGCCGGCCCGATCAGACGGCCCCCCACCAGCTCCGCGATCGTTCCGCTCGTCTGACGCACCGATCGCGCACGCCCCTGCGACGCCCGCTCTGAGTCCTGCGCTACACTCAACGCCGCTTCCGGAGCCTGGCTCACCTGGCGCCGGCCTCGAACTCGTTGTTCATCCGCTGAATCACTCGGTCCGTCAGGTCCACCGCGTCCGAGTGCCACAGCACGATCTGCATCGTCGCCCGGCTCGACTGACCCTGCTGGTTCTGCACCGGCACCTGCTGCTTCTGATCGATCACCAGATCGAACCCCGACTCGTCGGCCACCCGGCCGACCACCTCGATCATCTCACGCACCAGCTTCTGGCTGAGCATCTGGCTCTCCTGCTGGAGCGTGTACGTCTCGATCTTCGACCACGAGTCCAGCTCGATCAACGCCTTGCGGATCTCCAGGTTCTTCTCCGTCCACGCCTGGCTGCCCGGCTGAAGCAGGTCCAGGTCCGCCCGCAGCCCGGCGATCTGCTTCTCTCGCTCCTGCTTCTCCGCCTGCAACTGGTTGCTTCGCTCCTGAAGGTCCGCCTGGATCTGCAACCGCTCCTTGAGCTGGTTGAGCACCTTGTCGCTGTCGATCACCGCCACCGCCGTCGGCTGGCTCTGCATCAGGTTCGCGGCTCGGGCGCCGGTCAGGCCGACGACGGTGGTCAGTACCAGCGCCGCCGCGGCCACGACAATCAATCGCTTTGCGTGCATGCCTGTCTCCATGGTCTGAAAAGCTCGGGTCGGGGCTCGGGGCCGGAATCGACCGGCCGACGCTGACTCTACGCCGCGCCTCACCGTCATGTTCTATCATCCCGCCCCCCCGCGGGCAAAACCCGCCCCATAATCGGCCGCCAACCCGTATGATCGTTTCGGCTCGCTCGTCGCGCAGCCGAGGCAATGGGAACGCCGTGATGTGGACACGCAGGGACGTGCTGCGACTGGGCTTGGCCGGCTCGATCGTCGGCGCCGGCTGGCCGATCGGCTGCACCACGCCCCGCCGCGAGAGCGGCGGCGTCGTGCTCAACGACGTCCACGCCCAGCTCAACGCCACGCGTGTCCGACGGGTCGAGCGGCCGACATCGACCGATGCGCTCGTCGACCTGCTGCGTCGGGCCGCGCGTCGCGGCCAGCCCATCAGCGTCGCCGGCGCCCGCCACGCGATGGGGGGCCAGCAGTTCGGCCGTGACACCTGGCACGTGGACACATCGGCTCTGGATCGCGTGCGGAGCTTTGATCCGGACCGCCGCCTCATCGAAGTGGAACCGGGCATCCGCTGGCCCAGGCTGATGGCCGAACTCGCCGCGAGGCAGCAGGGCCGCGAGCCGACACTCGGAATCGTTCAGAAACAGACCGGAGCCGACGAGCTGAGCCTCGGTGGCGCCCTGGCCGCCAACATCCACGGACGCGGCTTGACCTTCGCCCCCTTCGTACAGGACGTCGAGTCGTTGCGTCTGCTCGACGCCGGCGGACGCGAACGCCGGTACAGCCGAAGCGAGAACGCGGAGCTGTTTCGCCTCGCAGTGGGCGGGTACGGCCTGGCGGGCATCGTCACCGCCATTACGCTGCGGCTGCAACGGCGGGTCAAGCTTCGCCGCCTCGTCCAGATCGTCGATGCCCCCCAGGTCATGCCCATCTTCGAGCGACGCATCGCCGAGGGATGCCTGTACGGAGACTTTCAGTACTCCACCGACCCCCAATCCGACGGCTTTCTGACCCGCGGCGTCCTGACATGCTACGCCCCCGTCACCGACGCCACGCCCATGCCCGACGATCAGGTCCGTCTCTCACCGCGAGACTGGCAAGAGTTGATCTACCTCGCCCACGTCGATCGGCGCGAGGCGTACCGGCGATACACCGCCCACTACCGGCGCACCGATGCCCAGATCTACTGGTCCGACACGCATCAGCTCAGCACCTACCTGCCCGATTACCACGCCCTGGTGGACCGGCGGACACGCAGCCCCGTCAAGGCCACCGAGATGATCAGCGAGTTGTACGTGCCCCGCGACGCCCTGGCGGGTTTCCTTCGTGACGCGGCGGCGCAGCTTCGCGACAGCCCCACGCCGGTGATCTACGGCACCGTTCGGTTGATCGAGCGCGACGACGAAACCCTGCTCGCCTGGGCCCGCCGACCGTGGGCCTGCGTCATCTTCAACCTTCACTGCGTCCACACCGCCACGGGCCTGGAGAGCGCTCGGCGCGCGTTCCGTTCGCTGATCGACCTGGCCATCCGCTACGAGGGCAGCTACTACCTCACCTATCATCGCTGGGCCACACGCGCGCAGGTCGAGCGCTGCCACCCGCGCCTGGTCGAGTTTCTGCGTCTCAAGCGGGCGTACGACCCCGAAGAGCGGTTTCAGAGCGAGTGGTACCGCCACTACCGCGCGATGTTCGTCAACCGGCTTGGCCGCAGCACGTCCTGACAGGCGGCCGCCGCCGGCGATGCGATTCTGCGCACAAGTCGGCGCGCGGGCGAGCAAGTCGTGCCATCCCATAAACCGCTGGCCGATCGGTGCTTCTGGTTGGCCGGGCGCGGTCGGCGCGCACCGGGGCGACCATGCCGGCAAGGATGAACGCGTGGAAGAGAGGAGGCAGGAGTCAGGGGACGGAGTCAGGACGTGAAAAAACGAAAGGCTGGACAGGATCGCGGAACGAGTCGCTTCGTCACTGGGCCACTGGGTCACTTCGCCACTGGTTCACCGACCACTTCTCCCCAACTGGTCCGGTCTGATCGAGCGCGCCGCCCAAAGCAGACCAGTTTCCGGACCAGTTCGATACCAGTTTGCAGACCAGTCGGGGCGGCAGAGTCACCGCGGATGAAGACAGACCGACGCGCAGAGATCGGTGGCGAGCGTGCGAGACGACCGGCCGGCGGCAGGTCGGTGCGGGTCCGCGTTCATCGGTGGCCGAGGCACGGCGGGCCCGTGACGGGAGGACCGTGTGCTGCAACGATCGGCGGCCGGTCGCGGCGCGGCCTGGCGGATCACTGGGCCGGGCGCACGATCAACCGCCAGTCGGTGGCGTTCGTCTCCATGGCCGAGCCCTGGAAGAACATCTCGGTGCGTTTGGGCATGGTCAGGAAGCGCCAGCCGAGGTTCGTGCGCAGCGGCTTGCCCGAGGCCTCGAAGAACTCGAAGCGGTACTGCACGTGGACGGTGCGGTCGGAGGTGTTGCGGCCGGGCTGGCTGACGCTCATCGGGCGCGTCGCGTCGCCGCGGTCCACGACCGGGGCGCTGAAGACCAGCGCGTCGGCGAGGCGATCGTCCTCGACGGTGACGTTGGGGTACTGGCCCCGCGGCACCGGGTCCGGCTCGCCGGCGTACGGGGCCTTGCTGCACGCCGCCAAGGCCAGGATCACCCACACGCTCATCCCAAATCGGAAGCATGGTCTCGTCACGGTTCGGCTCCTTTATCCGGGGCGCATCGTGTCGCCCGCTGAGCGGCGGGCAGGCCCGCCGGCTAAACGATCTTATTCGTCGTCGCGACGCGGCGGGCAGGCCCGCCGGCTAAACACTGATGCGTCGCCTCAACTGCGCGGCGGGCAGGCCCGCCGGCTGAACACTCGTTGGGCGCTATCTTCGACCTTCCAACTGCTCGACCGCCTGCCGCACCGCCGCCGATCTCGGATGGTACGGCCCGCGCCGCACGCCGAACAGTCGGGCGTAACCCGTCGTGCCCGGCAGCGGCGTCTGGAGGCTGCGGCCGCGCTCGAGCACGTGCCGGCCCGGGACGCCGCCCTCGTTCGCCGGGTCGGTCACGATGCCCTCGGCCTGGTAGAGCTGCACCAGGTCGGCCACCGAGTAGTCCGGCAGGAACCCGGCGCGGCGGTAGTCGGCCAGCGCCGCCTCGCTCGGCCGCCGCACGTCGTCGCCCCCGAGAATGTACGGCAGCGCGAGCTCGCCCGCGCTCGGCTGGTGCTCGTTGGCGTAGCGCACCCGGCCCGACGTGGCCCACGCCGGCGGGTCGGTCAGCGTCCCGTACCCCCCGCGCGGGTCCGAGACCAGCCGCACGTATCGCAACTGCGCCGACGGGCCGGGCGGCGGCGTCAGGCCCGTCAGCACCAGCCGCGACTCCGGGGCACGGTCCACCTGCAACCGCACCGTCGCGTTCGGCTCGTGCACCGTCAGCGGCACGATGTACACCCGCTGCGGCATCAGCTCGCAGTACCGCGTGTCCGCGTGCGCCCCGGCCCGGGCGAACAGCCCCGCCCCGATCATCCCCAGCCCCGCCCACAGCGTCTCGTCGCTGTCCCCGAACCCGATCGTCAGGATCCCCGCCGTCATCAGCAACTGCCCGATCAGGCTCTTGGCCTTTCGCATCTCCTCCAGGTCGTTCCAGCGATGATCCAGCGCCATGCGGTTGACGTCGCAGACCGCCGGCATCCGCCGGGTTTGGCCGTTCACCGTGACGGCCAGGGCGTCGGGCGTGCTCGGGGTGATCGGGCGGAACGCGGCGATCGCGTTGTCCGGCCCGGTGGCGATCTTCTGCGGCCCGCGCCCGAAGTCCACCACCAGCACGGTGTTGTAGCGCGTCGGGTCCGCCAGGCGATCCACCAGCGGCGCCAGGTCCGGCCGCAGCGCCAGCGCCTGGTTGAAGTTCTCGCGGGCCTCGTCGGCGTGGCCCGGCCCGCCGCGCTCGGCTTCGAGCTGCGTCGCCGCCAGCCCCAGCATCAGGTACCCCAGCGTGAAGTTCGTCCGAACCTCCACCGGGCTCTCGAACAGGTCGCGCTCATCCTCGCGTGCCGCCGCCTCGATCGCCTCCCGCGGCCCCACGACGTCGCCCTCCGCCGGCTCCACGATCTCGTTCAACGGGAACAGCGCGTTGAGAAAACCCGCCCGCGCGTTGTCCCAACTGCCCATCGACGCGTAGTGCAGACCGACGTAGTGGAACGCCAGGGCCTGCTCGAACGGCTCGCCCTTCCAGATCTTCTGGTCCTCGTTGAGCACCACCGCCGCCACCTGCCGGCTTTTGTTCAGCGACGCCTGGCGCAGCGTCTCGTACACCTGGTCCCACGCGGTCCAGTGCTCGGAGGCGTAGCCGTCGGCGAGCGTCGTGAGCCCCAGGCGCATGCGGTCCAGCACGTAGTCGCGATCGGGGTCGTCGGCCGTGGCGCCGCGCTCGAGACCGCTGCGCTCGGCCAGACGTTGCTTGACCCGCTCCCGCGCGACGCCGAAGTCGCCGCGGTAGTAGTTGGCGATCAGCACCTCGTCCGGCCGGGCCACGCAACCCGTCCCGCACCACGACGTCACGCACATCAAGGCGAGCGCACACACCGCCGCCCGACTCTGCCACCACGTTGCACGACGCGTCGTTTCCAATCCGCTGCTCTCTTGGCTCAGTTCTTCTCCAAGCCCTCGGTGTCTCCGCGGTGCGCTCGGTCAGTCGATCTGCACGCCCACGGCCTCACGCTTGAACTCGAACGAATCCGTCCAGACCAGTTGCCGCGTCTCGAGCTCCGTGATGCGGTACTCGAACGTGTAGTACTCCTGGCGGCGCTGCACCGGCCCGCCGTCCTCCGGCCGAACCGTACGCGTGCTGGAACGGAACGTCGCGGTCATCACATGCGTCGGCGCCAGACCCCGGCCCAGCTCGCCGTCGTACCCCGCCTCACGCAGCATGTCGTGATGTTCGGGCGGCACGATGAAGCGGATGTTCTTCTGCCGGCCCAGCTCGATCACCGGCAGCGACCCCTGCAGCCGCGCGACGATCATCCATTGCTCCCGCGGCGGAATGACGTCGCTGGTCAGGTTCTCGACCTTTTGCGTCACGATCACGATCGGTGGGGCGCTCGCGTCGCGGTCGCGCAGGAACGGGCTGGCCGCGAGGCCGTGCGCCATCGCCTGCTGCGCCGCTTCGAGGTCGGCGCCGCGGAGGACGGTGGTCTGCGGCGTGGTCGTGCACGCCGCAGACCACGCCGCCAGCCACGCCGCCGCGATCGGCCCCACGAATCGGCTCGCCGCACGCCCGCGCATCAGTCGCTCGTCACCTGCGCCAGGTCGAACTGATCCAGGAACACGATCTGCCGTGATTCGACGTTGGTCAGCTTGAACTCGAAGTAATACTGGCGGCGGTCGATCCGGTTGCTCTCGTAGAAGTCGCCCTGGAGCACGTAGGTGATCGCCGGGTCGTACCGCGCCGGGCCGCCCTCGGCGCCCGCGCCGACGAGACGGTCGTGCTCGCGCTGCATGCGCTGTCGCGGCTCGACGATCAGGAACCGGTCGCGCAGCAGCGAGCTCTGGAAGATCTGTCCGCGCAGCCGCTGGCGGAGCTGCTCGAAGTCGCGGGTGGGCATCCGCGTGTGGTTCTCGATGGTGCCCAGCTCGAGCACGGCCCGGGTCGGCAGGCCCTCGATCTCGGGGATCGCGCTGATCTGCTGGGTCAGCGACGCGACGACCCGGTCGCTGAACTCGAGCATCGCGGGGATGCTGGCCTTGCTCGAGGCGCGGTCGCTTCCGGTGGTGGCGTAGGGGTCGATGCGCCCGCCGGGATCGCCCTTGGGCGGGCCGCACGCCACCAGCACCGTCGCCACCGCCCACGCCGCCGCCGGGATCATCACACGCCTCAGACGCGTTCGTTTCATGCCGGGCCTTCCTTTCGATGTCGAACACCCAACAAGTCTATCCGCACGCCGGTGCCCAAACCCGTCCCGCTCTCACGGCCGCACGCGCCGCCACTGACCGGCCAGGCGCTTGGCCGAGACCGGCATGGCCGTGCCCAGCTCCTGGGCGAACAGCGACACGCGGTATTCCTGCAGCATCCAGCCGTACAGCGCAAGCTCCGGGTCGATCACGCCCTGTCGTTCGTGTTCGGCGAGGCGCTGGCGGTATGGCTGGACCAACGGTTGCAGCTCCGCGGTGAGCTGCGCATCGCGAGCCGCCCCGCCACGCTGGAGCTTCTCGATCCGCTTCGCCGCGGCCACGAAGTAACGCGGATACTGCGCCAGCCAGTCCCAGGGCGTGTCGGCGAGGAAGCGATCGGCCACGAGGGCGTCGAGCTGTTGCCGCACGTCCTTCGCCGCGGCGGCAAACGCCGGCTTGTTGGCGATCGTGTCCAGCGCCGCCCGCGCCTGCTGATGCGCCGCCAGCACCTGCGCCGCGTGGGCCAGCACCGCCTCGGCCACGCCCGCGATCCGCGGCCAGCGTCCCTCCAGCCGCTCGGCGAACGCCGCCGGGTCACGCACGTCCGCCGCGTCGTCGAGGAACACGCGCTCGGCCAGGCGATCGACGAGCTGCCCGCGCAGCGCCGCCGCGTCACCCAGCGTCGCGTGCGCAAGACACAGCGCGTTCCACTGCCCGTGGTGTTCGACCTGGTGCCGCAGCTCCCGCCCGGTCTGGATCGCGAACAGTCGACGCAGCCCGCGCTGATGCTCGCGGGTGGCGCGCTCCGCCGTGTCGAACACGCGCACGCCGACCGCGTCGTTCTGATCCACCAGCGCCGGGTACGCCGTCACCGCCGCGCCGACTCGCCGCGCGGTCACCGTCGCCGGCAGCTCGCCGACCTCCCAACGGGTCATGCCGTCGCGCTGAAGATCGTCGTCGCCGATCGTCGCGAACGCATCCGCCGCCTCGGCGCCCACCGCCGCGCGCAGCTCCGCCAGCTCGCGTCCCTCGGCGAGCACCTCCCCCGAATCGTCCACCACGCGGACGTTCATCCGAAGGTGCGGCTCCAGCGCGTCGGTCGAGAACAGGCTTGGGTCGATCGGCTCGTGCGCCAGGCGGCCCAGCGCCTCGGCCACGGCGTCCTCGAACCGTCCCCGCCCGAACTCGATCATCTCCGCCGCCTTCGCCGCCGCCGCCGGTGCGGGCACGAAGTGTCGCCGAAGCGCCTTGGGCAGCGACCGGATCATCGCCGTGATCTTCTCCTCCAGCCGGCCCGGGATCAGCCAACTCAACCGCTCGGCGTCCAACTGGTTCACCAGCGCCAGCGGCGTCGTCAGCGTCACCCCGTCGTCCGCCGCGCCCGGCTCCAGGCGGTAGTCCAGCGGCAGCTCCGCCCCGCCGACCTCGACCCGATCCGGGAACCGCCGCTCCACCGCGTCGTCGGTCGGCTCGGCCAGCACGTCCGACTCGCTCATGAACAGCAGCCGCGGCTCGTTACGCTCCGCTTCCTTGCGCCACCGCTCGAAGGTCGGCCCGTCGGCCACGTGCTCGGGCACCCGCGCGTCGTAGAACGCGTACCGACGCTGCTGGTCCGCCAGCAGGTCACGCCGGCGCAGCTTCGACTCCAGCCTCTCGACACGCTCGATCAGCTCCGCGTTGTGCCGGAAGAACGCCGCGTCGGTGTCGTAGTCCTGCTCGACCAGGGCGTGATGGATGAAAAGACGGCGCGCCTCGACCGGGTCCACGCGCGCGAAGTTGACCCGCCGCCGCGGCACGACGGTCAGCCCGAACAGCGTCACCCGCTCGAACGCCTGCACGTGCGCGCTTCGCCGGTCCCAGTGCGGCTCGGCGTGGCTGCGCCTGAGCAGGTGCGGGGCCAGCGGCTCCAGCCACGCCGGGTCCAGCGGCGCCGCCGTCCGCGCGTACAACTGCGTCGTCTCCACCAGCTCGGCCGCGAAGATCCACTTGGGTTTCTTCGCAAACAGCACCGACCCCGGCCACAGGTACAGCTTCTTGCCGCCCGCGCCGGTGTACGCGTTCACGTCCGTCAGCGTCGCGATGTTCGACAGCAGCCCGCTCAGCAGCGCGCGGTGGATCGCGTCCTCGCTCGGCTCGGGTTCCTTCGGCGAGCGCGTGCGCAAGCCCGCCTCCTCGACCAGCTCGCGGAGCTGGCGGTGCACGTCCACCCACTCGCGCATGCGGGTGTACGAAAGAAAGTTCTGCCGGCACGCCTTGCGGAGCTGGTTGCGCGAGAGCTTGTGCATCAGCCCGTGGTAGAAGTCCCACAGCCGCAGCAGCGAGAGGAAGTCGCTGCGCTCGTGGCGGAACGGCGCGTGCGCCTCGTCGGCCGCCTGCTGCTGCTCGGGCGGGCGCAGGCGCGGCTCCTGTGCCGCGAGCGCCGCGGCGATCACCAGCACCTCCCGGACGCAGTGCTCGGCGTCGCCGGCCAGGATCATCCGCCCCAGCCTTGGGTCCACCGGCAGCCGCGCCAGCTTCCGACCCACGTCCGTCAGCCGACCCTGCCCGTCCACCGCTCGCAGCTCGTGCAGCGTCGCCCGGCCCTCTCGCACCGTCGCCGGCTTCGGCGGCTCGACGAACGGAAAGTCCTCCACCGCCCCCAGGCCCAACGCCTCCATCTGCAGCACCACCTGCGCCAGGTTCGTCCGCAGGATCTCCGGCGCGGTGAACGCGTCGCGCTGCTCGTAGTCCTCCTGTGCGTAAAGCCGCACGCACACCCCCGGGCCCACGCGACCGCACCGGCCCTTGCGCTGATCGGCCGAGGCCTGCGAGATCGGCTCGATCGGCAGCCGCTGCACCCGCGCCCGCGCCGAGTACCGGCTGATCCGCGCCGTGCCCGTGTCGATCACGTAGCGGATCCCCGGCACGGTCAGGGACGTCTCGGCCACGTTCGTCGCCAGCACGATCCGCCGTGCCTGGTGCGGCGCAAACACGCGCTGCTGCTCGGCCGGCGAGAGACGCGCGTACAGCGGGAGTACCTCGGTTTCCTGGCCGGGCCCGTCGCCCGCCAGCCGCCGCCCACGCAGCCGCCGCGCCGTCTCGAGGATGTCCCGCTCGGTCGGCAGGAACACCAGCATGTCGCCCGGGCCCTCGCGTGCCAGCTCCTCCACCGCCGCCACGACCGCGTCCAGCGCCGTGTCGCTGTCCTGCTCGTCGGCGACCGGTCGGTACCGCACCTCGACCGGGTACGTCCGCCCGCCGACCTCGATGATCGGCGCGGGGCGGCCGCGCTGGGCGAAGTGGTCGGCGAAGCGCTGCGGGTCGATCGTGGCCGAGGTGATGATCAGCCGCAGGTCCGGGCGCTGTGGCATCAGGCGGTGCAGGTAGCCGAGCAGGAAGTCGATGTTGAGCGATCGTTCGTGGGCCTCGTCGAGGATGAGGGTGTCGTACTGCATGAGCCGGCGGTCGCGGCGCGTCTCGGCGAGGAGGATGCCGTCGGTCATGAGTTTGATGAACGCGTCGCGTGGGGCGGTGTCGGTGAAGCGGATCTTGAAGCCGACGTCGCGTCCCAGCGGGGAGCTGAGCTCCTCGGCGATGCGGGCGGCGAGGGTGCGTGCGGCGATGCGGCGGGGCTGGGTGTGGCCGATCCAGCCGTCGAGCCCGCGGCCGGCCTCGAGGCAGAGCTTGGGAAGCTGCGTGGACTTGCCCGAGCCGGTGTCGCCGCAGATCACGACGACGGGGTGCTCGCGGATGGCGGCGACGATGCGGTCGCGCTCGGCGGTGATGGGCAGGTCCGCGGGCAGCTCGATGCGGGGCAGGCGCTGGCGCCTGCGTTCGCGGCGGTCGGGTTGGGCGGCGTGGCGTGGGGGCATGAGTCGGTGTCGTATCTTCGCGGTTCGGCAGACCCCGCTCGCCGAAGCGAGGCGGGCCGGCGCCGGCGAGTCGGGCCCGGATCGGGTCATTCGACATCGGCGTCCGGTGGGCCGATGATGGCCTGTCTCACCCATGATCGTACGAATCGCCGAAGCCTTTGCGATCCGAAGCCAGCCGTGGATCACCCGGCCCAGCTACAGCCGGGAGATCGTCACGGCGGCGACGTTCCCGCTGGCGGTGGCGATGCTCGAGGGCGGGGTGATCGGCGTGCTGGCCAAGAAGGCCTTCCACGT
This sequence comes from uncultured Phycisphaeraceae bacterium, assembly GCA_964431205.1. Classification (GTDB taxonomy): domain Bacteria; phylum Planctomycetota; class Phycisphaerae; order Phycisphaerales; family Phycisphaeraceae; genus CAYSIX01. Next base: position 25,923 of record CAYSIX010000016.1, read on the forward strand.
CTCGGAGCTGGCGCTGGCGACGATCCTGGCCGCGCCGATGTTCGCGCACCTGACCAGCGTGCTGTGGTCGCACGCGGCGCGGGGTCGGCCGAAGATCGCGCTGATCAGCCGCGTGCAGGTGCTGGCGTTGCTGGTGATCGCCTCGATCGCCGTGCTGCCGATCGGTGGCGCCGGCCCGGCGCTGCTGGTGCTGGCGGTGATCCTCGGCCGCGTGCTGCTGACCGGCGTGGTGACGCTGCGCAGCATCGTCTGGCGGATGAACTACCCCCGCTACGTCCGCGCCCGGATCACCGGCAAGTTCACGCTGCTGGCGACCGTGGCGATGGGCATCGGCCCGCTGATCGTGTACGTCGTCCAGGACCTGAACGATCGCGCCTTCCGCGTGCTCTATCCCCTGGCCGCCGCGGTCGCCTTCATCGGCGTGCTGTTCTACCGCCGCATCCGCCTGCGCGGGGAGCGCGGCCTGCTGCGTTACGAACGCTTTGAGGACGCCACGCCCACGCCCCACGGCGCGCCCGACGGCGTGTACGAGTTCGACCCGGCCGACCGCGCCTCGGGTCGACCCGTCCGCGACACGTTCTGGACCGTCCTGCGCCGCGACCGCTTCTTCCGCCAGTACATGACCTGGCAGTTCGTCGCCGGCCTGGCGAACATGATGGGCGACTTCGCCGTCGTCGCCCTGGTGATCCGGTTGACCGACGGCCAGCGGTTCGAGTTCGCCAGCAGCGTGCTGCTCACGACCACGATCCCGCTGCTGCTCACGACGCTGACGCTGCCGATGTGGGCACGGTACCTCGACCGCGTGCACATCGCCGAGTTTCGTGCGCGTCACGGGCTGCTGTGGATCGCGGCGCAGGCGGGCAACTGGGCGGCGGCGTCGGTGGGGTCGCTGGCGCTGCTGGCGCTGCCGCGGATGATCCAGGGCGTCTCCCGCGGCGCGGGCATGCTCGCGTGGAACCTGGGCCACAATGATTTCGCCGACCGCCGCCTGGTCTCGCTGTACATGGGCATCCACGCCACGCTCACCGGCGTGCGCGGATTCATCGCCCCCTACGCCGCCATCATCCTCTTCAGCGGGTGGAACGGCCGGGAGCTGCTGGGCCTGCGCCTGCCCGCGTGGGACGGCATCGGCGTGCACGTCTTCGCCGTCACCACCGCGCTGGCCATCGTCGCCGAGTTCGGCTTCATCCACCTCAAGATGTCGCTGAAGCGCAACGCCCGCGGCGAGCCCGTCGCCGATTGAGCCGAGCGATCGGGACCGTCCGGGTCGCCGCCGAGGTTGTCGTCACGTCAAAACGGCAGCGCCTCGTCCTCGTCGCCGTCCTCGAACTCCAGCCCCGCGCGATGGTGCACGCGGATGACCCGCGCCAACGCCTCGCCGAGCATCGGCGCCAGCGCGGTGACCGTGTCGACCGTCACCTCGCTGAACGGCTGGCCCAGGTCGCGGAAGAACACCACCACCGCCAGCGCGTCGTCCTGGTGGCGGCACGGAAACGCGATCAGGTGGCTGTCGGTGAGGTAGGCCGCGTCGTCGCCGATCCAGTTGGCGAGCGACTGCGGGTCGCGAAGGTGGATCACGTGGTCCTGCTCGGCGACCTTCGGGGCCAGCACGTCGCCGAGGTGGTCCATGAGCATGTCGATCGAGTCGGCGACGCAGTCGTAGTTGACGTACCCGCCCAGGCTGTACTCGTCCATCGACGAGGGCAGGAAGATGGCGGCGTTGGTCGGGCCGGTCTTCTCGACCAGGTATTCGAGGGTCTTTCGCAGCAGGTGCTCGAGGTCGAGCTCGTCGCGGATCAGCACGCCGAACTCGCTGGTCTGAACGACCTGCTGCATCTGCGTGGCCAGCTCCTGGTAGGCGGTGACGATGTCGTGACAGAGCACGTCGACCTGGTCGGTGACCTCCCGGCGGGCCTCGTCGAGCTTGCGGCAGAGCCGGCGCAGGCGCTTGATGCGGCGTTCCTGATCGCGGGACCCGCGATGCCGGGTCAGGGCCTGTCGGACGCGTTCGCTGAACTCGGCGGGGTCGATGGGTTTGACCAGATAATCGCACGCGCCGGCGCGCAGGGCGCGGATGGCGTCGTCGAGGCGGGGCTGCTCGGCGAGGATGATGACCCGCCCGACGTGGCGGTGCTGGTTCAGCTCGTCGGCCAGGTCCAGCCCGTTGCCGTCGGGAAGGGCGGCCTCGATGGCGACCAGGTCCGCGCGCGTCTCACTCAGCCGCGTCCGGGCCTCCTCGATCGTCGCGGCGCGTGTCAGCTCGACGTCGCGACCGCCCGGCCGGCAATGGTCGAACAGCTCCACCGTCCGCGCCTGCGCATCAACCAGCAGGACACGGAGGGGCCGGCCCCGAACCTCGGCCCGACCCGGCGGGGTCGGGCGTGTGCTCGCATTTCGCACCACGGCTTTCTCCTGCAAACCACTCGCTGCACCCCGGCGCGGTCGCGCCGAGGCCTCCACCCGCTCTATCGGCAGCTCAATGGGCCGAGTCGAGCGGGATCGTCAAAGTCGCCGTGGTGCCCTGCCCGGCCTGGCTCCGCAGCTCCAGCGTCCCCCCGTGCGCCGCCGCCAGCTGCTGGGCACGCGGCAGGCCCATCCCCACCCGCCGGCCCGCCGGCTTGGCGCTGAAGAACGGGTCCATCGCGTGCGCCAGCGTGTGCCCGTCCATCCCGTCCCCGTCGTCGGTCACCTGGATCAGCAGCGTCCGCTCGTCCCGCAGCAGCCGCGCCGAGACCTGCACCTGCGTTTTCGGACGTGCCTGGATCGCGTTGATCAGCAGCTCCGACACCGCCCGTCCGATCATCTTCCCGTCCACGTCCACCGTCGACAGCGGCTGCTTGACCTGCATCGAGATCGTCACCGAGTCCCGGGCCTTGAGGTGCGCCGCGCTGACCCGCTTGATCGTCTGGTCGAGCAGACGGCTCAGGTCCGTCGGCTCGCGCTCGGCGCGGGGCGGCTCGGCGAACATGTGCAGGCACGTGATCAGGTCGCTGAGCCGATGGGCCTCGCGGAAGATCGTCTGCGCCGCGGTGTGGTCCTTGCTGCCCTCGGGCAGCGACATCAGCAGGAGCTGGCTGCGGCCGGAGATCACCGCCAGGGGGTTGTTCATCTCGTGGGCGGCGCCGGCGGCCATCTCGCCCAGCCGGGCCATCGCCTCCTGGCGAAGCAGTCGGTCGTGCGCCTCGGCCAGGGCGGAGTTGGCCTGTGCGAGCTGCT
>CAYSIX010000017.1:0-10557 GCA_964431205.1 uncultured Phycisphaeraceae bacterium
CTGCCTTGCCCCGTGCTCCCCGTGTCCCCCGTGGTTCTCTTCCCGGCCTTCGCCCCTTCGCGCGAGACTAAGGGGTCTCCCTAGGGGGTGACGTCACCCTGACACGGGGGTGACATGGGGGGTGACACGTTCTAAACCCTTTGTGCATTGACACTTGTGCATTCTGCCTTGTCTGGGGGGGGTACGGGGGTGACATCGCCGATGGGCCATGGATTGGGCAGGACGGGCGGTGCGTGGTTTAGCCGGCGGGCCTGCCCGCCGCCGGGATCGGCGGAGCGGTGCGGGCGGTGCGTCGGTTCACTGGCGGCCGTGGGTGGGCGGGGGCAGCTTGCTGAGCGGCTCGAGGGCGCGCTGACGGAAGCGTTCGGCGAAGAAGCTGAACTCGCCGGCGCGGATCTGGTCGCGGTACTGATCGTTGATGAGCTGTTCGAGCCGATCGATGCGTGTCTGGGGCAGCGGGTGGGTGGAGAGGAACTCGATGCCGCCGCCGCCGGCCTGCTGGGAGGCGTCGTGGAGGATCTGCATGACCTGGACCTGGCCTCGGGGATCGTATCCGAGGCGGGCCATGTAGCGGATGCCCAGCTTGTCGGACTCGATTTCCTGGTCGCGGCTGAAGCTGAGCTGGTAGAGCCCGCCGCCGACGCCGACGCCGACGCCCAGGACGCTGAGCCAGTCCTCGTCGGTGACCTGTCCGGCGACGCCGACGGCGGCGCCGACGACGCCCCAGCCGATGGCCTGAGCCATGCGGTCGTTGATGTGCTTGGCGGTGACGTGGCCGACCTCGTGTCCGAGGACGCCGGCGAGCTGGGCCTCGTTGTTCATGCGTTCGAGCAGGCCGCGGGAGATGAAGACCTTGCCGCCGGGCAGGGCGAAGGCGTTGATGACCGAGGAGTCCAGGACGTGGAACTCCCAGGGCAGGTCGGGGCGTTCGCTGACGGCGGCCAGCTCCTTGCCGATGTCGCGGACGTAGTTGAGCACGGGCTTGGAGGGCAGCTCACCGCCGTTTTCCTTGACGAACTCGGGGGCGGCCTCCTCGCCGATGCGGACCTCTTCGCTCTCGCTGAGGACGTTGAGCTGGCTGCGGCCGGTGGCGGGATTGGTGCTGCAGGCGGCGGGCGCGATCGCGAGGCTCGTGATGGCAAGCAGCAGGATGATCCAATGAGTTCGCATGGTTTGGTCCCTTGTTGCGCGAGTCGTGAAGGCCAGGCGAAGCGGCGTGGCGGTTGCGTGGCGGTGTTCGGCCGCGGCTTATCCGACGTCGGGCGCCGCGGACGGTTGGCGGCGGCCTCCGATAACGGCGGCGTGGGGCGACGGGCGGGTGGCCAGGCCGCGGCGTGGGTCGAGGCCCGCCCGGGACGTGGCGCGGGTGCTGGGCGCGCCAAGGTCCGGCCGCCGTGCTCGTGTGTGATTTTATCGGGGTACGGGGCGGCGTGCGGGCGGGGAGATGTCCGGGCGGTGTGGATTGGGCGGGTGAGCCAAGGTCCGCCCATGCGATCGATCGTGACGAGCCTGTCGATCAGTGAAGAATCCGGGGGCAGGCGTCGATGAATGGGCTGTCGGCCGCGAGTCACCCGAGGGAGCGTGACCCGCCGGTGCGACGGCGGCGCCGGACCGTCGGATGACGGCGGAGACCGTCAGCGGTGGCGTGACCTTTCGCGTTGTTTGGCCCCGCGGGGGCAGCCGGAGTGCTCGCATGGCGACTCGACGTAACGTCCTGCTCGAACGATTCTTCAACAGTCTGATCAGCGGTGACCGGCCGGGGGCGAGGCAGATCGTCCACGAGGCGATCGACGCCGGCTGCGACGCCGAGGCGATCCTCTCGAACCTGTTCTGGCCCACGCTCGAGTCGGTGCAGCAACTGCACCGGCGCGATCAGCTCAGCGCGCTGTCGCACCACTACGCGACGCGGCTGCTGCGCCAGCTCGTGGATCAGAACCAGCTCCGGCTGGACCAGAAGCCGCGGCGGGATCAGAAGGTCCTGCTGGTCAGCGGTGAGGACGACGCCGAGGAGCTGGCGGCGCAGATGGCGGCCGACCTGCTCGAGGCCGACGGCTACACCGTCTTCTTCGCCGGTGGCGGGGTGGCCAACGACGAGATCGTCGAGCAGCTCGGCGACCTGCAGGCCGACAAGCTCGTGATCTTCGGCGCGATTCCCCCGACGGTGCCGTACACGCGGCTGCTGATCGACCGGCTGCACGACATCGGCGTGTGCCCGAAGCTGCAGATCATCGTGGGCGGCGGGGTGTTCAACCGCGCCGAGGGCCTGGCCGAGGAGATCGGCGCGGACCTGTGGGCGGCCACGCCGTCGGAGCTGATCGAGGTGATGCAGGAGAAGCCTCGCCGTCGCATGACGGGGGATCAGCGCACGGTCGGTCGGCGTCGCCGCGGCGGCAAGCGCAGCGCGGCGTAAGGATTGGACCGGATCACCGGATCGGCCGGATGAACCGGATCAAAACAAAGTCGCGCAAAGCTCTCGTGTGTTTCGCCATCTTCGCGTCTTCGTGGTGATCCGGTGAAACCGGCCAATCCTGTTATCCTGTCGAACCGATTGCGATGGGGCCCGGTCACTCGTCGATGATGGCGGCGAGCTGGAGCAACCAGTAGGCGACGGGGGCGACGAGCAGCGGCGAGTCGATGACGTCGAGGACGCCGCCGAAGCCGGGGATGGAGCTGCCGGAGTCCTTGATGCCGGCGTCGCGCTTGAAGAGGCTGATGGTCAGGTCGCCGAGCTGCCCGGTCAGGCCGATGATCAGGCCGGCGATGACGACGAACGCCAGCGGCAGCGAGAGCGGGTCGAGGGCGCGGTGGCCGTCGCGGAGCTGGAAGTGTCCGAGGGTGCCGGTGGCGTCGCCGAGCTGGACGAGGGCGACGGCGACGAGGGCGGCGGTGACGACGCCGCCGAGCAATCCCTCCCACGTCTTGCCGGGGCTGAGCCAGGGGATGAGCTGGTGCCGCCCGAGCAAACGTCCGGTGAAGTAAGCGCCGATGTCGCAGGCCTTGCAGATGAGGATGACGGCGGCGACGACCCAGGCGGAGTGGGAGCGTCGGATGGCCAGGTAGAAGCCGGGCAGCGCACCGAGGTAGAAGAACACGAGCATCGTGACGGCCGCGACGCCGATCGCGCCCTCGGTTTGTCCGCGCCAACTGTGTCGGATCAGGGCGAAGAGGAAGACGCCGACCATCCCGGTGGCGTAGATCGCCAGCGTGCTCTGGGACGCGAGGTGGTGTGGGAGGATGTAGACCAGCAGGCAGCCGAGGGTGCCGCTGAGCCAGAGAGACGTCAGGTGCACGGGGATGTGCACGGCGAGGAAGATGCGTCGCAGCTCGGCCGCGGCCAAAGGGATGATCATCAGGAAGAGGGTCAGCAGCAGGAGGCCGGCGGGCAGGTGGGGACGACCGCCGAGCCACGCCTGCGCGGCCGTGCCGGTCAGGTCCAGGCGGTCGAGGCGCTCGTCGAGATAGAACAGCAGCAGGCCGACGGCGATCATCAGCGGCCCGAAGATCAGGCGATGCTTGAGCATCGCGTCATCGTATCAGTTGGTTGCGGCGTCGGCGGTGGTCGCGTCGGTGCGGGGCGGCTACTCTGATCCGATGCAAACGGGTCGTCGCGGAACGCAGTGGTGTCGATGGTGTCGCGTCCTGGCGTTGGGGCTGTTGGCGTTGGGGGTGGTCGGTCGGGCGACGGCGACGACGTTCCTGGCCGCGGGGGACGGTGAGCAAACGTGGCTGCTGCTGGCCGCCGGGGACGATCAGCCGGCGACGTGGGCGCTGTATCACCGGGAACGATCGGACGCGTCCGATGCGCTTGAGCGTGTCGGGTCGCTGTATGGGCCGGTCGAGTCGGTGGCGGCGACGCAAGGTCGGCTGTGGCTGTTCGACGCCGACCGTGAGCTGCACACGGCCAAGCTGGCCCCGCCGGACGAGCCGACGCTCGACCGCCTGACGCTGGAGCGTCGGCCGAGCCTGCCACCGGGGACCGTGCTGCGTCGTTGGGGGGCGTGGTCCGAGGGCGTGTATGCGCTGGTTCGTGTGGAGAACCGAAGGGTGCTGGAAGAGCTTGGCGCACTCGGCTCGGCCCGGGCTGAGCCGGATCCGAGTGAGGCTCCGGGCGGCGTGGTCGACACGTCGGATGGCGCCTTGAACCTGTCGCTCGGTCTGCCGCCGAAGTTGCGGGTGGAGGGGCCGTCGCAAGCGCGGAGTGATGCGGAACCGGGGGCACCGGACGCGGGCGATTCGGCGCAAGCCGGTGACGGGGAGGAGGGGTCGGCATCCTCGGAGGCCGGCGAGGAGAACGAGCCATCGGCGGACGGCGAGCCGTTGCCCGTGGACCGCCTGCTGTGGCTGAACCGTGACCATTGGGAGCCGGTGGCCCTGCCGGAGGACTGGCCGCACCTGGCGCCGGCGGCGGTGGTGCTGCGTGACGGCTCGGCCGAGTCGCTGGTGCTGGTGGCGCGGCCGACGGGTTCCTCGGGAGAGCTGAGCGTGTACGAGCGTGTGGGCGAGGGCTGGGAACGGACGGATTACCCGCTGACGCGATCCGGGCCGTTTCGGGCGTTGTCGGTGCAGGGACAGCTCGTCGTGGCGGTGTGGGGGATGACGCGTGGGGGTCTGGAGGTCGAGGCGCACCTGCTGCGCGAGGGGCGTCGGGCAGACCTGGGCACGGTGAGACTGGAGGAGGCGCCGCTGGAGGACGGGTGGGCGATGGTGCCGAGCGGTCTGGGGCTGACGCTGCTGGCGCAGGCGGAGCGGTACACGCCGTCGCCGCGGGCGTGGCCGACGGACCCGATCCCGACGCCGCTGCGTGCGGTGACGCTGGACCTGCGCGGGACGGTGAAACCCGAGGTCAAGCCGGTGGGTCTGGTGGAGTCGGCGTGGTGGGATCAGGCGGCGCAGCAGCTCGTGATGCTGGTGCTGCTGGTGGTGATGATCGCGATGGTGTTCATGTTCTGGCGTCGTGACCCGCGGTCGATCCGTGTGTCGCTGCCGAAGGGGGTGGCGTTGGCGGACCTCGGCCGGCGGGCGGGCGCCGGGACGATCGACCTGGTGCCGGCGGCGGTCGTGCCGCTGGTGGCCTACGGCACGTCGCTGCCGGAGATGGCGCGACACTGGCCGGGCGCGGCGATCAGCGAGCCGGAGGCGATGCTGCCGGGCGCCACGGCGATCGGCCTGTTCGTGCTGCACACGACGGTGACGGAGCTGATCACCCAGCGCACGCTGGGCAAGGCGATCATGGGCCTGCGCGTGACGGGGATGCGTGGCGAGCGGCCGTCCGCCGGGCGGATCGTCACACGCGGTGCGCTCAAGGCGCTGGACCTGATCGCGTGGCTTCTATTGATCCTGCCGTTGATCGGGATGTATCGTCAGCGTCTGGGCGACGTCATCGCGCAGACCATCGTGGTCATGCCCGCCCCGCCGCGGCCCGAGGAAGAATCCGCCGACGATGACGAATCCGACGACAAGCCCGACTGATCCGCGGCCGGCCGTGGTGCTGCTGTCCGGCGGGCTGGATTCGGCCACGGCGGTGGCGATCGCGCGCGACGCCGGTTTCACCTGCCACGCCATCAGCTTCGACTACGGCCAGCGCCACCGGGCCGAGCTGGTCGCGGCGCGGCTCGTCGGTGAGCAGCTCGGCGTCGCCTCGCACCGCTGGGTCACCATCGATCGAGAGGCGTTCGGCGGGTTCCGCGGTTCGGCGCTGACCGATGACCTGCCCGTGCCCAAGGGCCGCAGCGACCGGGAGATGGCACGGGGCATCCCGGTCACCTACGTCCCGGCCCGCAACACCATCTTCCTCAGCTTCGCGCTGGGTCTGGCCGAGGTGCTCCAAGCCCGCGACATCTTCCTCGGCGTCAACGCCATCGACTATTCCGGCTACCCCGACTGCCGCCCCGCTTACCTGCGCGCGTTCGAGAACATGGCCAACCTCGCGACCCGCGCCGCCGTCGAGGGCCATCGCCTGACGCTGCACGCGCCGCTGATCGACCTGCCCAAGCCGGCGATCGTCGAGCGCGGCCTGACACTGGGCGTGGACTACGCGCTGACCCATTCGTGCTACGATCCGGTGCCGGACGCCACCCGGCCGACGGGCGTGCGCCCCTGCACCCACTGCGACGCCTGTCGGCTGCGTCAGGCCGCGTTCGAGAAGCTGGGCCGCGCCGATCCGCTGCTGGGCTGAGCCGCCCGGGCCGGGCGCACGCCCCGATACGAGTCCTCAGGACGTGATGGACACGAGTCACGAGTTCCCGAGCCGCTTTCGCCCCCCGCATCCCGCGGCGATCTGGACGCTGCGCGTGCTCGCGCTCGTTGGCCTCGGCGTCTCGAGCATGCTCGTGTTCAAGTCCGGCGGGCTGCCCGGCTGCGGCGCCGGGTCCGGCTGCGACGAGGTGCTCACCAGCTCCTACGCCACGTGGCTCGGCCTGCCCGTCGCCGCCGCGTCTCTGGTGATCTACGGCGTCATCCTCATCGGCACCACGCTCGTCCATCCCGAACGCCCCGAACCCAATCAGCGCGCGGGCTGGATGCTGCTGCTCGGTCTGTCGGCCACCGCCTCGCTCGCGGCGCTCTGGTTCATCGGCGTGCAACTGATCGAGCTGCAAACGGCCTGCGCCTACTGCCTCACCGTGCACGCCTGCTCGCTCGCGCTGCTGGGCCTGGTGCTCTGGGTCGGGCCGTTCGGCCGCACGCGCGTCAGCCCCGACGAGCCGGCCGACCCGCTCATGATCGGCGGCCGGGCCGTGACGCTGGTTCTGCTCGCGGCCCTGTTGCCAACCGCGGCACTGGTCGCCGGTCAGACGCTGGCGCCGGCTTCCACCGTCGCCGTGAAGCAGCTCGACCCGAGCGACGCCTCGATTTCCCTCGATTCGCCACGCGACGCCAGCCTCGGGGCTCCCGACGCTTCCGGCGAGGCCCCTGACGACTCCGGTGACGGCGGGCCGATCCGGCTGGGCGGCCGGCCCGATTTCGACACCGGCCCGGGGCGCGACCGGCGCATCTCCGTCCTCAACGGCGCCGTCCAGCTCGCCCCGCACGGCCAACCCATCATCGGCTCGCCCGACGCCCCGGTCATCCTCATCAAGTCGTTCGACTACACCTGCCCCCACTGCCGCACGATGCACGGCCTGCTCGAGCAGGCGCGTCAACGATACGGCGAGCAACTGGCGATCCTGCCCCTGGCCTGCCCGCTCGACGCCGACTGCAACCCCTACTACGACCAGACCGACGCCCGACACGAGCACGCCTGCGAGCTGGCACGACTCGCCCTGCGCGTCTGGCATCACGACCGTGGCCGCTTCGCCGAGATCCACGACTGGATCTTCTCCCACGAGCAGCCCCCCACGCCGCAGGAAGCGATCGACTTCGCCGCCACGCTGATCCCCCGCGACAAGGCGCTGGGCCGCGACCCGTTGATCGAGCAGGACATCGCCCGGCGGATCCGCCGGGGCATCGACTTCCAGGCGATCATCAACGTGCCGCTGCCGGGGCTGGTGGTCGGCGCGACGATCGTGGCCGGTCGGCCGCAGACGGCCGAGGAGCTGTTTGAGATCCTGGAGCGTGAGTCGGCGCTGCGGCCGGTGGGTGACGGCGGTTGAACGACGCCGGTACAATCGCCCGCCTCGATCTCACGCCCGTGACACGAGCGAACCACGCCACGACGGAAACAGGCATGCCGACGATTGCTGCGGGACTGAAGACCAGGCTGATGGTGGGGATGGAGATCCACGTCGAATTGGCGACGCGGTCGAAGATGTGGACCAGCGCGCCGAACGTGGCCCACCCGGATTACTTCGACGCCGAGCCCAACACGCTGCTCGACCCGGTCGTGCTCGGCATGCCCGGCGTGCTGCCGGTGATGAACCGCGAAGCGGTCGAGATGGCGCTGCTGGTCGGCCGGGCGCTGAACTGCCAGATCGCCCGGCACACGAAGTGGGACCGCAAGAGCTACTACTATCCCGACCTGCCGAAGAACTACCAGATCAGCCAGTACGACCTGCCGATCTGCGGCGAGGGCTGGCTCGACATCCCCGAGTCGGACGAAACCGACGCGCCCACGAAGCGCGTGCGCATCATCCGTGCTCACCTGGAAGAAGACGCGGGCAAGCTGCTGCACGAGGCGCCGGGCGGCCGGCCGATCGACTTCTCGATCGTGGATCTGAACCGCGCGGGCACGCCGCTGCTGGAGATCGTGACGCACCCGGACCTGTCCAGCCCCGAGCAGTGCGTGGCGTTCGGGCAGGCGCTGCGGTCGATCTGCCGGCACCTGGGGGTGACCGCGGGCGTCATGCAGCGCGGGCACATGCGGTTTGAGCCGAACATCAACGTCGTGATCGAGCGCGACGGTCGGGAGTACCGCACGCCGATCGTCGAGATCAAGAACCTCAACTCGTTCAAGGCGCTGTACGGCGCGGTGGCGTACGAGTACGAGCGGCAGGTCGAGGAGTGGCTGGAGACCGGGCGGGTGATGGGCGGACGCGCCAAGACGACGCGCGGGTGGGACGACGGCCGCGGCGTGACGACGCTGCAACGGCACAAGGAGGACGCCGACGAGTACCGCTATTTCCCCGACCCGGACCTGGTGGCGGTGGCGGTGGACGACGCCTGGCTGGCGCGTCTCGACGAGCGGCTGCCCGAGCTGCCGACCGTCAAGCGGTCGCGCTACGTGCAGGAGTACGGCATTGCGCCGGTGGACGCGGCGACGCTGATCGACGAGCCGGCGGTGTGCCGGTTCTTCGAGGACGTGATCGCCGCGGGCGTCGAGCCCAAGCGTGCCGCGGCGATGCTGCTGAACTACGGCGCCAAGCGCGCCAACGAGCGCGGCTGCCTGATCAGCGAGCTGGGCATCACGCCGCAGCAGATCAAGAGCATCGCCGACCTGGTGGCCGCGGACAAGATCGGCTCGAGCGCCGCGGACGAGCTGTTCGGCCACGCGTGTGAGAGCGACGACGACGCCACGACCCTGGCCGAGCGGCACAACCTGTTGCAGGTCTCGGACACCGCGGCGCTCGAGCAATACGTTCAGCGGGTGCTCGCGGACCCGAAGAACGCCAAGGCCGTGGAGGACATCCGCGGCGGCAAGGACAAGGCCGTCGGCGCCCTGATGGGCCAGATCATGAAGCTCAGCAAGGGCCAGGCCAACCCCAAGGTGGTGCGCGAGCTGATCTTCACCGCCATCCGCGGCTGAGACCGGTCCGGGTCTGCGTTGGCACATTTTCGACTCCCGATGCATGCAATACGGTCATCGACCGGGCGTTGTCCCGGTGTCGTTGCCTGGAAAACGGGGTGCGCATCGCTTTTGTGGAGGATTCATGCCATGAACCGACTGATTCACACGTCACTTGTCTGCTGCGCGACGTTGCTGTTCAGCGGGCTGCCGGGGCCCGGGGCGGCGGTGGCCGACGAACCGGATCGTGCGCGGGAACGTGATCGCGACCGTGCGCATCTGGTCGCCAAGCTGCGCCTGCGGGTCGTCGCGGCCCAGATCACGCCGGGACCGGCCGGCGAACGCCCCGCCGTCACTCGCTTGCGCGGCCGCGGCGCCGGCGTCGCCGACCGCACGCAGGCCCGGCTGCGACTCGGCGAGCTGAACGAGATCAACGGCGACTCGACCGCGTCGATCGAGCTGTCCGGACCGCTAACCTTCCAACCCCGACGACGGGTTTATCTCGGCCGCGGGACCGCGACCACCGTCATCGACGGCGTCGAGCACCGCTTCCAGGTCGTCGTCGCCGCCCGCCTGCACGTGCGCGACGGCCGGGTGCGGCTGCACGGTCGGTTCCACTCCGTCCACCCGGACCACGCCGCCCGCCAGAACGATGACACTGGCGAGCGACCCGACATCGCCCCCGCGCCTCGCTTCCGCGGCGCGATCCGCGGCGTCGGCCGGCTCGACGTCGTGGACCCGCCCGCGGTCGAGTGATCCGGGACCTCGCATCGGCAGACGGACTCACGGCCGCGCTGCGCTCACCGACGCGATCAACCGTCAAGGGATCGTCCGGTGAGTGTGGCCAGCCGTGAGTCGCGCCCGACGACTGACCCTATCGGAGCGATCCATGCTTCGCCCACGACCCGGTTTCAGCCTGATCGAGCTGATTGTCGCGATCGCGATCGTCGCCCTGCTGGTCGGCCTCACGCTGCCCGTGCTCTCGCGCGCCGCCGAGGGGGGTCGGGCCGCGGCGTGCCTGAGCAACCTCCGTCAGATCGCCCTGGGCTTCCACGGGTACGCGCAGGCGCACCGCGGCATCCTGCCTCCCGACGACGACGAACCCTGGGACTGGCTGCTGCTGCCCTATGTCGGCGGCGAGGCGGAGCTGTTCGTGTGCCCGACCGATGAGTTCGGCGCCGAGTTCGGGCTCAGCTACGCCTGGCGTGAGTCGTTCGAGGTGCACGAGCTGGAGGCGAGCCTCGCGGGCCGTCGCCTCGAACAGGTCGCCCAGCCCAGCGCGATCGTGCTGGCGTTCGAGGACGTGCCCGGACGGCACGACTCGGTGTCGATCAACGCCGTCACCGTTGATGGCGCGGCCCGCGCGTGGCCGGCCGACGAGCTGGAAGCCAACCTCACGC